>CAZRLU010000158.1:0-5531 GCA_964600995.1 uncultured Oscillospiraceae bacterium | reverse complement strand
TGGTACATTAGGGACTGTCCCCAATGTACCATTTTCATTATTTCAGGCCGGGAATGAGGCCGGCGTAGCGGGCGATCAGGCGGTCGTTCCATTCGTCGCCGCCGTCCACGTTGCTGGATTTGAAGAAGTCCGCCTCAAAGCCTTCCGCCAGGGACAGCTCCTTGACCCGGCAGACGACGGCCTGCAGGATGGCCGCGCCGGCGGCGGTGGAGGTGGGGCCCACCTGGGCGCCGTCCTCGAAGCGGACGGCGGCGTCCCCCAGCACGCCGCAGTTGTCCAGCACCAGGTCGGCGGCCTCAAACAGGCGCAGGCCCAGGCTGTTGCGGGAGGAGACGGCGGAGGAATGATTCATGCTGGTCAGGGCGATCACGAAGGCGCCCCGCTTCCGGGCCTCCAGGGCCAGCAGCACCGGCACGGCGTTGCGGCCGGAATTGGAGATGGAGATCAGCACGTCGCCGGCCTTGATCGGATAGCGGGCCAGGAGCTTTTCCACCCAGTCCTCCCGGCGCTCCTCCAGGGTGCTGCCTGCGGCGCTGACGTGAAGCATCAGCTTTTCATCCATGATGGGGCAGACCCGGGCCATGCCGCCGGCCCGGTAAAAGACCTCCAGGGCCAGCAGGTGGCCATGGCCGGTGCCGAAGGTATAGATCATGCCGCCGGCCTTCAGGCTGTCGGCGATCCGGCGGGCCGCCTGTTCCATGGCTTCCGCCTGGGTGCTCCGGACCCGGGCCAGCAGGCTTTCCAGATTGTCAAAATAGGTATCGATGGCGCTCATGGACGCATCTCCTTCCAGGTTGTTTTCATGTTCTGCAGCACGTCCTCCGTCAGCCGGCCCTCCCGGGACAGCAGGTGAATCACGGCGCCCAGCTGGGGCGGAAGCGGGGGATCCGTCACCCGGGCCTCCGGGACCGCGGCCCGCAGGGAGGCTTCATAGAGCCTCCGGGCGGCGGCGCTGTGGGCAAAGATGCCGCCCCAGACGCCGGTGCAGGTGACCCCCGGGGCTTCCCGGAGCAGATGCGCCGCCTGGGAGGCCAGGCGCTCCATGTTCCGCCGGAGAATCTCCAGGGCCGCTTCGTTCCCCCGGTCCGCGGCCTCCAGCACGCTGCGGGCAAAGCCGGCGATGCGGGCTGGGCCGCAGTCCGGGGCATAGACCCGGGGAATGAGGTCCCGGGGCGCCTCCGCCTTGAAATAAGCCAGGGCCGGGGCTGTGAGGCCGGTGGCGGGTCCCGTGCCGTCCGCTTCGGCGGCCACGGCCAGCAGGGCCTCCCGGGCCAGGGTGAAGCCGCTGCCGGCGTCCTCCAGCAGATAGCCCCAGCCGCCGCTGACCCGGGTGCGGCCTTCCCGGTCCCGCAGCAGCAGCATGGAGCCGGTGCCGCAGATGGCGATCAGGCCGGGGCCGCCCAGGGTGCAGCCCATCAGGGCGATATACGCGTCCGACTGCAGGTCCAGGGCGCCGGCGGGCCAGGCCTCCGAGGCAAACTGTGCCAGGGTTTCCGCATCCGCGGGCCCGTCCAGGGCGGCCAGGCCGGCGCAGATTTTTTCCGCCGGGGCGCCGGCCCGGGTGCACAGCTCCCCGACCACCTCTTCCAGCCGGCGGCGCACCGCCGCCACGCCGTCATGGTGAAAGTTCATGCCGCCGCCGGCGGCCGCGGCGGCAATCCGTCCGTCGGGCCACAGGGCCACGGCGGAGGAATGGGTTCCGCCGCCGTCGATTCCGATCAGAAGACCGCTGCTCATGGAAAGCTCCTTTGCAAGATGGAAGATCGTGAAACTCCAGGAGAGGAAAACGGAACGAAGCGACTGTTCCTCTGCTTCGATCAGGGCTGGAAGGAACGCACCAGCTCGCCGGAGGCTTCGCCGATTTTGCCGCCGGAGAGCAGGAAGGCCTTCATGGTCCGCTGCAGGGTGGTTTCCTCCGGCAGCCGGTCCAGGGGCGTGGCCTCCGCCTGATCCCTGGAAAGATGATACACCCAATACAGGACGCCAGCTGCTTCCGGGTCCACGGCGTCGATGCGGAAGGCCCGCTGGAAGCCGAGAATCCGGGAGCCCTCCGGCAGGAGCCCCTTCAAAGCCGGGGACAGCAGCCAGGACTCGCAGACCATGGGCAGCCCGGCCCAGTCCGGGAAGTATTCCCGCAGGAAGTCTCCGGCCCGGGCGACGGAGGCGTCCAGCCGGTCCGGGGTCATGCGGGCATCGGAGGGAATGTGGAGGGAGATATCCCGCCGGCCGTTCTCCTCGTGGAGCTCATATTCCAGCTCCCCCAGGCGGAACAGCCGGGCATGAATCTGCCGGACGGTCCAGAAGCCCCGGGTGTAGCAGGGGCGGCCGTGGCAGCGAATGTCCTCCCCCACGAAGCGGGAGAAGCATTTCATCGTGGCCAGCCAGACCTCTTCGGGAAGGCCCTTCCAGGCGCCCCGTTCCCGCTCCTCCAGGGCGATGCGCAGATGGAGCGCCAGGGTGGCGGCGCCGTCTCCGTCCGGGATATCCGCGGGCGGGGCGCCGGAAGCTTCCTCCGGCGGGCCGGAGGGGCGGGGCAGGGCAGCGGCGGCCTCCAGGATCCGGGGGATGAAGGCGGCGGGCATGTCCAGATCCTGCAGCAGGGTTTCAAGACCGTCCCCCTGTTCCGCCAGGGCCCGGCCGATGGCCTCGCCCAGGCGTTCCGCCTCGCCGGGGACGACGGGAAGCCGCTTGTAGAGGAAGGTGGATTCCAGGGCGGCATAGGCGCCCCGGGAGATGTCGTCCCGGGTGGGCAGGTAGCCCAGCAGCTCCTCGGCGCAGCCGAGGACCAGGGCGTCCGGGCATCCGCAGATCCGGCGGATGTCCATCCCGATCTGCGTGAAGCCCTCGAAGGGCAGGGCCAGGATCGGAATGCCGCCCAGGAACAGATATTTGACGGAGAAGGCCTCCTCCTGCTGCAGGGAATCGAAGCGCTCCAGCATCTCCCGCTCCCAGATCAGGGCCACCCGGGCCGCCGGCGCATCCGGCCCGCCGGCCCGCTGCACCGCCCGGGCGGCGGCCTCATGGATATCCTCCCGGGTTACCGGCATGAGCCGGAGGCTGAAGGGCAGCGCCCCGCAGCGGAAGCCCGGCGTCAGCGTCCTTTTGGGGCGGGAGAAGCAGTCCGCCGCCAGGCGGGCAAAGGAATCCAGCAGGGCGTCCTCCTGCCTCACCGGATCGATATCGCCGCAGAGCCCGTTCAGATAGAGGGCGTGGACGCCCCGGGCCTCCGTCAGATGGCAGATCTCCCCGGCAAAATCGGCGGAAACCGCCGGGACCCGGCCCCGGAAGACCCCGTGGCAGGCGGCGCTGATCAGGGCGATGCCGGGCCGGCCTTCCCGGGCGAGGAAAAAGCTCCGGATGCTCCGGTCCACCGGCCCCTCCGGGAAGGCCCGGTTATAGATATACTCCCCCTCGAAGGGAACCCGGGAGAACTCCAGGGAGCGGACCTCCGCCAGGTCCCGGAGGGCGGAGTCCACTGCCCGGCAGACGGCCGGGGCCACGGTGGCCACATAGGCGGGATCCGGATATCCGCAGCCCTCATGATATTTGATGTCCGGCCCCGTATGGGTATGGATGCTGACCAGCAGGATCCGCTCCGGGGGAATGCCCAGGCTCCGGGCGTGGGCGAAAACCTCCCCGCAGACCTCCCGGCTCAGCCCCAGCAGATCGCAGCTGATGACCAACGCCCGGGTCTCCCCCTCCTCCAGCATCAGGGCCCGGGCGTACAGCGGATCCCGGACGGACTCCGCTTTCCGGCCCAGGTAGTAGCCGTAACCGGCCAGCTCGACGCCCAGGGGCGGCGTCAGGGTTTCCCTGCCGAATCCGGCGCGCATGATATCAGCCTCCTGATTCCAGCATGATTTGATTATCTCTTTCGCTGCGGCTCCGGCTTTTCCTGCTTTGTTTTTTTTCGGTACATCCGGATATGCGGGACCAAAACGCCTTGCGGGGGACCCCGGAAAATGATATACTCCTCTTTGAATCAAAATGAAGAAAATGGCGCATATCCGCCCGGAACCGACATATATCGCAAGGAGGCTTCCGGTCATGAAAAAGACCGATCTGTCCGTCACCAAGGATTCCGCCCCGGTCCGCAGAAAGCGCAGGCGCTTCACCTGGGACGATCTTGAGCTGACGTTTCTGAGCCTTCCCACGGTCCTGTGGTTCATCGCCTTCTGCTACATCCCCCTCTTCGGCATCGTCTTTGCCTTCAAAAACTACAAGGTCAAGGCCGGGAAGGGCTTCATCTACAGCCTGTTTGTGCATTCCAAGTGGGTGGGGTTCAAGAACTTCCAGTTCCTGCTGCGCTCGCCGGACCTGGCCAACATCTTCCGGAACACCCTGGGCTACAACGTGGTGTTTCTGCTGATCGGGGTGACGCTGCCGGTGGCCCTGGCCATCATGATCTCCCATCTGCATTCCCGGAGGCTGGCCAAGATCTGCCAGACGGCGGTGTTCCTGCCCCACTTCCTGAGCTGGGTGGTCATCAGCTATTTCGTTTTCGCCTTCCTGTCCACCGACAAGGGCCTGGTGAACGCCCTGATCCAGAGCCTGGGCGGGGAGCGGATCCTGTGGTATCAGGACAAGCGCCCCTGGCCCTTCCTGCTGGTGTTCATCAACACCTGGAAGACCTTCGGCTACTCCATGGTGGTGTACATGGCCACCATCACCGGCATCGACCAGAGCCTCTACGAAAGCGCCGTGATCGACGGGGCCACCAAGTGGCAGCAGACCCGGTGGATCACCCTGCCCCTGCTCCGGCCGATCATCTCCATCATGTTCATCCTGAACGTGGGGCATATCTTCTCCACGGATTTCGGCCTCTTCTTCCAGGTGACGCGGGATTCCAACTCCCTGATCGACGTGACCCAGACCCTGGACGTCTATGTGTACAAGGCCCTGATGCAGAACAACAACTACAACTATTCCTCCGCGGTGGGGCTGCTGCAGAGCGTGTTCGGATGCATCCTGCTGGTGGTCACCAACATCGCGGTGAAGAGGATTGACCCGGAGAGCGGGCTGTTCTGAAGCCGATCCCCGAGGAAAGGAGGTCCCTGCCATGATCCGGAAAAAGGAAAAGGTGTATATGGACGGGCTGGGCCGGTTCAACCAGATCAAGCCGGCCACCAACGTGCTCTATTCCGCGCTGTTTATCCTGCTGGCCATTATGACGGTGCTGCCGGTGGTCTTTGTCTTTGTGATCTCCATCTCCTCGGAGGCCTCCATCGCCACCAAGGGATACAGCTTCTTCCCGGCGGAATTCTCCCTCAGCTCCTATGAATACCTGTGGATCTCGAAGGATTATATCGGCCGGGCGTTCCTGAACTCCATCGGCATCACCATCCTGGGCACGCTGCTGGGCCTGGTTCTGACCTCCACCCTGGGGTACTGCCTTTCCCGGCCCAATTTCCGGCTGCGGGGCGTGTACACCATCATGCTGCTGATTCCCATGCTCTTCTCCGGCGGCCTGGTGGCCACCTATATGATCAACACCCAGGTGTATCACCTGAAGAACACCTATCTGGCCCTGA
>CAZRLU010000157.1:0-5598 GCA_964600995.1 uncultured Oscillospiraceae bacterium | reverse complement strand
CACCCCCGCCCGGGCGGCCACATCCTCCAGCGTTGCCATGTCTTCCACCCCCCTCCGGTCCGTTCGGTTTCCTATCATATCATCAGGGGACGGTTTTTTACAATATCCTTTATCGTCCTTCCGTCAGGAACCGGAAGGCGCTTTCCAGGTGCGTGTCCCAGTACATCAGGTCGTGTCCGCCCGCGCCGTCCTCCCATCGGACGTCCCCGCCGGCCTGCTTCAGCGCGTCCCGGAAATTCCGGGCCGCGTCCCCCACCAGCTCGTCCTCCGTGCCGCAGCAGATCCACACCGGGGGCAGCTTCTCTCCCCGGCGGGCATAATCCGCCACGGCAGCGATCGGGTTCAGCCGGGTGTTCTCCCGGTAGGCCTCCCGGCTTCCCAGCAGGGATTCAAACAGCGATGCCGGCACGGCCCCTTCGGTCCCCGCCTTCTCCGGGCTCAGCAGCCGGTCCGGCTCCGCCGCCGGGGAAAAGAGCGCCAGCCGGGAATAAAGCTCCGGATGCGCCATTCCCAAGGCCGCGGCCCCATAGCCGCCCATGGAGATCCCGCCCAGGAAGGTGTCTTCTCTCCGGGTGCTCAGGCAGGGGAAAAGGCGCCGCGCCAGGCGGATCAGCTCCTCCCCCGCGTAGGTTCCCATCAGGTTCGCCCGCTCCGGATGATCGGTGTAGAAGGAGTTCTCCCCGTCGGGAACCACGATGGCCATGCCGTACAGCGTCGCCATCTGCCGCAGCGGCAGGGCGAAGAGAATCTCCTCCGCGCTGCCGGAATACCCCGGCAGGAAAACCAGCGTCGGATAGGGCCGCTCCGGGTTCGGATACCCGTCGTGATAGGGCAGAATCACGTGGAAATCCACCGCCCGCTGCAGGGACGCGGATTTCGCCGTCACCTTCATATACATCAGGCATCCTCCTTTCCCGTCAGGAACTGGAACAGGGGATCCATCGCCTGCTTCCAGAAGGTGTGGTCATGCATGCCGGGCCCCTCGTGCCACCGAAGGGGCACGTTCAGCTCTCCGCATTGCTTCCGGAACCGCAGCGCCTCCTGCCACAGGAAATCCTCCCGGCCGATGGCCAGCAGCATCTCCGGAATCTCCTTCCCCTCCGCCTTCATCCGGCACAGGGTACTTTCATAGTCCCGGTAGCTGCCCCGATATTCCTTCCAGGTGCCCAGGGTCTCCTTCAGCTCTCCCGCCGGAATCGGGCTTTCCTCTCCGACCCGGTCCTCCGGATTTTTAAGCCCCAGTGCCGGGGACAGCATGCCGATTTTGGAGAATCTCTCGGAGAAGCGCAGCCCGTTCACCAGGGAGCCGTAGCCCCCCATGGAGATGCCGCCGATCCAGGTATCCTCCCGACGTCGGCTCAGGGGCAGCACCGACCGGGTTACCTCCACCAGCTCCTCCCCCACGAAGCGGCTGAACATCGCTCCCCGCTTCTCATCGTCCACATAGAAGGAGTTCTCCCCGTCCGGCAGCACCACCGCCACCCCGTAGCGCATGGCATACAGGGCAATGTTGGTGAACATGGCGGTCTCCGTCGCTCCGCCGGAATAGCCGTGCAGGAAATACAGCGTGGGATAGGGCGGCTCCACGTCCCGCCACATGTTCAGGTCCGGCAGGAATACCACCGGATACACGCTGCGGGAGATGCAGTCCGACCGGAAGTTCATGTGTATCGTAGCCATGCCAGGTTCCTCCTCGCTCCGCTTCTCGCCTGATTTTATCCCTTCACGCTGCCCTGCACAACCCCCGCCAGGATCTGCTTCTGGCATACCAGATAGAAGATCAGCATCGGCGCGATGGACATCACCAGCCCCGCCATCATGGGGGAATAGTCCGTGGAATACTGGGCGCAGAACACCCGAATCATCATGGGCAGGGTCCGCATGTCCTGGGTCTGCAGGAACAGGCTGGACAGCAGGTAGTCGTTCCAGATGCCCATGGCGATGAACACCAGCAGCGTCACCTCGATGGGGGTCAGCATGGGCAGGATGATCTTGAAGAAGAGCCGGACGCTGCCGCAGCCGTCGATCAGGGCCGCCTGGTCAATCTCCATGGGAATGCTGTTCAGGAAGCCCCGGACCAGGAACACGGAGAAGGCCATGTTCAGCCCCGTGGCGATGTAGATCACCGGAATCAGGCTGTTGGTGAAACCCAGCTGGGCGGCATACAGCTTCACCAGCGGGATCATGAAGGCCTGGAAGGGGGCGCACATGGAGGCGATCATCAGGTAGTAGAAGAAGGAGACGAACTTGCTCTGCACCCGGCTCACCACATAGGCCGCCATGGAGCCCAGAATCGCCACGAGAGCGCAGATGGAAACCGTCAGGATCAGGGTGTTTCCCAGGGCCGAAAGGAAATGCATCTGGGTATAGGCCTGGGGATAGTTCTCCGTCACCAGCCGGGTCGGCAGGCTGAAGGGGTTGGTGGTGAATTCCCCGGTGGTCTTCACGGAGTTCATGCCCACCAGCACCAGGGGGAACAGGTAGAATACCGTCAGCAGCAGCGCCAGCGCCAGCAGCCAGTATTTCAGGGATTTCCGCTCCACCATTACAGCTGCACCTCCTTCTTCTGGGTGAAATAGGCCTGCAGCACGGAAATGACGGCCACGATCACGAAGAGGACCACCGCCTGGGCCTGGGCGTTGCCGAACTTCAGGCTCACGAAGGCCGTGTTGTAGATCCGCAGGGCGATCATCTCCGTGGAGTTGAAGGGCCCGCCGTCCGTCAGGGACAGGTTCACGTCAAACACCATGAAGGACCGCACGATGGCCAGGAAAAGGCAGATGGTGATGGAGGGCCGGATCATGGGCATCCGCACGTGCCAGAACACGCCCCAGGCCGTGGCCCCGTCCACCCGGGCCGCCTCCACCAGCTCGCCCGGCACGTTGGTGAACCCGGCCACATAGATGATCATCAGGTAGGCCGACAGCTGCCAGGAGGAAACCAGGATCAGCGCCACCATGGCCCCGGTGGGATCGGAAAGCAGGGAGGTGCTCAGCCACGGAATGCCCAGGCTCTGGCCGATCTTCGTGAAGCCGTAGATGAAGATGTACTGCCAGATATAGCCCATGGCCACGCCGCCCACCACGTTGGGCACGTAGATCGCCGTCCGGAAGAAGTTTCTCCCCTTCAGGGAGCTGGTCAGCAGCAGCCCCAGCATCAGCCCCAGCAGGTTGCTCAGCACCACTGTGCCCACGGTGTAGATCCCCGTCCGCTGCAGAGACAGCCAGAATTTATTGGTGCCGAAAATCTTCGTATAGTTGGCCAGCCCCACCAGGGTGTACTCCGTGGAGATGCCATCCCATTTCATGAAGGAAATGAAGATGCCGTACAGAAACGGAATCACCATCGCCGTCAGCCAGATAAACAATGCGGGGCAGAAGAAAAGCAGAATCAGCTTCCAGGTGTCCCAGCCGCGTCTCGTCAGCATCTTTTTCCCTCCCGTAAACCGGAAAGCGGCAGGGCAGAACCTGCTGCCCTGCCGCTTTCTTCGGATCCGCCCCGGGGGCCGGCTTTCGCCGGCCCGCCGCGGTGCATGGCATTTACTATTCAGCTATGTTCTCAGTCCAGATCCGCGAAATATTCCTGAATTTCGCTGGCCAGGGTTGCCCGGTCAATCTGTCCTGCCAGATAGGCCTGCATGAAGGGGCCGCACACCAGCCAGAAGTCCGTGGGGCCTTCGCACAGATAGGTGCTGCAGTCCAGAATCCGGCCCTTGTTCAGATAGTCCTGGGTGGAAACCGCCAGGGGGTTCTCGTTCACGGCGGTCACGTTGTCAAAGGGCAGCGTGGAGCCGATCAGCCGCACCATGAAGTCCTCGCCTTCCGGAGACAGCGCCAGCCACTGGGCCAGCAGCACGCCCGCGGCCTGCTGCTCGGGGGTGTTCTGATAGGTGTCCACCGCATAGCCCTTGGGGCAGGAACCCAGGATCATGGTGTTCCGGGCGTCCTCGGGATCGTTGGTCAGCGGCAGGTGCATGATGCCCAGCTCGTCCCGGTTCTCGAAGGTCCGCAGCACCAGCCAGTTCCAGTCGCCCTGGAACATGGTCGCTACCTTGCCGTGGGCCAGCATTTCCAAATCGCCTTCCTGGGTGTCCGCCAGAGGATCCGCCTTGTTGATGTTCCGCTCCTTCAGGATGTCAAACACGTTCATCAGGTTGTTGAAGTGCTCGTTCTCCATCAGGTTGTAGTTGCCGGCCTTCAGGTCCGCCAGAATCTGCCGCTGGGTGGCCTTGTCGCCCAGCCACTCGGAGAAGAGCTGGCAGCCCAGGAAGTGGGCGCCCAGAGCCCAGTCCGCGCTGAACACCACCGTGGAGGGGGTGCCCGCCGCTTCGATCTTGTCCAGGAACTCAACCAGCTTGTCCACCGTGTTCACGGTGTCCACGTCGAAGTCCTCGCCGAAGACCTTCTTCACGATGGTCTTGTTGTACAGCAGGCTGAAGCCCTGATAGCTCGCGGGAATGCCGTAGATGGCGTCGCTGCCTTCCTTCTGGAAGAAGCCCGTGCCGCTCAGGATATGATCGAAGAAGGAGGGATCCTCCGCCTTCGTCAGGTCCATCATATAGTCGGAATAGTTCAGGATCTGGCCGCAGTCCAGCAGGGACACGGTGGGCGCCGTCTTGGCGTTGTAGAGCGCCAGCCAGGCCGCCAGCTGATCATCGCCGCAGGGATAGTAGTTTACCGTGATCCAGGGATACTGCTCCATGAATTTCGCCAGCGTGGCCACGGTCTCGTCGTCCACGCCCGCCTGGGTGGAATAGTAGGAAATGGTCACCGGTTCATGGGTCTCGCCCTCCGCAAAAACAGCCGTCATCGACAGCAGCATCGCCAGGGCCAGTACCATTGCTGTCAGCTTCTTCAACATTGCTCCTTTTTCTCCTTTCACCGGACGCTTCAGCGCCCCTTGTTGAACACAGATTATCACGTCCTCTGCAAAATGTCAAGCGCTTGACATTTTTAAATTTAAAAAAATTTTGTGCCTTTCCCTCCGGATCCGACAACATACAGGACCCGGCGGGCTGTTCTCCTTTTCCCCCGCTTGGAAGGCGTGCGTTTCCGCGCGCCTGGCCCGACGACCTTTCGCCGGATCCTGCGCTTCTTTCCTGTCCCCTGGAATTACCGAAAGTCGCCCGGCTCGGGCGCACGGAAAAGGGGCGGCCGAAGCCGCCCCTTTTCCGTCTGTGTGATGAATCCGTCCGGACCCGTTCTTATTCTCCGGCCTTGAACCTCGCCCCCGCCGGCAACCGGGAGGGACCGTCCTTTCCTTCCTGGGGCTTCTTCTGCTCCCGGATCACGATCTCCCCGCCCCGCACGCCGAGACGGATCGGCTCTCCCAGGGTGGCCTTTCCCTCCAGCAGGGCCTCGCTCAGTGTATCCTCCACCGCCCGCTGGATCAGCCGCCGCAGGGGCCGCGCGCCGTACTTGGGATCGTAGCCCTCCCGGGCCAGCTTCTCCCGCACCGGCTTGTCCCAGCTCAGGCGGATGTTCCGCTCCTTCAGCCGCTCCGCCACCTGCTTCAGCATCAGCTCGGTGATCTGCAGGATGTCCTCCTCCGTCAGCGCGTGGAAGACGATCAGCTCGTCCACCCGGTTGATGAACTCCG
>CAZRLU010000156.1:0-5622 GCA_964600995.1 uncultured Oscillospiraceae bacterium | reverse complement strand
CAGCTCCCGGTTCTCCAGGGTCTTTGTGCCGCTGAAGGTGATCTCGCCCTTCGTGCTGTACGTGTTCGTGAAGTTGTAGGTGGTTTCTTCGGGAACCGCGGTCACGGTCATCGAACCGTTTCCGCCGTCCTCCAGGGTCACCGTAATCTCATACACTGTGTCATCATAGTCGATCGTGGAATCATTCCCGAGCTTCTCCTTCACAGTGTAAGTCTTGGTCGTCTTCACGAAGTTTCCATTTTCATCCTGATCCAGGTCCTTCGCGTGATACTCGATCTTCGTAAAGCTGTAGCTTCCGTCCGCTGCGTTCGAAACCGTTTCCAGCAGCTTCCCTGTCGCGTCATACAGCTCAAACTGGAAGGCTCCTGCTGTCAGCTCCCGGTGCTCCAGCTCCTTTGTTCCGCTGAAGGTAATATCTCCTTCAATGTCGTAGGTGTTGACGAAATCGTAGCTCTCCGCTTCAGGGCTCCGCCTGGTCAGAATCCTGCCTTCCCCGTTATCCTGAAGCGTCACAGTAACTTCATACCTTGTCTTGTCGTACTGCATGGCAGGATCTGTTCCCGCACGCTCCCGCACAACATACTTTTTCGTCGTGACCGCGTATCTTCCGTTCTGGTCCTTTTTCAGATCCTCCTCCCCGGTATAGTTGATCGGTGCAAAGGCATAAGTTCCATCCGCCTTGTTCTGTACGGACTGCAGCAGCGTTTCGTTCTGTCCGTCCACCTCATACAGGTCAAAGGTGAACATGTTCTCTTCCAGATCCAGATTTCTCAGCGTCTTGGTTCCCTTGAAGTCAATGGATCCCTTTGTCTCATAGGTATTGTTGAACAGAATCTGATCCTTTTCTTCGCCGTTCAGCAGGATGGTCTTTTCCGCGGTCATTCCGGCATCCGTCCGGGTCACCTTAACCTGAACCTCATAGCTCCGTGTGTCGGCCGTGTACCCATCCCGGTCCGTCACAGCTTCCGTCACCGTATAGTAATAGGTCTTCCCGGCGTCTTCCAGCGTGTAGTACAGCTTCGGGAAAGTAATGCTCCGGCCATCGTTCTGAACGCTCAGCTCCGCCTCGGAATAATCGGTATAGGTTTTTTCCGTGCTGTCCCATTTCCTGGCGGGAGATCCCGTCGCCGGTGTCAGGGTGAAGGTGAAGACTTCGTCTCTCAGCGGCGTCAGGAGGTTCACGGTCTTTTCTGCCGTCAGTTCCAGCGTGGTGTCATGGGTGTTGGTGATCTCCGCCGTCCAGGTGCCGTTCTCTCCGTCCCATTCGGGATTTCCGTAGGTCGCCGTATAACGATCCACGGTATCCTCCGTCACGGAATATTCGATTTGTGTCCAGACCCCTTTGTCGTCCTCCTTGTATCGGGGCAGCTTTGTAAATACCCATCCCCATCCGGAGTCCGCCCGGGCTATGGTGGAATTAATCTCTTCCCCGTCGGCCAGCAGATGCACGGTGATGCTTGCCGGGATGGTGAACTGACTGGTCCTGACCTCCCAGGTCTTTCTTCCCTTCAGCTGGACCAGCTCAAAGTCGTTGGTATATTTCAGCGCATCCCCCCCGGCGGATACGGTTCCGCTGCAGGTGCTGCCTTCATGGGTTCCGGTGGAATCCCTGTATGTTGTCTTGTAAGCCACGCACCCGGCTTCCGTCACGCTGTATGCCGCGCCCACAGGCAAAGACCGGATTACGGCTTTCTCTCCGTCCTTCAGCGTAAAGGTCAGCTCGCCTGTTCCGCTGAATTCCGGAGTGGTTTCCTGCACCGTTTCGCTGCCCTTTGTAATGATCAGGTTTACCCTGCGGTTCGCCATTTCATCCACCTGCAGGGTGAAGGGGAAGGCATGGGTATCCCCGCTGTGGTTTGTTACAGCCTTCTCCACCGTCAGCTCCGCAGAATCCCGGCGGTTCACAACGGTAAGCGTTCCCGTTTCTTCGTCATACTCCGCCGTTCTGTTCACGCTGGAGTGATGATTCAGGGAGAAAGTTTCCGACAGCGTATATATGATTTTTCCGTTCTTTCCGGAGGCTTGCAGCGCGATGTTGCCCAGCTTCCACAGGTAGCTGAGAAGCGTGTTGTCCTGGGTTTCCTGGGTCACCGCAAAGGTTTCCCCGCTTCCTTTCTGCGGTTCCAGGTTGACCGAGGTATTCCCGCTCCCCTGGGTCATGGTCACGGTCCGCTCGTACACCTGCAGATTTCCGATCTTTCCCGTCAGGGTCAGCGTCACAGAGGCGCCTTCCGGAATCCGCTGCGGAATATCAATCCATTGCTTGGCCAGGCTGGCTTCCACATAGTGCAGCGCAGCGTTCCAGTTCGGACTGTAGTACTGGCCGCCCATGGTCTTGACCGTCTCCTTGTCAGGCAGCGTCACAGCCCTGTGCAGCCGCGCGTCTGCCAGTGTTGCTGCCGCGCCGGCCTGGTCACTTCCGCTCCAGGTCTGGATGGATTTGTTGCCGTTTGCCGTGGAATCCGCGGCGCGCTCACTGACCGTCAGATACTGATATCCGAAGGGGTGGGATCCGTTGGTTCCGTAGGGGCTGCCATCCTTTCCGAGCACATATTTGTTGCTCGGATCCGTAAACACAACCAGGTAGTCGCCTTCGGCCAGGTTATGGAAGCTGTAGAATCCGGTTTCATCCGTCAGGACGGGTTCCACCGGGTTGCCGATGATATCCGTGGCCGGCTCGAGGCTGCCGTTCTGCAGCACCTGATACAGAGCTGCCGTCACGTTCTTCATGGCATGGTCCCTGGCTTCCGCGTTCAGCGGAGTGTACAGGCCGTCCTGATTCTGATCCAGCCAGACCCGGCCGCTGATGGACCTGTCAATCGTGGCAATTTCCACCTGGCTGGAGTTCACCGGTGTCGCTCCCTTGTCCTTGTAGAAGAAGGAGTTGCCGTAAATCTTGTTTCCGGTCTGCACTGCCCCCTTCTGATCCCGGATCAGCTGATTCTCCCCTTCCGGAGTCGTCTGGCTGTCCATCGGCGTCAGCGTGATATACAGCTTGGCTCCCGGGCTCACATTGTTCCGCATTCCCTGCAGAGAAGGAAGATACCCGCTGAAGGTCAGGCCGCTGCTGTCCCCGGCCAGCTGCACAGCGTTTGCGCCGAAGGAGGTATAGGTGATGGATTTGTCGTCGGCATTCGCATTCCCCGTCAGAACCGTCGCGGCGGCTTCGTCGCTCAGCGCGTTCTCCATGGGTCCGGGATCCGCGGTCACCTTCATCTTTTCCGTGTTGATGCGCAGCCATCCGCTGTCCAGGAAACTGTTGTAATCCAGTGCGTCCGTAAAGCTCAGCCTGATTTGCTTGATCCGGTATCCGCCGGTGAAGCTGGTGCTTCTTCCGTCCCCATTGTAGGGCAGGATATCCCCGAACCGGAAATAGCTGAGATCCGTGGACAGATTGTTGATCCGGAGAATGTATACCAGATCCTCTCCAACTTCAAGCAGGGTTTCACCTACGGATTTGGAGATGGCGCTGGATCCGGTCTTGATAACCTTGATGGCCTTCTGAGCAATATCCGCTTCCGCTGCGATCTGATTCTCGGAGGTATACTTGGCGCGGATTCTCGCGACCGTATTCAGGGACTGGCCGCTCTTCAGGTCGTTCACCAGATCCGGGTCGCCGATCGTCGTACTGTATTCAAACTCGGGCAGCTTTTTGCTGATATCGTATACATCCGTCGTCAGGGTCAGGGTGGTGGTTCCGTCCGCATTGACGGTGGCCTGGAATTTCCAGTCCAGCTCGCCCTCCGCATAATCGCTGTTGAGGTAGTTATAGCGGATCGTTCCCGTGTCATAGTGCAGGCCGGCAGGCAGGGTCACCGTGATCTCGATGGCTGTCTGCTGTGTGCCGTTGGCCACCAGCTCATGGTTCTGCACGGAGCTGGAGATGGAAAGCTCCGGGCTCACCTTGAAGTGGGCGGTGCGTTCCCCGTTCGTCAGGTTATAGGTGCTCTTGGATGTGTTGCTGCCGATATCCTGATCCGTGTTGTCGATCTTGATGCTGGCAAGCAGTGTGTACAGAAGCACGTTGTTGCCCCTGTGCCATCCGTTGTGCGTATTCTTCCATTTGTTTCCGCGGACATACTCCGTCTTCTTGTAACCATCATTGTATTCTGCATCGGAGATATGGGTCCATTGCGACCGGTTGTAGGCCGCCGGGATTTCCTCGGAAGGCGGAAGATAGGTGGTCTTCCAGTTGTATTCGCTTCCGTCCGCCAGCGGGCCGTAAACCGTCACGCCATTGCGCTCCGCCGCGTTCTCGCGGAAGCTGTGGGTGTACAGCATGGGAGCCCGGTAGCTGTAGTTGCTGTTGGTCCGGAAGTATATCTTGTAGGTCCTGCGATAGGTGGACCAGCTTCGGGCGTCATTGGTCGTCGCGTAGGTATGGCCGACATAGGAGAAATCGTTGGTCACCTGCATCTTCGCGCTGACGCCGAGGGTTCTGGAATCACGGATGCAGATATCCCGGAATTCATACAGGAATCCAACGCAGACGCCTTCCTTGCCCTCCGCCGCAAAATAGGCTTTAAGGTCGGAAAGGGTGGCGAAATACAGCAGATCCTCCTCACGGTATCTGTCCATATCCGCCGTTCCGCCGTCGTTGTCCACGGTGTTGTCGCCGGAGGTTGCCCACACATCTCCGGTGGACGGGTCTGCGGGCTCCACATCCGTAACCAGCGTGGGCCCCTTGATCCAGTTGGTTCCGTCCGGTTTGGCTGCATAGAGAACCGTCAGGTTGCCGCTCAGGGTCTTTGTGGCGCTCCAGGTTGTTTCCGTCTCGCTGCTCCGGATCACAAAGCTGCCGCCGCCGACGCTGGCGCTGCCTCCGCTGATCCTGTAAGCCGCTTTGTTCACCGCGCCGCCGCCGATGGGCGTAAACACATCCGCGTCAAACTTCTGCAGCAGGTTCAGGGACGTCATGTAATTCCGTTCCACCAGGTTGTCTGTCTGGGTGTTGAAATCTTCCGGAGCAATATAATAGCTCGGGAACCCGGTCTCATCATCCGTGGGCAGCTCCGCGCTGTCCCAGAACACCCGGCCTTCAATGAACACCGTCGATCCGAGAGGCGTGGAGCCCTGTCCGTAATCATAGCAGATGACCGCCCCTGCGGAAGTTCTGAAATCATTGTATTTGATCAGGTCGTCCGGAGGATAGTCTCCGCCCGGTGTCAGATACAGGCCGACGCTGGCGGGTACATAGTTGTCGCCGTATCTCATTTCACCGGTGGCATGTGCTTCCACCATATCCGATCCGCTGCCGTCCAGCCAGAAGTCCGCCAGGGTTTCCCTGCCCTTTGTGTCCGCTGTGTTGTCGATGGAAGGCTGTCCCGAGATGCTTCGGCCTTCGTAGTCCGTCACCGCCGCGTGCATATCCAGATGCACATAGGTTTCCTCCGTCACGTCCTCCACCTCGTTCGGGTTGAAGGGGAAGAGGATCTGAATGTATCCGGCCGTGAAGGGTTTGACATTGGTGGAGTTGAAAAGGGTGCTGGATTTTCCGTCGGAAGTTCCGTTGGGCTTGTCGTTGTAGTTGAACTCGTAATTGCTGACCTTTACGTGATAGACAGACTCCTTCGCGTCGCTTCCGTCTCCGTTGTATACATACTGGCTGCCGCTCATCTTCCA
>CAZRLU010000155.1:0-5625 GCA_964600995.1 uncultured Oscillospiraceae bacterium | reverse complement strand
TCCGGCTGGCGGGGACGGAAAGAACCGCGGACCGGGGGATGACGCTGCTGGTGGCGGGGGCGGACCTGATGGACGGGACGCCGATCTATGACATCAAGCCCTACCTGCCCTCGGCGGACTGCCATCCGGAGGCCTCCGGCGGCTTCACCGACCTGGAGGAGAAGCGGCGGGTGCGGGTGGAGATTCCGGAGGCGGAGGCGGGAAAGCTGACGCCGGAGAACCTGGAGGCCCTGCGGAAGGTGCTGGCGGAGGACCCGCGGCCGGCCTATCAGGAGGACCCGGAGCGGGTCTACGCCTTCGAATTCGGGGGAAAAACCGTGCGGTTCCAGGTCCGGGAAGGGCTGCTCACCGTGCTGGGAATCGGATGAGGAAAAAGAGCACAAAAGGCAGGAAAACACCCTGCGCCTCCGGCGGCCTGAGGCGCGGGGCCTGCTTTTTTTATGTATTCCTCCCGGTTTCCTCTTGCAAAGGCCGGGAAAAAGGCCGATACTATACAGGTACTTTTCCGGAACGGGAAGCGTTCCGGGCCGATTGACGAAGGAGGAAATGACCATGGACCGCGTATACAACTTCTCCCCTGGACCCTCTCAGCTTGCGCTGCCTGTGCTTGAAAAGGCGCAAAAGGATCTGCTGGCGTACGGAAGCACCGGCATGTCCGTGATGGAGATGAGCCATCGCAGCAAGATGTATACCGATATTTATGACCGGACGGTGGCGGACCTGCGGGAGCTGATGGCCGTTCCGGAGGACTATGAGATCCTCTTCCTGCAGGGCGGCGCGACCCAGCAGTTTTCCGCGATTCCGCTGAACCTGATGGTGAACCGGAAGGCGGACTACATCGATTCCGGCAACTTCGCCCATCTGGCGGCGGAGGAAGGCAAGCGCTACGGCGAGGTGCATGTGGTGGCCTCCAGCCGGGAGGACAACTATACCTACGTGCCGGAGGTGAAGGGCCTGGCCTTCACGGAAGGGGCGGATTACCTGCATATCACCCAGAACAACACCATCTACGGCACCCGGTATGTGGA
Organism: uncultured Oscillospiraceae bacterium; assembly: GCA_964600995.1. Classification (GTDB taxonomy): domain Bacteria; phylum Bacillota; class Clostridia; order Christensenellales; family Aristaeellaceae; genus Aristaeella. The sequence continues at coordinate 4,597 of CAZRLU010000155.1, read as the reverse complement.
GCTGCCGGAGAGCAGCGCGCCCCTGGTCTGCGACGCCAGCTCCATGATCCTCTCCGAGGAGATGGACGTGAGCAAGTACGGCGTGATCTATGCCGGCGCCCAGAAGAACATCGGCCCCAGCGGCCTGTGCGTGCTGATCGTGCGGAAGGATCTGCTGGGAAAGACCATGGACATCTGCCCCAAGCTGCTGAACTGGGAGGTTCAGGCGAAGGCGGGCAGCATGTACAACACGCCGAACACCTGGGGCATCTATGTGGCCGGGCTGACCTTCCAGTGGCTGAAGGAGCAGGGAGGCGTGAAGGCCATGGAGCAGGTGAACGTGGAAAAGGCCGCTCTGCTGTATGACTTCCTGGACAACAGCCGCCTCTTCAAGCCCACCGCCCAGAAGAAGTACCGGTCCCGGATGAACGTGACCTTCGTGACCGGGGACGCGGAGAAGGACGCCGCCTTCGTCAAGGCTGCGGCCGGCGCGGGCCTGGTGAATCTGAAGGGCCACAGGACCGTGGGCGGCATGCGGGCCAGCATCTACAACGCCATGCCCATGGAAGGAGTCCGGAAGCTGGTGGACTTCATGAAGGAGTTCGAGGCGCAGAACGCATAAGAACGGGGAAACCGCTCCGGAAGCCGGCGCGGAGGAATGCCCCTTTTCCGAAGGAGGAAGCATCGCATGTACAAGATTCAGACGCTGAACGCCATCAGCGACGTGATTCATACCCAGCTGAACGAAAACTATGCCGTCAGCAAGGAAGAGACGAATCCGGACGCGATCCTGGTGCGGTCCGCCGCTATGCATGAAATGGAATTCGGGCCGGAGCTGAAGGCCATCGGCCGGGCGGGAGCCGGCGTGAACAACATTCCCATCGACCGGTGCTCCAAGGCGGGCATCGTGGTCTTCAACACCCCGGGCGCCAACGCCAACGCGGTGGCGGAGCTGGTGATCGCCGGGCTGCTGATGAGCGGAAGAAACATCGCCGGCGGCATCGACTGGGCGAAGACCCTGAAGGGCCAGGGCCCGGAGGTGGGCAAGCTGGTGGAGAAGGGCAAGAGCCAGTTCGTGGGCCCGGAGATGCGGGGGAAGACCCTGGGCGTCATCGGCCTGGGCGCCATCGGCGCGCTGGTGGCCAACGCCGCCAGCCGGGGCCTGGGCATGAAGGTGCTGGGATATGATCCCTTCATCTCCGTGGAGAGCGCCTGGAGCCTGAGCACCAGCATCCGCCACGCGGCCTCCGCCGACGAGGTGCTGGCCCAGGCGGACTTCGTGACCTTCCATATCCCGCTGAACGACAAGACCCGGGGCACCCTGAACGCGGAAATGATCGCGAAGATGAAGGACGGAGCCGGGATCCTGAACTTCAGCCGGGGCGAGCTGGCGGACAGCAGCGCGGTGATCGCCGCCCTGGAGAGCGGAAAGCTGCGCAGCTATGTGACGGACTTCCCCAGCGACGAGATACTCGGCCGGGAGGGCGTGCTGTGCATTCCCCACCTGGGAGCGAGCACGCCGGAGAGCGAGGAGAACTGCGCGAGAATGGCGGCGGCGGAGATCCGGGACTACCTGGAGAACGGCAGCATCCGCCACAGCGTCAACTTCCCGGAGCTGCAGCTGGGCGCCCCCGAGGCCTTCCGGCTGCTGGTGCTGCATGAGAACATCCCCAACACCATCAGCTCCATCTCCTCCGTGGTGGCCCAGGAAGGCATCAACATCGAGAACCTGGTGAACAAGAGCAAGAAGGACATGGCCGCCACCGTCATGGAGATGCAGAAGGTCCCGTCCCAGAAAGCTGTGGAAGCCATCGGAAAGATCCCCGGCGTGGTCCGGGTCCGGCTCTTCCAGGCCTGATCCCCGACATAAAGCAGAAAAATGCCCCTCCGGCGAAATTGAACCGCCGGAGGGGCTTGCTTTTTCCGGGAGGAAACGGAAGGAATCAGGGGTTCAGATAGGGGGCGGCGTTGAACTTCAGCTCCTCGCAGAGCCAGCGGCGCCCGTCGGTGATCAGATGGAGCGCGTGATCCGCCCGATGGGTGTAGGCCACGGGAACGTGCTTGTAATCCAGGAACTTCGTGGACTGGCGGACCTCGGGAATCCGGGGGGAATTGGTGATGATGACCAGGGAGGGATCAATGGCCTGATAGAGCTCCTCCACCATGAAGCGCTTGCCGTGATGGGGATAGCGGAGGATATCCGCCTTCAGGGACTCCGGGCTCAGGGCCTCAAAGAGCTGATGCTGGCCCCGGAGCTCCATATCCGCCATGGAAAGCATGCTGCAGTCGCCGTAGCTGATCATGAACTGAGCGCTCTGGTCGTTCAGATCCTCCTCCCCGGCGCACTTCAGCCAGGCCAGGAAGGTGACCGCCCCGTCCCCCATGGAGAGCAAAGATTCATCCTCAAAGCAGGTAACGGGAATATCATTTCCCTTGCAGAATTCCATGGCGGCGGTCATGTGCTTGGTGGTGTCCTCGGGGAAGCAGACGGCCAGCTCGCCCACGGGGCAGACCTCGTGGATGCTGTACAGGCCGTTCAGATGATCATGATGAGGATGGGTGTTGATCATCCGGTCGATCCGGGTGACGCCCAGATACCGGAGGAGGGGGACGATTTCGTCCTTTGCCCGCTCGTCTCCGCAGTCCAGCATCCAGACCTGATCCTGATAGAAGAAGATGGCTGCGTCCTGATCCCGGATGACGGGGAACCAGATTTCCAGCAGGTCATCCTCCCCGGAGAAGGAGAAATCCGGATAATCCCCGGGATAGGTGATCCGGTCGATTACCTTGGGGGGTTCCGCCTGATCCGCCTCCTGAACCTGGAGGGTATGGAGGGCACGGCGGGTCACATCCCGCCAGAATAAAAGGAAATCCTCCTTCAGATCCGCCCGGGCCGGAGCGAGCAGGCTCAGGACCAGGAGGAAGGGAAGGAAGAAGAAGCGCTTGCTGATTTTCACGTATTTATAAATCCTTTCTGGGACACGCCTGCAGGGCAGGAGCGAAGCGGGGCCGGGAGCCCCGGAAGCATTTTTTTGGAAAATTTCCGTTTCGGTCCAAAAGGTGTTGACACACCTGCACATCCATGATAAAATTTATGATTGCATCAGTATCGTTTTGATACTGGCCTGCATTTTTGTGCTTTGCTATTGTACACAGGTTCGGAAAAAATTGCAAGCGCAAAATGAGGGGAAGGGCTTTCCGGCGCCCCGGCGACGGAGAGCGGTTTCACAGTATCCAACGGTCGGACAGAAATAAGGGGTGATTTGCTTCATGGTACACGAGGTCCAAATGGGGAAGCTTCGGAAGCGCATGAGTTTCTCGCGCATTGATGAGGTTCTGGAAATGCCGAACCTGATCGAGGTTCAGAAAAATTCGTATCAGCGCTTTCTGGATACCGACCTCCGCGAGGTCCTGAACGACGTGTCGCCGATTACGGACTACAACGGCAATCTCGTTCTGGAATTCGTGGATTACTCACTGGATGAGCCCAAGAACTCGGTAGCCCGCTGCAAGGAAAGGGATCTGACCTATGCGGCTCCGCTGAAGATCTTTGTCCGCCTGAAAAATCGTGAAACCGGAGAAATCAAGGAATCTGATGTTTTCATGGGCGACTTCCCCCTGATGACCGAACATGGTACCTTTATCATCAACGGCGCCGAGCGCGTGATCGTCAGCCAGCTGGTGCGTTCCCCCGGCGTGTACTTCGACGAAACGCGGGACAAGGCCGGGAAGAAGCTGTATTCCTCCCAGATTATCCCGAACCGCGGCGCCTGGCTGGAATACGAGACGGACTCCAACGACGTGCTGTGGGTCCGGATCGACCGGGCCCGGAAGCTTCCCATCACCGTGATCCTGCGGGCCCTGGGCCTGGGGACGGACGGGGAGATCCGGGAGGTCATGGGCGACGACGCCCGGCTGAACGTGACCATCGAGAAGGGCGACAACGCCAAGACCCGGGAAGAGGGCCTGATCGAGATCTACAAGCGGCAGAAGCCCGGCGAGCCCGCCTCCCTGGAGAGCGCCACCAACCTGTTCAATTCCCTGTTCTTTGATCCCAAGCGCTATGACCTGATGCGGGTGGGCCGGTACAAGTACAACAAGAAGCTGGCCATCGCCACCCGGATCCACAACCACATCGCCGCGGAGGATATCGTGAATCCCCAGACCGGCGAGGTGATGGTGAAGAAGGGCGAGGCCATCGACCTGGATACCGCCTGGGAGATCCAGCACGCCGGCATCAACACGGTGGACGTGGACTGCGAGGGCGAGATCCGCAGGGTAGTGGGCAACCACTTCGTGGACGCCTCCCGGTACCTGCCCTTCGATCCGAAGGAAGCCGGCATCCTGGAGATGGTGCATTTCCCGACGCTGCAGCGCATCCTGGAATCCGTGGAGCCGGACCAGCTCTTCGAGGCGGTGAAGGAAAACGTCTCCGAGCTGGTGCCCAAGCACATCATCCCGGATGACATCATCTCCTCCGTGAGCTATATGCTGGGCCTGCCCTACGGCATCGGCACCACCGACGATATCGACCATCTGGGCAACCGTCGCCTGCGGAGCGTGGGCGAGCTGCTGCAGAACCAGATCCGCATCGGCCTGAGCCGGCTGGAGCGGGTGG
>CAZRLU010000154.1:2353-5640 GCA_964600995.1 uncultured Oscillospiraceae bacterium | reverse complement strand
GCTCCTCCTTCATCTCTTCATAGCCCATTTTTCCCGTCAGATACCAGGTCAGATACTTGTATTCCAGCCCCAGCTTCACCAGGAATTCCTCCGGAACTCCATCCTCCAGCATGCGCCGGACCTCTTCCGTCATGCCCTGGTCCAGCCGCCTTTCCAGCCGCTCGTCAATGCGCTGCTTCAGGATCTCCCGGGGCCAGGTCACCCCGAAGCGCAGCACGCTGTACCGGGGAGCCCGGGGAGAGGGGCCCTCGTCCCCCGCCTCCAGCTTCTCCAGCGCCCGCATAACCCGGTGCCGGTTCCGGGGATCGATCTCCGTGTCCGGAATCCGGGCCTTCAGCATTTCATACAGCTCCGGGGTGGAGAAGGTCTCCAGGTGAGCCCGCAGCGCCGGATCCGGCTTCTTTTCGCTGAGCACATAGCCGTCCGCCACCGCGTCCACATAGAGCCCGGTTCCCCCCACCAGGAAGGGAAGCCTTCCCCGCGCCAGAATGCCGTCGATGGCTTCATAGGCCAGGGCCTGATAATCGGCCATGGAAAAGAACTCCCCCGGCTGCCGCACGTCCAGCAGATGATGGGGCACGCCCTCCATCTCCTCCCGGGTGATCTTCCCGGACCCCAGATCCATCCGGGCATAAACCTGGCGGGAGTCGGCGGAGATGATCTCCCCGCCGTATTCCTTCGCCATCTGCACCCCCAGAGCGCTCTTGCCGGAGGCGTTGGTGCCCTCGATCACAATCAGTTTCGGTTTCACTGCTTCGATGCTCCGTCTGTCATGGTTTGGTCGAAAGGGGGTCCGAGCTGCCCTCCAGCTCCCTGCATTTCTCCAGCAGCCCGATGATGGGCAGATGCTGGGGGCAGGCGCCCTCGCACTGCCCGCAGGCGATGCAGTCGCTGGCCTTGCCCTTTTCCCGGGTCACGATGGTGTATTCCCGCCGGGTGCGGAATTCCGGCTGGCCCTTCCGCCGGTTCACCACGTTGAAGATTTCCGGAATCGGGATGCCCATGGGGCAGCCCTCCGTGCAGTAATGGCACTTGGTGCAGGCGATGGACTGATCCCGGTTCAGCGCCTCCTGGGCTGCCCGGATGTACTGCATCTCCTCTTCCCGGATCGGGAGATCCCGGACAGAGCGCAGGTTGTCCTCCATCTGTCCCAGGTCGCTCATGCCGCTGAGCACCGCCATCAGGTTGTCCAGGCTGCAGGCATAGCGCAGGGCCCAGCTGGCGTAGGAGCGTCCGCTGCCCTCCGCGTCGAAGACCGCCTTCACCTCCGGAATCGGGTCCGCCAGCACGCCGCCCTTCACCGGCTCCATGATCACCACCGGTTTGCCATGGGCCTTGCAGATCTCCCAGTTCCGCCTGGAGCCCACCCCCGGGTTCTCCCAGTCGGCATAGTTGATCTGCAGCTGCACGAACTCCGCGTCCGGATGCTTTTCCAGCAGCTCCTCCAGCAGCTCCGAATCCGCGTGGAAGGAGAAGCCCCAGTGGCGGATCAAGCCCTTCGCCTTCATCTCCTTCATGTAGTCCCAGAGATGATATTCGTCATATTTTTCGATGTTGGAACGCTGAATTGCATGCAGCAGATAATAGTCAATATATCCCGCCCCGGTCCGCTCCAGGCTGGTCAGCAGTTCCTGCTTCGCCTCCGCTTCGCTTTCGACGGAGCTGTTGGCCATCAGCTTGGTGGCCAGGGTATAGGCGCTGCGGGGATACCGGTCCGCCACGGCGGCCTTGAAGGCCTCCTCGCTCTTTCCCCCGTCATAGACGTAGGCCGTGTCAAAGTAGGTGCCCCCCGCTGCGATAAACTTGTCCGCCATCTCGCAGACCTGGGGAATATCGATGCTTCCATCCGCCAGCTTCGGCAGCCGCATCAGCCCGAAACCCAGCTTCAAAGGATTATAGAAAAGTGGTTCGCTCATTTCTGCTTCCTCCCGGATTCTGTCGCCCTGTCATGATATCCGTGATTGCCGGGTAATTATACGAAATCTCGCCTCCTTTTGCAAGCACCGGTGCCTTTCCTCGCTTGGTAGGTTGATAAACCCGATCACATCTACCCGCTGCATTTTCCAGGGGAACAATGGATTTTTTCCGGTTTTTCTTGACATCTTGAATTTTATCAGGAAAATGGAAACCAAAGAGTAAGAATTTGGTGGAAGCTCCTTTTGAAACCGGTTTCCTTCATTTATTATTCAGAAAGAGGTGACGCCTGTGTATCTTCTGCCTCAGCCCCGGAAAGTCACGATGACGGAGGGCCTGTTCTCCATTGGACTTTTCAGCTGTATCGTCCTTCCGCAGGGCTTTACCCCCATTCTGCGTACCGCCGCGGATCAGCTGCAGCAGGATGCCCGCCGGTTTGCCGGAATCAGCCTGGATATTTTATGCGGCGCTTCCCGGGAAGGAGACATCACCCTGGGGACGGACAGCAGCCTGGATCCGGAGGCCTGCCATCTGGAGATTACGCCCGGGGGAATATGCATCCGGGGCGGTGCGGATGTCGGAGTCCTTCACGGCGTTCAGACCCTCCGGCAGATGCTTCGCCAGGCCGGCGGCAGCCTGCCCTGCTGCACCATGGAGGATGCGCCCTGCTTCCCTGCCCGCGGCTTTTATCATGATGTGTCCAGGGGGCGGATGCCCACCCTGGAATCCCTGAAAAAGCTGGCCGACATCGCCTGCCTTTTCAAGCTGAATCAGCTTCAGCTCTATGTGGAGCACACCTATCTGTTCCGGGATCTGTCCGAGGTCTGGAGGGACGTCCGGCCCCTGACCGCTCAGGAGATCCTGGATCTGGATGCCTACTGTGCCTGCAGGGGCATCGAGCTGGTGCCGAGCCTGTCCAGCTTCGGTCATCTTTTTGAGCTCCTGCATACAAAAACCTACTGCCATCTGAGCGAAGTGGAGGCTGCTCTGCCTTCCACCATGGTCAACCGTATGCATCATCACACCCTGGACATCAGCCAGCCCCAGGCCTTTGAGCTCGTTGCGGGGATGCTGGATGAATTCATTCCTCTTTTTTCCTCCCGGAAGTTCAACCTCTGTGCCGATGAAACCTTCGACCTGGGAAAAGGCCGGGGAAAGAAAGCCATGGAGGCGCAGGGCGAAAAAGCGTACTATATCGGCTTCGTCCGAAAGCTGTGCGGATATCTCATCTCCCGGGACCGGCAGCCCATGTTCTGGGGCGATATTGTGGCCCATTTCCCGGAAGCGCTGCAGGAGCTGCCCGCCGGAGTGATCTGCCTGAACTGGGATTACAGCCCCCAGGTCACGGAAACGGTCACAAAAGCCCTGGCCGA
>CAZRLU010000154.1:0-2253 GCA_964600995.1 uncultured Oscillospiraceae bacterium | reverse complement strand
CTCACCCCGGTATCTCCGGAAGAAATGGATCTGGCCGGTGCAGGAATCCGCCGGATCCGGGAACAGCTTTATTCAGTCCTCCGTCAGATGGATACCTCCGCCAGAAGCCAGATGGAAACCTGGCTCATCGCCCTGATGGGGATTGAATTGTGCAATGAAGCCGGCTTCCGGATTGCTTCCGGAGAAAAGGACGCTTCCCTGGCCGGCCGGATGGAAAACTGGTTCCGGCGGTATGAAAACCTCTGGCGGGCCTCCTCTCATGAATCGGAGCTGTGGCGGATCCGGGAAACCATCACCTGGTATGCCGATCTCCTGCGCTGATCAGCCTCTCTTCAGTTTTTGCCCATAAAAAGAGCGGAAGCCGCAGCTCCCGCTCTTTTCATGTTCTCAGGATCTTACTTCACGATCAGGCTGGTGGCCTGCAGGTTGGCTCCGTTGTACCAGTACAGGAAGCCTTCGATGTCCACCACGTCGCCGACCTTCAGGCCTTCCACGGCCTTGTAGACGTCGGTGTCCTTGCCGCACAGATAGTATTCCACGCAGAAGTTATACTTGGCGCCGTCCACTTCCACCGCGAAGTAGAGGTCGTCGGACTTCTCTTCGGGGTTCTTGTAGGTGAAGGCTTCGCCGTTGTCCTGAGCCACCACGGTGGCGCCCTTCACGGCCACGAACTCGTTCATGTGGTCCGCCAGCTCGGGCTTGGCCAGCAGGGCGGTCACATCCGCAGCGGTCGCAATCCAGGGCTCCGCGTCCACGAACTCGAAGGTGCAGCCGGAGGCGATTTCCACTTCGCCGGCCCACTCGGTCTTGTACCCCTTCACCCGGATCTTCTGGCCGGGAACCAGCTTGGCCGCGTCTTCCTCGGAGCAGGCCATCTCATAGGCAAAATAAGCGCCGTCTTCGCTCTGCAGGTACACGGTCACCTTGTTATCCCACCAGGACTGATGGGCCTGCACATAGCTCTCGATCACGACTTCGCTGTCCAGCTCCGCGGCGATGAACTCCGCATGGGTCATGACCTTCGTCTCGCCGGTGACTTCCGCCACGACTTCTTCCACGGCTTCCGCCACGTCCGCAACAGTCTCCTCCACCTTCTCGGTCACGGCAGTGGCCGCGGCGGCGGCAGCTTCCTCAACCTGCTTCTGCAGATCGTTCTTCGCGGCTTCCGCTTCCGCCAGCTTCGCCTCGGCTTCGGTCTTGGCGGCTTCCGCTTCCGTCAGTTTGCCTTCGATCTCGGTCTTGGCGGCTTCCGCTTCCGTCAGCTTCGCTTCGATTTCGGTCTTGGCAGCTTCCAGCTCGGTCACCTTCGCCTCGGCAGTCTTCAGCTGCTCAGTCACGGAGTCAATGTTCTTCTGCAGATCGCCCTTCTGTCCGTTGAACACGAAGCAGAGCACGATCGCCACAACAGCCAGCACCGCCAGGCAGGGAGTCAAATACTTTTTCATCTTGCGCTTATCTCCTTTCCAATCTCGGTCCCCTTCCGGAAACCTCACCTATCTTACACCACAAGCCCTCTTTTTTCAATCCTTTTTTGCCGCTTTCCGGGCTTCCTTCCGGGCCTCCGCGAAGCGGTAGATTCCGATCAGAATCCAGATTCCGGCGATGGCTGCCAGCAGCGCCCGGGATTCGGTGGGAATCTCTCTTTCCGGGGTCTCCCCTTCCTCCTGGGAATCCCCTTCCACCTGGATCTGATCCAGGTGATACAGGCTCGTCATATCCCCGTACAGATCATCCAGGAAGGCGTCGTTCATCTCCTTCTTCCGGCGGGCGGCCTTGGCCGTCTCCTCGATCAGCTGGCCCGCGGCCTGGCGCAGGTCCGCGCTGCCGTTGAACACCGGCGTCACGAAGGTGTTGCTCATGTTGTTCAGCAGCAGCTCGCTGGCCTCGATCTTCACGTCGTAATGCTGCTGGTTGTCCTCCCCCTTCCGGGAAAGGTAATCCTGATACTCCGCGCTCTCCTGGGCCTTCAGGGTCACGGGCAGATAGCCCTCGGTACCGCTGTAGGCGATCTGTACCTCGTTGGTCAGCAGATACTGCACGAAGAGCCAGCTGGCCAGCACCTGCTGGGTATCCTGCTTGGAGAAGACGCAGACGCTGGGGCCCTGGCTGATCATCTTCGGATGCTCCGGATCAAACTGGGGAATCGCCCGTACCTCCGTGGTGAAGGGCACCACCTGCTCCTTGTGGATATCCAGCAGCGGTGCATTGGAACCCATCCAGGTGGCTCCCGCGGTGGAGTCGATGGCAAAGATG
>CAZRLU010000153.1:0-5658 GCA_964600995.1 uncultured Oscillospiraceae bacterium | reverse complement strand
TGGAGTGATGAATGGTGGGGTGAAGCATGAGTCAGGAGAATAATCAGGGGCTGACAACAACAGGATCATCTTCGGTATCTGTCGTCACAAACAACGGATTGGGGGACCTGTTGAAGCCATTGATCAGAGAGATCCATTTGTTTGATACCTACATCGCAGGGATTACACATCTGGAGGACAAGTCTGTTCTGGATACCATAAAAGTCGGTGATGAGCTGATTCTCCAGCGAGAGGATAACCCGTTCGATAAGAAGGCAATCCTTGTGCTGAATGCTGAAAAGAAAAAACTGGGCTATGTCCCGGAGAAGGATAATGTTGTGTTTTCCAGGTTGATGGATGCTGGGAAAATGCTGAAAGCGAAAATCGCTGAAATCAGGCCAGACGATTGGTATACAAGAATCAGCATTTCAATTTTCCTCGTGGACCTATAATTGAGTCGAAGTTGAGATAATATTTGTGAGTCTGTATCTATCACACAGTATCAGATTACGATTAAAGGGGGTAAAAGGAGATGGAAATACTGTCTGTTGGCAGTTTCCCGTACGGTGATTATGAAGGACGCCTCCAGACTGAAAAGAAATTTCTGGAATCAGGCCAACGACCTGAAAAAAGTCAGCATGAATAGGTTTTTTAAGTAGTAAAGCATCTGATCTTTTACTACTTTTCTACTACTTTTGATGGCATCGATTTACCGCATTTTGCTCCGCTTTGCTGCGATTTACCCAAGATGAAGATGTCACGCGGACAGAATGAACAGAATTCCGAACACCGGAGAGCTATAAAAAATGCGACAAATCGCGGCCGGAGGAGGCTTTATATGACCCAAACACGTATCCTTTTTATCTGCCACGGCAATATCTGCCGGAGCGCCGCGGCGGAGATGGTTCTGAAGCAGATGCTGGAGGAGCGGGGGATCCGGGACATTGCGGCGGATTCCGCGGCGGCGACCCGGGAGGAAATCGGAAACGACATCTATCCGCCCATGGGAAAGGCGCTGCGGGAGGCGGGATACAGATGCCGTCCCCATGCGGCCCGGCAGACAGTCCGGGGGGATTATGACCGGTATGATTACCTGATCGGCATGGATGAGGAGAACCTTCGGGATATGCGCCGGATCTACGGCGGGGATCCGGAGGGAAAGATCTCCCTGCTGCGGGACTGGTGCGGGGAGCGGGGCCTGGAGATTGACGATCCCTGGTACACCCGGGATTTCCGGGGCGCCCTGGGGCAGATTGAGGCGGGCTGCCGGGGGCTGCTTGCGTCGCTGACGCGGAAGGAAGAAAAAACGGACCGGCCGGAGAAAAAGGATACGCAGCCCATCCGGGTGGCGGTGCTTTCGGACACCCACGGGCGGCTGCGAAGGGATGTGGTGGAACAGCTGCAGGGCTGCGCCTACATTATCCACGCCGGGGACATCGTGAAGGAGATGGACCTGGACGAGCTGCGGCTGTACGGAAACATCTATGCGGTGAAGGGAAACAACGACCTGTGGACCGACGGGCTGCGGGACCTGGCCTCGGTGCTGCGGTTCCGGATCGGTGAGGTTTCCTTTCTGATGACCCACGACCGGCGGAATGTTCCCCGCAACCTGGAGGGAGTGGACGCAGTGATCTGCGGTCACACCCACCGCTACAGCGAGGAGAGGATCGACGGGCGGCTCTGGCTGAACCCGGGCAGCTGCGGATACGCCCGGTTCGGCGGGGAAGTGACAATGGCCCGGCTGGAGATCCGGGAGGGAAGGATCAGCCGGGTGGAGAAGATTCTCCTGGAAGAGGTATAACAGAAAAGTTTGTCAGCCCAGCTTCCGGTATTCCCGGGGCGAGACCCCCATGGCCTTCCGGAAGGCGTCGCCGAAATAGTTGCTGTCGCTGAAGCCGCAGCGGTCCGCGATCTCCGTGATGGTCAGGCCGGAATTCAGCAGCAGCTCGCCGGCTCGCTGAATCCGCAGATTCACCAGATACTCCCGGAGGCCGAAGCCCGTGGCCTCATGAAAGGTCCGGCTCAGATGGGAGGGGCTGACGGCAAAGACCTCCGACAGGGTCTGCAGCGTCAGATCCTCCCGCATATGCTCGGAAAGATAGGCGGCCACCGCCTGCATCCGCTCGGCCTTCGGGGAGAGGAGACCCTCGTTTTCCTCCGCCCCGGCCCGGTAGCGCTGGAGGGAGATCAGCAGCTCGGCCAGGCAGGCCTTGCAGAAGGCGGCGGCGTGGACGGGCTGATTCTCATATTCATACAGCATCCGGATCAGCAGGCGCGCGACGGCCTCCCGCCGCTGGACGGGAACCCGGACCCGGCCCTGACGGAGATCCCGGTCGGCCAGGGGCTCGCCCAGAAAGGTATCCAGCTGACGGGCGGTGCGCCGGGAGAAGGAGACGACATATTTGGTGTTCTGAGCGGAGGAGGTATAGTCCGTCCGGTGGAGGATGCCCGCGGGAATCACCGCGAAATCCCCCTCCTTCATCTGATAGGCCCGGTGGCCGATGAAGACGGAGCAGGTTCCCTCCGAGATATAGAAGAGCTCGTGAAAGGGATGGAAGCCCTCCTTTTCCTTCGTCAGAACCCCGGTATGGATTTTTTTCAGCACCTTCATATCCAGCACTTTTTCTGCTGCGGCCATGGTCAGACTCCTCCCTGCTCCGGCGGATGCCGGGCAGCAGAAGTATACACGAAAGCAGGAGAAAAAGCAAAAAATCTGTTGTTTTTGCAAAAGATGCCTAAAAATCAGTATCAATAGCTTTTATTTTGCGGTATTCTTTCCCCGTGCTCAGGAGAGCACAGCAACAGTGAAACGGAGGTATGCAAGATGATGAATGCGAAAATGAATCGCGCTGAAAATAAAGTTCAGGCCCGCAGGGGTGAAATTCGTCAGGAGAGCGTCCGGGAAGCCGGGCTGCGCCGCGGAAGCTGGACGGAATTCTATACGCACAGCGCGGTGCCTGCGCTTTTCAACGCGCAGGATTGCTTCAAGCAGGAGCAGCGGTAAACGCCGCCGGCATCCGGCCTGACAGAAAAAAACTCCCGATGACGGGAGTTTTTTTCGTGGAAAGATTTCCGAACGTCCCCGGGAACGGAATCAGTCTCCGCGGTGATCGAAGACCCGCTGGGTCTTCTTTTCGGAACGGGGCAGGGTGTTCAGGGACACCACGGCCACCTTGGGCGTGACGTTCATGCGGGACTTGAAGAGCTGACGGATCTGTTCGCCGACCTTCTGGAATTCCACCCGGCCTTCCGCCTCCACGGTGATCATGATGATATCCCGGTTGATGTGGTCGTCGTGGGCGATATCGATCTTGTATTCGCTGGAGACGCCGTCCACCATGCCGAGGATTTCCTCCACCTGGCTGGGGAACATGTTGACGCCGTGGACCTTGAACATGTCGTCGCTGCGGCCCCGGATGGTATCCAGCCGGGGATAATGCCGGCCGCAGGGGCAGGCGCCCGGCAGGATCCGGGAAAGGTCGTGGGTGCGGAAGCGGATCAGGGGAGCGCCTTCCTTCACCAGGGTGGTGATGACGATCTCTCCCTCTTCCCCGTCCGGCAGGACTTCGCCGGTCTGCGGGTCGATGATCTCGGTATAGAGGAAATCATCAAAGATGTGCATGCCGGTCTGGTCCGGGCAGTTGATGCCGATGCCGGGGCCGTAGATCTCGGTCAGCCCGTAGATGTCGTACAGCTCGATGCCCAGTTCCCGGGCGATGTAGTTCCGCTTGGCGTCGCTCCATCTCTCGGAGCCGATGATGCCCTTCTTCAGCTTGATCTGGTCCTTCAGCCCCCGCCGGTTGATCTCCTCCGCCAGCAGCAGTGCGTAGGAGGAGGTGGCGCACAGCACGGTGGAGCCCAGGTCGATCATCATCTGCAGCTGCTTCTCCGTGTTCCCGGGTCCCATGGGAATCGCCATGGCGCCCAGCTTCTCGCATCCGGCCTGGAAGCCGATGCCGGCGGTCCACAGGCCGTATCCGGGGGTAATCTGGATCCGGTCCTTCGCGGTGATCCCCGCGATCTCGTAGCACCGGGCAAACATGGCCTCCCAGTCGTCCACATCCTTCGCGGTGTAGGGAATGATCACGGGCTTTCCGGTGGTTCCGGAAGATGAATGGATGCGGACCACCTGCTCATCCGGCACGGCCTGGATGCCCAGGGGATAGGCGTTCCGCAGGTCCGCCTTGTCCGTAAAGGGGATCTTCTCGAATTCCTCCGGCGTGGAAACGCCCTGGATCCCGGCCGCCGCGTAGACCTTGCTGTAGTAGTTCCCGCTGGCCAGGATGCGCTTGATCTGCCGGTCCGCCAGGGCCAGCTGCCTGTCATTGATTCTCATGTTTTCTCCCTCCGTGCGCTCTTTATTGATGATCCCGCGCTGGGGTTCTTATTCCTTTTCCCTGTCTCGCTCCCCGATATCGTATCCCGTCCGGAAAGCCTGCAGGTTGGTCTCCAGGAACCGGGCGGGCACCTGCCGGGTGATCTGGTTCTCCAGCACCTCCCGCCGGATTCCCAGCCGTCCCGATCCCGCCGCGATGCCCAGCAGGATGATATTCAGGAATTTCGAGGAACCGAAGGGGCGGCACGCCTCCTCCGAGTCCACGAAAATGCAGGCGCATTTTTCCCGCAGGTAGGCGGTCATCCCGCTGCCGTCGTATCCGGTGCTCTGCAGCGATTCGGTTACCGGCCGGGTCGGCGCGGTGTTCACGACGGCGGCGCCGTCCTTCCGCAGGTATTTCAGGTTCCGCACCGCTTCCGCCGGCTCAAAGGCCAGCAGCAGGTCCGCGCTCCCGAAGGGGATCAGCGGGGAAAATGCCTCCTCCCCGATGCGGACATGGCTGGTCACGGACCCGCCCCGCTGCGCCATGCCGATGGTCTCAGCGGAGTGAACCCTGTTTCCCTCTTCCATGGCCGCCGCGGCGATGATCCGGGAGGCCAGCACCGTGCCCTGGCCGCCCACGCCGCAGATCAGGATGTCCTTATTCCTGCTTTCCACCTCCGATCGCGCCGGTGGGGCAGATCCGGCTGCACAGGCCGCAGCCCGTGCACAGGTTGGCGTCGATCTTCACCCTGCCCTGGTCCATGATCAGCGCCGGGCATCCGATCTCCCGGATGCATTTCCGGCAGGTGATGCATCTTTCGGGATCCACCGCGCATTTGCCCGCCGGCCGGGTGATTGCCACGCAGGGAGATTTGAAGATGATGGCCTTCACGCCCTTCTCCTCCGCGCATTCCCGCACCGCGTTCACCGCGCTCTCCAGATCCAGGGGATCCACGGTCACAACCCGCTTCACCCCGATCCCTTCCAGCACCTTCGCGATGTCCACCTTATCCACGATATGCCCCATCATGTTCCGCCCGGTGCCCGGATGCGGCTGGTGCCCGGTCATGGCGGTGGTGGAGTTGTCCAGCACGCACAGCACCATGTCCGCCTCGTTGTAGACCGCGTTCACCACCCCGGTCATCCCGGAGGCGAAGAAGGTGGAATCCCCGGCGAAGGCAAAGCAGACCGCGTCAGGATTGGTATGGTTCAGCCCCTGGGCCATGGTGATGCCCGCGCCCATGCACAGGCAGGTGTCCACCATGTCCAGCGGCATGGCGTTTCCCAGCGTATAGCATCCGATGTCCCCGCAGAAGAAGGCTTTCCGGCCCTTCATGGCCTGCTTCACCGCGTAGAAGGAG
>CAZRLU010000152.1:0-5780 GCA_964600995.1 uncultured Oscillospiraceae bacterium | reverse complement strand
AGCGGTACATGAACTGGGCCTGGCGGGACTGGGCGTCGTTGAAGGCGAAGCCGCCCCCGTGGATCAGGACGAAGAGCGGGGCGGGGGTTTCTCCGTCGGGCACATAGAGATCCACATACTGAGCTTCGGAATCGCCGGCATAGGGCAGGCGGGCGTAGGTTTTTCCGCCGGCCCAGTCGGTGGATTCATCCAGGGGCAGGGTGGGGGAGAACATGTTGCACCAGACCTGCCGGACGGAATAGCGGTTCACAAACAGCAGCAGGGCGAGGACCAGCACCAGGCCCAGCAGGATCCAGGGCCAGATTCTTCTTTTGGATTGTTTCTTCATGGAGGAGCTCCTTTCACTCAAAAGACTTTCTGCAGGAAGTTATACAGGGACAGATGCCAGTGACCGATGGAGTGGTAGCGCATGGGGAAAAGATCGAAGCTGGTGGTGATCCCGTCGATAAGCCGGGGCTCCAGGCCGCTGAGCATGCGGTAGCCGGGAAGCATATAGGGGGTGGCAAAATCGAAATTGCCGGTGGTGGCATAGAGGCAGCGGATGGGCAGATCCTTCCAGGCTTCAGACTGAATGGTTTCCCGCAGATATTCCTCCGTGGTGCGGAAGGAGCTGAAGAGCCCGAAGGAGGAGAACCAGTCCAGGCTGCCGCAGAGGGCGGAATGGGCTGTGGTGACCGCGCCCCGGGAGAGGCCGGCGAAGGCCCGGTGATCCCGGGAGGCGGCGAAGCCGGCGTCATCCGCCGTCTCCGCCCAGGTGGAATATTTCGTCTCCACCAGGGGCATCAGGTCGTTCCGGAGCTCCTCCCGGAAGGAGAAGGTCAGGGGATCCAGCCCGCCCATGCAGTCCTCCTCCACATAGAAGGTGGGGGTGACCACGATCAGGGGCTCAATCTCTCCCAGGGCGATCATCCGGTCCAGCATGATTTTGTTGTACGGATGGGTCTGCAGCCAGTAGTTCTCATCGTCCCCGGTGCCGTGCATCAGATAGAGAATGTTGTAGGATTTCTCCGGAGTATACCCGTAGGGCAGATAGACCAGGGCCCGCTTGGTGACCTCCCGGCGGTCGGTGGCGTAGGCTTTCGTCTGATAGACCAGCTCCTCCAGGGTTCCCGCCTCGGGGATCTCCCCGGTATCGAACCGGGAGGGAACCGCCCAGACGGCATGGCGGGCGGGACCGTCCCACTGCTTGTCCCGGTCCACGTTGACCTTCCATACGGCGCCGACGCCGGCGACGATCAGGAGCATCAGGACCAGGGGAATCCAGGAAAGCCTGCCGGGCTTTTCCTTCTGCCGGATCATCCAGACGGTACCCGCGACGGCCCAGAGGCCGCCGAGAACGCCCTGGACCAGGAAGAGCATGCCGAAGCGGGTGGTTTCACCGTAGTTCAGGAAGCTGTTGAGCACATACCCCCCCACCGCGAGAAAGAGCATCAGGAAGGGCATCCGGCTGCGCCAGGAGGACCAGGCCAGCAGCAGCATCAGCCCCTCCAGCAGCAGGGCGGTCAGGGCCATCTGCGCATCGGCCAGCCCCAGGTATTTCCCGACCTGAAGGGCCCCCAGAAAGGCCAACAAAAGGAACACGATCAGACCGACCCGGTCAAAAAGGGGAGTATCCTGATTTTTTTTCATTTCCGCGCACCTCATGGGGAAAAATCAGAAAGGCAACCTGATCCCGGCTGTCCGGGATATGATTATAAACCCAAAAAGCGGCGGCAGCAAGATGCTGCCGCCGGGGGAACACACTCCCGTCAGGACTTGTTCTGGCTGTCCACCAGGCCCTCGCCGCCGTACATTTTCCGGAGGCGGGGCTTCTCGATCTTGCCGGTGGCGTTCCGGGGCACCGGCGCCAGGATGATCTTCCGGGGCCGCTTGTAGCGGGGCATGCCCTGGCAGAACTCGTTGATGTCCTCCACGGTGCAGTCGACGCCGGGCACCAGCTCCACGATGGCTGCGGCGATCTCTCCCAGCCGGGGATCCGGCAGGCCGATGACCGCCACGTCCTTGATGGCCTTGAAGCCGGCCATGAAGTTCTCGATCTCCACAGGGTAGAGGTTCTCGCCGCCGGAGATGACCACGTCCTTTTTCCGGTCCACCAGATAGATGAAGCCTTCCTCATCCATGCGGGCCATGTCCCCGGTGAGCAGCCAGCCGTCCTTCAGGGTTTCCGCCGTGGCCTGGGGATTGTGGTAATAGCAGACCATGACGCCGGGGCCCTTCAGGGCCAGCTCGCCCACCTCGCCCTGGGGCACGTCCTTCATATTTCCGTCCACGATGCGGACCTCCCAGCCGAAGCCGGGGATGCCGATGGCGCCCACCTTCCGCACGTTCTCCACCCCCAGGTGGACGGCGCCGGGGCCGATGGACTCGCTGAGACCGTAGTTGGTGTCATATTGATGGTTCGGGAAATACTTCAGCCAGCGCCGGATCAGGCTCTGGGGCACGGGCTGGGCGCCGATGTGCATGAGCCGCCACTGGGAGAGCTCATAATCCTCCAGCCGGAGCTCGCCGCTGTCCAGGGCGGTGAGGATATCCTGGGCCCAGGGCACCAGCAGCCATACGATGGTGCACTTTTCCCGGCTGACGGCCTGCAGGATGGTTTCCGGCCGGGTGCCCTTCAGGATGACGGCCCTGCCGCCGGAGATCAGGCTGCCGAACCAGTGCATTTTCGCGCCGGTATGATAGAGGGGAGGAATGCAGAGGAAGCAGTCCTCCTTCGTCTGGCCGTGATGGGCCTGCTCCACCCGGGCGGAGTGAATGAGGCTGCGGTGCTTGTGAAGGATGGCCTTGGGGAAGCCGGTGGTGCCGGAGGAGAAGTAGATGGCGGCCTCGTCCTCCTCGGTGAGCTGGCAGTCCGGGAAAATGGAGCTGCTCTCGTTGATCAGCTCGTTCAGATCATCAGCGAAGGAGGGGCACCCGGGCCCGAGATAGACCAGGGAGACCTGGGGTACCTGATCGGCGATCTCCTCCACCCGGCCGATGAACTCCGGCCCGAAGATCATCATGTTGCTGTCGGAAAGGTTCAGGCAGTACTGGATCTCATCGGCGGAATACCGGAAATTCATGGGCACCGCCAGGGCGCCGGTTTTCAGAATGCCGAAATAGATGGGAAGCCAGTCGATGCAGTTCATCAGCAGAATGGCCACCTTGTTTCCGCGGCCGATGCCGTGGCTTTTCAGCATGTTGGCGATGCGGTTGGCCTTTTCGTTGAAGACAGCCCAGGTGATCTCCCGCCGGTAGTGACGGGAACGGCCGCTGGGCTCCACCAGCTCAAATTCATGCCAGGTGACCCGGCGGGTTTCAGGCTGATCCGGATTGATCTCAATCAGAGCCGGATCCTCCGGCCACTGCCGGGCGTTCCGCTCCAGAAGATGCACAATCGTCATGGAAGCAAGTCCTCCGTTTCAAGATGTCATTATGAAGCATGATACTCCCATCCCCGCGGGAAAGCAATGAAAAAACCCGCAAAAATACAAGACGCCGTCCCCCGTGAAACCGGGATTCCGGTCATGAGAAGGCGCGGGCGGCAGGCGACTCTCAGTCCCCGGGCGCCCAATCCGCGGCCCAGGCGGGAAGGGACTCCAGCTCCACCCGCTCCCCGGTCATGGGATGGGTGAAGGCGAGAAAGGCGCTGTGGAGAGCGAAGCAGCCTGGAAACTCCCCGGGCAGCTCGGTGCCGTAGAGAAAATCCCCGCAGATGGGGCAGCCCAGGGCCGAAAGGTGAACCCGGATCTGATGGGTTCTGCCCGTTTCCAGCCGCAGGCGGACCAGAGCGCGCCCTTCCCGGGTGGCCAGCACCCGGTATCGGGTCCGGGCCGGCTTGCCGTCCGACCGGACCTCCCGCCGCAGGGAGGCGGCGTCCACCTTGCCAATGGGCAGGTCAATAAGCCCCTCCGAGGGATCGGGAATCCCCTCGGTCAGGGCCAGATATTCCCGCTGGAAATCCTCGGAATGCAGGCGGCGCTGCATCAGATCCTGGGTGTGCCCGTCCCGGGCCACCACCATCAGCCCGCCCGTTCCCTTGTCCAGCCGATTGACGGGGCGGTAGATAAATCCCTCCGGACAGCCCAGACGGCCGTAGAGCACGTTTTCCAGGGAATTGTCGGGCTGGTTGCGGCTGGACTGGCTGGCCAGGCCCGGGGGTTTGTCCACCACCATCAGGAACTCATCCTCCCAGGGAACCGACAGGGGCAGGGAGCAGGGCCTGGGCACGTAGAGGGGCGCCTTTTCCGGCAGCCGGACCTCGATCCGGTCTCCGGAGGCAAGCCGGTCGTTCATCCGGACGGGGAGCCCGTTCCGCAGGATGCCGCCGTCCCATTTCGCGCTTTTGATGGCGGACCAGCTCAGATGCATGGAATTCAGCAGAATATCCCGCAGCCGGCGCCCGTCCTCCTCCGGAGCGACCGTCCAGATCTGCACAGCCCGCACCTCCTTTTTTTCAAAGCCGCCGGAACAGCCCGGCAGCCTGCAGCGGGACCATTATACCCCAAAAGGGAAGAAAAGACGACAGGAGCCTAAAAAGACATGCAAAAAACGTGACAGGACAAGGGAAAGGGACTATAATGGTCTTCGTTTGAACAGAGAAGACCCCGCTGCGCCGGGGAGAAGGGAATGACTTGCCTTGAAAAAGCTTCTGATCGGAAACGAGGCGGTGGCATGGGGCCTGTATCACGGCGGCCTGCAGGTGATCAGCTCCTATCCGGGAACACCCTCCACGGAAATCACCGAGTTCCTCGCAAAACATGACGATATTCACACGGAATGGGCCCCCAACGAGAAGGTGGCCTGCGAGACGGCCTTCGGCGCGAGCCTGGCCGGCGTCCGCTCCGCCTGCGCCATGAAGCACGTGGGCCTGAACGTGGCGGCGGACCCGCTTTTCACCCTGAGCTATACCGGGGTGACGGGGGGCATGGTGATCTGCGTGGCGGATGACCCCGCGATGCACTCCTCCCAGAATGAACAGGATTCCCGGCACTATGCCATCGCGGCCAAGGTGCCCATGCTGGAGCCGGCGGACAGTGCAGAGGCCTATGCCTTTGCCCGGTCCGCCTTCGCCCTCAGCGAGGAATACGATACCCCCGTGATCCTGCGGATGTGCACCCGCATTGCCCACAGCCAGTGCCTGGTGGAGCTGGGCGAGCGGGAGCAGGTTCCCATGAAGGAATACGTCAAGCAGCCCGCCAAGTACATCATGATGCCGGCCTACGCCAAAACCAGGCATCCCCTGGTGGAGCAGCGCACGGAGCGGCTGCGGGACCTGGCGGAGAACTGCGCCTACAACCGGGTGGAGATGCGGGGAAGCCGCATCGGCATCATCACCAGCGGATGCAGCTACCTGTATGTGAAGGAAGTCTTCGGGGACAGCGTTTCCATCCTGAAGATCGGCATGCCCAATCCGCTGCCGGAAAAGCTGATCCGGGACTTCGCCGCCTCGGTGGAGAAGCTCTATGTGATCGAAGAGCTGGATCCGGTGATCGAGCAGCACGTCCGGGCCCTGGGCATCGCCTGCACGGGGAAGGAGCTGTTCAGCCCCCTGGGTGAATTCAGCCAGCAGACGATCCGGGAGGCCTTCCGGAAGGAGGGCGTGGACTTCGGAGAGACGCCGGTGGCCCAGGGCAGCGCGCCCGCGATTCCGGGCCGGCCGCCGATGATGTGCGCCGGATGCCCGCACCGGGGAATGTTCTATACCCTGGCGAAGAACCATATCACCGTGCTGGGGGATATCGGATGCTATACCCTGGGCGCGGTGGCGCCGCTGAACGCGCTGGATTCCACCCTGTGCA
>CAZRLU010000151.1:0-5786 GCA_964600995.1 uncultured Oscillospiraceae bacterium | reverse complement strand
CAGCTCCTGCCGGCTCCGGCTCCAGAAGCAGGTCAGCCCCTTCTCCATGGAAATCCGCAGGCTTTCCCGGTTCATATAGGCCAGGGTCAGCACCTTCCTGGTTTTGGCGTCCACCACGATCGCCGGGATCAGGCCCCGCTCGTCAAACTTCAGCTCCTCAACGGATATCATCCTCCGCAGCCTCCTTCATCTGTATTCTGAAAGCGTCCGTTTCTTCAGATCCGGACGGGAATTCTCTCCGCCCGCATGCTTTCCTTCAGCGCGGCGATCTCCACCTCGCCGTAATGGAAGATGGAAGCCGCCAGCCCGGCGTCCACCCCCGGAAGCCGGCGGAAAAGCGTGATGAAGTCCCCGATGTTCCCGGCGCCTCCGCTGGCGATCACGGGAACCTTCACGACTTCGCACACCTTCTCCAGCATTTCCAGGTCGAAGCCGCCCTTGACGCCGTCGGTATCGATGGAGTTGACCACAACCTCTCCCGCACCGTCGCCGACGCCCCGGCGGATCCATTCCAGGGCTTCCAGCCCGGTATCGTCCCGGCCGCCCCGGGCAAAGACCCGGAATTCCCCGTTCACCCGTTTGACGTCCACGCTCAGCACCACGCACTGATCTCCGTACCGCTTCGCGGCCTTTCCGATCAGGGAGGGATCCCGGATGGCTCCGGAGTTCACGGAAACCTTGTCCGCCCCGCAGTTCAGCACCCGCTCAAAATCCTCCAGGGCCCGGATACCGCCTCCCACGGTCAGGGGGATGAACACCAGCCGGGCCGTTACCGTCAGGATGTCCGTGAACAGGGCACGGCCCTCCGCGGAAGCGGTGATATCGTAGAACACCAGCTCGTCCGCGCCTTTCTCGCTGTATTTCCGGGCCAGGTTCACCGGGGAATCCACGTCCGCCAGGCCCTGGAAGTTCGTGCCCTTCACCACCCGGCCGTCGCGCACGTCCAGGCAGGGAATAATTCTTTTGGTGATCATGATGCCTCCGTAATGGCGGTTCGCAGGTCAATCGCGCACGTATACCAGGCTTTCCCGAGGATCGCCCCGTAAAGGTCGATGCTCCGCAGCGCCCGGATATCCTCCAGGGTGGAAACCCCGCCGCTGGCCGTGATCCGGATGTCCAGCTTCTCCTTCAGCTGCCGGTACAGCTCCCGGTTGGCGCCCTTCATGGCCCCGTCCCGGCTGATATCCGTGCAGATCAGGGTCCGGACCCCCTTCCGGGCCAGCTCCTCGCTGAATTGCAGAAAGGGAATCCCGGAGTCCTCCGTCCATCCGTGCACCGCCACGTTTCCATCCCGGATGTCCACCCCCACCGCGATCCGCTCGCCGTAGGCCTCCAGCGCCTTTTCCAGCAGGGCGGGATCCCGGACGGCGGCCGTGCCGAGGATGACCCGGTCCAGCCCTTCCTCCAGATACCGCCGGATCGTTTCCATCTCCCGGATGCCGCCGCCCACCTCGCAGAAGAGCCCCGTCTCCCGCTTCAGCCGGAGAATCAGCTCCAGGTTCGGCGTGCTGCCATCCCGGGCGCCCTCCAGATCCACCAGATGGACATGGGTCGCGCCGGCGGCGGCGAATTCCGCCCCGATTTCCTCCGGATGCTCGCTGTATACGGTCATCTGCCGGTAGTCGCCCTTCAGCAGCCGGACCGCCTTTCCCTCGTACAGGTCAATGGCCGGAAATATGATCATTTTGCTTCCTTCTCCGTTTCACAGAATGCCCTCAGGATGGCCAGCCCGGTCCTTCCGCTCTTCTCCGGATGGAACTGGCATCCCCGGATGTTTCCCTTCCCGACGCAGGCGGTCAGAAAGGCTCCGTATTCCGTGTCCGCCAGCAGGCTTTCCCCGCAGCCCGTGGCCGCATAAGAATGCACAAAATAGACATGCTCCCCGTCCCGGATGTATCGGAAAAGGAGGTCCTCCCGGCGGATGCGCAGGGCGTTCCATCCCATCTGGGGAATCTTCAGCCTTTTGTCCGGATCCGCCCCGGCTTCCTCCAGGATTTCCCGGATGGGCCGGACCGTTCCCCGCAGCAGACCGAGTCCCGCATGCTCGCCGTATTCCAGGCTCTTTTCAAAGAGCAGCTGCATGCCCAGGCAGATTCCCAGCAGCGGCTTTCCCGCCTCTGCCGCAGACTTCACCGCCATATCCAGCCCGCTCTGCCGCAGCTTCTCCGCCGCGTCGGCAAAGGCGCCGACCCCCGGCAGGATCACCCGGTCCGCCCGCAGGATCTCTTCCGGATCCGAGGTCACCGCCGGCGTTTCCCCGATGGCCTCCAGGCTGCACCGCAGGGAGAAAAGGTTGCCCACGCCATAGTCCACGATTGCCGTCATATCACAGCATTCCTTTCGTCGAGGGGATTTCATCCTTCAGGGCGGGATCGATTTCCACCGCCTCCCGCAGGGCCCGGGCCGCGCTCTTGAAGGCGCCCTCCAGCAGATGATGGCTGTTTCTTCCCGCCAGCTGGCGCAGGTGCAGGGTGCACCGGGCGTTGCGCACAAAGGCCTGGAAGAATTCCTCTCCCAGCTCCGTGTCAAAGGTGCCCACCTTCTCCGCGGGAATCTCCATCTCATACCCCAGGAAGCATCTTCCGCTCAGGTCCACGGCGCAGAGAATCAGGCTTTCGTCCATGGGCAGCAGCCGCTGGCCGTACCGCCGGATTCCTCTTTTCTCTCCCAGGGCCCGGTCAAAGGCTTCGCCCAGGGCGATTCCCGTGTCCTCCACGCTGTGGTGATCGTCGGT
Organism: uncultured Oscillospiraceae bacterium; assembly: GCA_964600995.1. Classification (GTDB taxonomy): domain Bacteria; phylum Bacillota; class Clostridia; order Christensenellales; family Aristaeellaceae; genus Aristaeella. The sequence goes on along the minus strand of CAZRLU010000151.1, from coordinate 3,052 downwards.
CTGCAGGTCTCCCCGGCATTCCACCTCCAGGTCAAACCGGCCGTGCCGGGCAAAGAGCTCCAGCATATGATCCAGAAAACCGACTCCGGTCCGGATTTCGCTTTTTCCGGTTCCGTCCAGATTCAGCCGGACCCGGACCTCCGTTTCCCCAGTCTTCCGCCAGACTTCCGACTCTCTCATTCCCGTCTGCCTCCTCTGCCCTGTATGGAAAAGATTCTTTCCCGTTCTTTTTCAGCGTGCTTCCGCCAGTAACTTCCGGATCGTCTCCACCAGGATTTCCATGTCCTCCCGGCTCCCGACGGTGATCCGGCTCCAGTCCCGGATTCTGGGCTGGCTGAACCACCGGATCAGGATGCCCTGCTCCCGCAGCCGGTCCCGCAGCGTGCTTCCCGGGAAAGCGGAATGCCGTGCGAAGAGGAAATTCGCCCGGCTGTCCGTCATCTCAAACCCCAGCTTCCGCAGCTGATCCCGGGTCCAGTCCCGGGTTTCCGCGATCCGGCGGCAATTTTCCATATTGTATTCATCCGTCTCCAGGCAGGCCTTTCCCGCCGTCTGGGCCAGGCTGTCCACATTGTAGGGATTGGTGGAATACTGCATGGTCCGCAGATCCCGGATCAGCTCCTCCCTGCCCGCGGCAAATCCCAGCCGCAGGCCGGCCAGGCTGCGGGATTTTGAAAAGGTCCGGACCACCAGCAGATTCTCATACCGCTCCGTCAGCGGCAGGGCGCTTTTCCCTCCGAAATCCACATAGGCCTCGTCCACCACCACCACCGTATCCGGGTTGGCCTGCACAATCTCTTCGATTTCCTCCGGCTCCAGGATCAGCCCCGTGGGCGCGTTGGGATTCGCCAGGAAGATGGTGCCCCCGCATTGCCTGTAATCCGAAGGAGCAATCCGCCAGTCCTCCCGCAGGGGAATCTCCCGGAAGGGAACCTGATTGATCCGGGCAAACACCGGATAGAACCCGTAGGTGATGTCGGGAAAGACCGCCGGGCAGTTCTTGTCGCAGAAGGCCATGAAGGCGAAGTTCAGCGCTTCGTCGCTTCCGTTGGTCATGATCAGGTTTTCCGGCCGGATCCCCAGCTTTTCCGCCAGGATTTCCCGCAGGGCGGTGCACTCCGGATCGGAATACAGCCGCAGGCTGCCCGCCGCCTCCGCCACCCGCTCCGACACCCGCGGATGGGGCGGAAAGGGATTCTCGTTGGTGTTCAGCTTGATCAGCTTCCGCTGCTTCGGCTGCTCCCCGGGAACATAGGCGGTCAGCTCCCGGTATTTTTCGGAAAAAAAGCGGCTCATGTCGTCTCCTCTCCCCGGCTCAGGGCGCTGCGGGCATGGCCCGTCAGTCCCTCCTTCCGGGCAAACAGCGCCACATCCCCCGCGATCCGGTTCAGAGCCTCCCGGGTAAAATAGGTGAACTGGGTTTTCTTCACGAAATCATCCACGCTCAAGGGGGATGAGAACCGGGCGGTTCCCTGGGTGGGCAGCGTATGGTTGGGCCCCGCCATGTAATCCCCCAGCGCCTCCGGACAGTTCCGTCCCAGGAAGACGGAGCCGGCGTGCTTCACCGCGTCCAGATAGTCGAAGGGCTGATCCACGCACAGCTCCAGATGCTCCGGCGCGATCTCGTTCGCCGCCTCGATGGCCTTGCGCAGGTTTTCGGTGATGATGATCTTTCCCCGGCTCTCAATGGAAGCCCGGGCAATCTCCTGCCGCTCCAGCAGGGGCAGCTGCCGTTCAATCTCCGCCTGCACCGCCAGCGCCAGCTCCTCGCTGTCCGTCACCAGCACCGCGCTGGCCATCCGGTCATGCTCCGCCTGGCTCAGCAGGTCCGCCGCCAGGTGCCGGGGGTTGCTTTTCCCGTCCGCCACCACCAGGATCTCGCTGGGGCCGGCGATCATGTCGATGCTGACCTGGCCGTATACCTGCCGCTTGGCCTCCGCCACATAGGCGTTCCCGGGGCCCACGATCTTGTCCACCTTCGGCACGCTCCGGGTGCCGTAGGCCAGGGCCGCGATGGCCTGGGCGCCGCCGGCCTTCACGATCAGATCCGCGCCGCCCACATGGGCCGCCGCCAGGATGGCGGGGTTGATCCGGCCGTCCCGTCCCGGTGGGGTGCACAGCACCACCTCCGGCACTCCCGCCAGCTTCGCGGGAATCAGATCCATCAGCACCGTGGAGGGATAGGCGGCGGTTCCGCCGGGAACATACAGGCCCGCCCGGTCCACCGGAAGGATCCGCTGGCCCATGATGACCCCTTCCTCGTCATTGATCACGAAGGAATTCCGGATCTGCCGGCTGTGGAATTTCCGGATATTTGCCGCCGCTCTTTCCAGCACCCTCAGGAATTCCGGCTCCACCTGCCGAAGCGCCTCTTCCATCTCCGGCCGGGTCACGGTCAGGCTTTCCAGCCTGGCTCCGTCAAATCTTTCCGTATATTCCAGAAGGGCCTCGTCCCCCCGCTCCCGCACGGCCTTCAGGATCTCCGCCACCCGGTCCGTCACGTTCTCCGTCGGAGCGCTTCTTTCAAAGATTTCCTCCGGGGAAACCTCCCCCATCTTCAGAATCCGTATCATGCTTCTCTTCTCCTCAATCCGTCCACCAGCTGCTCAATGGCTTCCCTTTTGAACTTGAATCCGCTTTTGTTGGCGATCAGCCGGGCCGAGATGGGAACGATGGTTTCCCGGACCTCCAGATGGTTTTCCCGGAGGGTGGTTCCGGTTTCCACGATATCCACGATCACGTCGCTCAGCCCCAGGATCGGCGCGATTTCGATGCTGCCGTTCAGATGGATGATCTCAATATCCCGGCCCCGGCCCGCGTAGTAGTCCCGGGCAATGCGGCTGAACTTGGTGGCCACCCGCAGGGTTCTGGCCCGGTCCTCCTCGTATCCCTCCGGCGCCGCCACGGCCATCCTGCATTTTCCGATGCCCAGGTCCATCAGCTCGTACACCTCCGGCCGGTATTCCAGCAGGATGTCCTTCCCCGCCACGCCGATGTCCGCCGCGCCCCGGGCCACATAGATGGCCACGTCGCTGGGCTTCACCCAGAAGTA
>CAZRLU010000150.1:0-5819 GCA_964600995.1 uncultured Oscillospiraceae bacterium | reverse complement strand
AGAACGGGCTGCAGCAGGCCCGGGCCTTCAAGGAGGTGGCGGAGATCGGGGGCATTATCCTGACCAAGCTGGACGGCACCGCCAAGGGCGGCATCGCCCTGGCCATCCGCCAGGAGCTGGAGGTGCCGGTCTGGTACATCGGCGTGGGCGAGGGCATCGACGACCTGCAGCCCTTCAGCGCCAAGGACTTTGTGGACGCCCTCTTCTGAGCCGCTGCCACGTTGACCGCCTGTAGCGGTATTTGCGGCTGCCGAAAGGAAAGCCTGCCGGAAGAAGCCGCGGAGATCCTTGACTTCATCGCCCCGGAGGGCTATAATCTACCCATTGCGTAAACATGAAGGAGGCTACGATTGCTATGAAATCCAGGAAAAAGCGCGGCAGCCGGACGGGCTCCATTGTCGCGCTGTGCATTGTGCTGGTCTGCACGGTGGTGCTGGGCGTGCTGGGCGCCACCGGCTGGAGCATTCCGCCCCGGGGTCTGTACCGGGTGATGCCCTGGCTGCCCACCACGAATTCCGAGAACTGGCCGGAGGTTCTTCCCCTGGGCCTGGATCTGCGGGGCGGCATGTATGTGGAATATTCCGCCAAGGCGCCGGAAGGCTCTGAAGCGGATTTCGGCGCCCTGATGAACGGAACCATCTCCATCATTCAGCAGCGCCTGGCCGACAAGGGCTACACGGAAGTGAACGTGCAGCAGCTGGGCGGCGACGGCATCCGGGTGGAGATCCCGGACGTGCAGGACGACACGGTGCTGGACCTGATCGGCGCGGCCGCCAAGCTGGAGTTCCGTGATCCTTCCGGAAATGTGTTCATGACCGGCGACATGGTGAAGACCGCTACCTATTACTATGCGGAGGGCGATCACCAGGTGGCCTTCACCCTGACGGACGAGGGCTCCAAGATCTTCGGCGACATGACCTCCAAGAGTGTCGGACAGCGGATCGCCATCTATCTGGACGGCGAGGAGCTGATTTCCCCCACGGTGGAATCCGCCATCACCGGCGGCTCCGGCGTGATCAACGGTATGGGCAGCGTGGAGAGAGCCACCACCATCGCCGCGAAGATCCAGAGCGGCGCCCTGCCCCTGGAGCTGACCCAGCAGAAGGTGGACAAGGTTTCCGCCACCCTGGGCCGGGACGCTCTGAGCAGCTCCGTGACCGCCGCCCTCATCGGCATCCTGCTGGTGATGCTGCTGATGATCGTCCGCTACCGCCTCAACGGCCTGGTGGCCTCCTGGGCGCTGACGATCTACACCATCGTGCTGTTCATGCTGATCGCCGTGTTCCATATCCAGCTGACCCTGCCCGGCCTGGCCGGCGTGGTGCTGGGCATCGGCATGGCGGTGGACGCCAACGTGATTATCTTTGAGCGCTTCAACGAGGAGATCCGGGCGGGCAAGAATGTGAAGACCGCCGTGCGGACCGGCTTCCGGAACGCCATGAGCGCCATCCTGGACTCCAATGTGACGACCCTGATCGCCGGCGTGGTGCTGCTGGTTTACGGCACCGGCTCCATCCAGGGCTTCGCGAGAACCCTGCTGCTGGGCGTGGTGGTTTCCATGTTCTCCGCCATCCTGGTGACCCGCTTCCTGATGAACCGTTTCGTGAACGCGGGCTGCGTGAAGCCCGGCCTGTACACCAAAGCGGTCGCTGAAAAGGAGGTGGAGGCGTAATGAAACTGAAGATTCAGAACCATTCCAGAATCTGCCTGATCGTCTCCGGCGCCATCATCGCGCTGGCCCTGATCATGACGATCTTCGGCCACGGCATCAACCTGGGCATCGATTTCGAGGGCGGCCTCTCCATGGAGTACAATCTGAAGCAGTCCGCCGTGAAGGGTGACCTGGAAGGCATCCTGGGCGGCATGGGCGTGGCTTCCTACACGGTGACCTATCAGGGCGCCGGGGAGAGCGAGGCCGTGATCCGCATCAAGGACGTGGCCCAGGACGACATCCAGAAGATCCAGGCCACCTTTGAGGAGCAGCTGAAGGAAAAGTATCCCGAAGCGGAATCCGTGGGCGACGTGAACTATGTGGGCCCCGTGGCCGGCGCCACCCTGGTGCGCAACGCCATCATCTCCGTGCTGCTGGCGGCGGCCCTGATGCTGGTGTACATCGCCATCCGGTTTGACCTGAACAGCGGCCTGGCCGCGGTGTTCGGCCTGCTGCACGACGTGGCGATCATGCTGAGCTTCATGGTCATTTTCCGCAGCTTCATCCAGATGAACTCCTCGTTCATCGCCGCGGCGCTGACCATCGTGGGTTACTCCATCAACAACACCATCGTGATTTTCGACCGGATCCGGGAGAACGCGAAGAAGTATCCCACGATGGCCCGGGAGGAGGTTACCAACATCTCCATCCGGGAGAGCCTGGGCCGGACCCTGAACACCACCGCCACCACCCTGATCACCATCGTGGCGCTGTGCATCCTGGGCGTGGCCAGCATCCGGGAGTTTGCCCTTCCGATCATCGTCGGTATTCTCAGCGGCGCCTACAGCGCCAATATGATCAACGGCTATGTGTGGGCCTTCCTGGAGGAGCGCCGCCTCAGCCGCAAAAAGAAGTAAGAGGGAAACGGAAGGGGGGCCGCGGCGCGGCCTCCCTTTCTTCTTTCCGGGGCTTCGGCAGGCCGGGGGCCCGGAAGCGGAACAGCGCTTCGACGGGGGAAAGGGAATGCAGGCATACAGGAAAAGGTTCACGGGGGGCGGCGGGCCGCTGCCGGGGCTTCCGGAGTGGGAAAGCGAGCTGCTGCGGGCCCGGGGCGTGGATACGCCGGAGAAGGCGGAGCGGTTTCTGCACCCTTCCCTGGCGGACCTGCATGATCCCCTGCGGATGCGGGACATGGACAAGGCCCTGACGCTGATCCGCATGGCGATCCGGCGGGGAGACGGGATCCTGGTCTACGGGGACTATGATGTGGACGGGGTCAGCGCCGTGACGGTGCTGCTGGAAACCCTGCGGGAGGAAGGCGCCCGGGCGGATTTCCGGATTCCGGGAAGGCATACTGAGGGCTACGGGCTGAACGAGAAGGCGGTGCGGGAGATCGCGGAGGAGTACCGGCTGCTGATCACCGTGGACTGCGGGATCGCCAACGTCCGGGAGGTCCGGATTGCGAAGGAGCTGGGCATGACCGTCATCGTGACGGATCACCATGAAATTCCCGACACCCTGCCGCCCGCGGACGCGATCCTGGATCCGCTGCTGGGGGACTATCCCTTCCGGCGCCTGTGCGGCGCCGGGGTGGCGCTGAAGATCTGCCAGGCCCTGCAGGGCATGGCGGGGGTGGAGAAGCGGCTGGAGATCGCCGCCCTGGCCACGGTGGCGGACATCGTGCCCCTGACGGAAGAGAACCGGGTGATCGTGCGGGAGGGCATGCTCCGCATGGAGCACACCCGCCGGCCGGGGCTGCGGGCCCTGATGGAGAATGCCAAGGTGGCCTTTCCCCTGCATTCGGACGACATCGCCTTCCGGCTGGGGCCGCGGCTGAACGCGGCGGGACGGCTGGAGGACGCCGCCCAGGGGGTGCGGCTGCTGATGACGGAGGATCCGGAGGAGGCTCGGCGCATCGCGGACCACCTGGAGGAGAACAACCGGCTGCGACAGGAGACGGAGCGGAAAATCCTGGAGGAGGCCATGGAGCGCTTTCCCCGGCAGGTGGACCTGCGGCGGGACCGGGTGATCATCCTGGAGGGGGAGGAGTGGAACACCGGGCTGATCGGCCTGGCGGCGGGAAAGCTGTGCGAGCGGTTCCACCATCCCACGGTGGTGCTCAGCCGCCAGGGAGACCAGGCGGTGGGCAGCTGCCGGTCCATTCCCGGGGTGAATATCTGGGAGATGCTGAACCGGTGCGGCGACCTGTTTCTGCGCTTCGGCGGCCATGAGCAGGCGGCGGGGCTGACCCTGAACACGGAGAACATCCCGGAGCTGCGGCGGAGGCTGAACGAGGCGGTCCGGGAGCACTGCGACGACCGGTGCTTCCTGCCGGTGAAGGAATACGACAGCGAGCTGGCGCTGGAGCAGGTCAGCCTGGAGACGGTGGAGGCCCTGGAGTCCCTGGAGCCCACGGGCTGCGGGAATCCCTCCCCGGTGTTCCGGTGCCCGGAGGCCTCGGTGCAGGAGGCACGCCGGGTGGGCAAGGACCGGACCCATCTGAAGATCGCCCTGCTGCAGGGGGACGCGCTCCGGGACGGAATCGGCTTCGGCATGGGGGACGCGGCGGATCAGGGACTGGAACGGGCGGACGTGCTCTTCCGCCCCACGCGGAACGAATATGCCGGAAGGGTTTCGGCCCAGCTGCAGCTGGAGGCCATCCGGCCTGCGGGGGAAGGAGAAGGAAACCCGGAGGATCCGGGGCAATTTTTCACCGCCTGTTTGCAGGAAATGTCCCTGCTTTCAGCGAAAAAAAGAGAGAATATCCCGGAGACTCCCTCGCTGCGGCCGGAGCACCTGCTGAAGGAGCGGCTGGAGCGGGTGGACGCCTCCCGGGAGGCGCTGCTGACGGTTTACAGCGGGCTGGCCCGGGATCCCGGGAGCGGGGCGGCGGAGCTGGCGGAACGGCTGGGCGTTCCGGAGGAACAGATCCTCTTCGCCCTGACGGCCTTTGCCCAGCTGGGGCTGATCCGCTGGGAAAGGGAGCCCTGGCGGGTGGAGTTTCTGCCCCGGGGGCCCCGGAAGGACCTGGAGCAGAGCCCGGTGGTCCGGTATCTCCGGAGCCGCGGGGAGCGCTGAGCATGCATATGATATCAAGGGAAAGGGGGGAATGAAATGAGTTTCGCGTCCTATGAGGCCATGCCGCTGAGCACCATGACCGCCCGGATCCAGAAGTACCATCCGGGGGACGGATATCAGCTGGTGGAGAAGGCCTGGGCCTTCGCCGAGGAGGCCCACAAGGGACAGGTGCGCAAGAGCGGGGAGCCCTATTTCATTCATCCCTGCTTTGTGGCCAGCATCCTGACGGAGCTGATGATCGATCCCCCCACGATTGCCGCGGGGCTTCTGCACGACACGGTGGAGGACTGCGAGGGCATCACCCTGGAGACGATCCGCAGCGGGTTCGGCAGCGAGGTGGCGGAGCTGGTGGACGGGGTCACCAAGCTGAACAAGCTGGACTTCGCCAACCGGGAGGAGGCCCAGGCGGAGAGCATCCGGAAGATGATCCTGGCCATGAGCCGGGACATCCGGGTGGTGCTGATCAAGCTGGCCGACCGGCTGCACAATATGTATACCCTGCGGTATCAGCCCGAGGCGCGGCAGAAGGCCATCGCCCGGGAGACGCTGGATATCTATGCCCCCCTGGCCCACCGGCTGGGCGTATATGCCCTGAAGCAGGACCTGGAGGACCTGAGCCTGAAGTATCTGGATCCCGACGGATACAACAACATCGTGCACCTGGTGGGCATGAAGCGCGCGGAGCGGGAGGAAAGCATCCGCCTGGTGATCGACGAGCTGAGCGCCAAGCTGGACGAGCAGCATATTCACTTCGACATCGACGGGCGTTCCAAACACTTCTATTCCATCTACCGGAAGATGGTGCTGCAGCACAAAACCTTTGACCAGATCTATGACCTGATCGCCATCCGGGTGATCGTGGACACGATTCCGGACTGCTACGCGGTGCTGGGCATCGTCCACACCCTGTGGAACCAGGTTCCGGGGCGGTTCAAGGACTACATCTCCGTGCCGAAGGCCAACATGTACCAGAGCCTGCATACCACGGTCATGGGCGGCCGGCGGCTGCCCTTCCCCTTCGAGGTGCAGATCCGGACCTGGGAGATGCACCGGATCGCGGAATACGGCATCGCCGCCCACTGGCGCTACA
>CAZRLU010000149.1:0-5831 GCA_964600995.1 uncultured Oscillospiraceae bacterium | reverse complement strand
CCGAAGCTTCAGCACTTTTCCAGGGCCTGGGCAATATCCGCGATCAGGTCTGCGCTGCTCTCCAGTCCGCAGCTCATCCGCACCAGGCCTGCCGGCACCCCGGCGGCCTCCAGCTGGGCGTCCGTCATCTGGCGGTGGGTGGTGGTAGCGGGGTTCAGGCAGCAGGTCCTTGCGTCCGCCACGTGGGTTTCGATGGCCGCCAGCCGCAGGCTCCGCATGAAGGCGGAAGCCGCTTCCCTGCCCCCCTCCAGCTCAAAGCTCACTACGCCGCAGGAGCCCTTCGGCAGATACTTCATCGCCCGGGCATGGTACGGATCCCCCTCCAGCCCGCAGTACCGCACGCTCTTCACCTTCGGATGCCGCTGCAGGAATTCCGCGACCGCCTGGCCGTTTTCGCAGTGCCGCGCCATGCGCACATGCAGACTTTCCAGTCCCAGATTCAGGTAAAAGGCATGCTGGGGGCTCTGGATGGATCCGAAATCCCGCATCAGCTGAGCCGTGCACTTGGTGATGAAGGCCCCGCCCATGCCGAATTTCTCGGCATAGGTGATGCCGTGATAGCTCTCGTCCGGAGTGCACAGGCCGGGGAACTTTTCCCGGTGGGCCATCCAGTCAAAATTCCCCCCGTCCACGATGGCTCCGCCCACGGCGGTGCCGTGGCCGTCCATATACTTGGTGGTGGAATGGGTCACGATGTCCGCGCCCCATTCGATGGGCCGGCAGTTCACCGGCGTGGCGAAGGTGTTGTCGATGATCAGGGGCACGCCATGGGCGTGGGCCGCCCGGGCGAACTGCTCGATATCCAGCACCGTCAGCGCCGGGTTGGCGATGGTTTCCCCGAAAACGGCCTTCGTGTTTTCCCGGAAGGCGGCGTTCAGCTCCTCCTCCGTGCAGTCCGGGGAGACGAAGGTGGTCTCAATGCCCATCCGGGCCATGGTCACGCTGATCAGGTTGAAGGTTCCCCCGTAGATGCTGGAGGAGGCCACGATGTGATCCCCGCAGCCGCAGAGATTGAAGAGGGCAAAGAAATTGGCCGCCTGCCCCGAGGAGGTCAGCATTCCTGCGGTGCCCCCCTCCAGGGCTGCGATCTTCGCCGCCACCCGGTCATTGGTGGGGTTCTGCAGCCGGGTATAGAAATACCCCGATGCCTCCAGGTCAAACAGTTTTCCCATGTCCTCCCCGGTATCATATTTGAAGGTGGTGCTCTGTACGATGGGGATCTGCCTCGGCTCTCCGTTTCCGGGAGTGTATCCCGCCTGCACGCACAGCGTGTCCAGCCCGTATTTTTCCACGCAAAAAGCCTCCTTCCGTTTTTCAGGGATCCGAATTCGCTCCGGAATCCATCATATGCCTCCCGGGGAGGCTTGTCAAACGGAAGGAGGCAGGAAGTACAGAATAAAAACGGGATCCCCGGCCTCAGGTCACGGGCCGGTGCCAGTGGCCCCGGGTGCTCTCCCCGGGGGACCTTTCTCCCTTCTCCAGCGCCGCCCGGATCCGCCCCGCTTCCTCCGGAGTTTCCGTGGTCAGCTCCGCTCCCCGGGGGCAGGCGGTTTCCCGGTCCCCCAGGTCCGTGGGCAGGGCGTTCATCAGCCGCACCAGGCAGCCCTCCTTCAGCCGAATCCGCAGCAGCGGGAACCGGTATCCCCGCTCGTCCTCCAGGCTCTTGCCCCGCAGGGCCGCGGGATCCCCCGCGTCGCACAGGGCGCAGGCTTCGTGCCCCCGGCTCAGGCCCAGAGCCGTCCGGGCCGGGCAGTGGTGCAGAATCATCAGTTGGGTTCTTCCCCAGGCCTGCAGCAGGATCTCCGGCATGCCCTTTCCGGGCCGGACCAGGCTCCGCAGCTCCCCTCCGGTCAGCTCCGGGCTGGCCGTGACCCAGACGCAGCCCTGCTCCCGCAGCAGCCGGGCCGCCTCCCGGTTCATCACCGGGATTCCCGGCCCCGCCGCTACCGGCACCGGCCAGGAGATGCCCAGCTGGCCCACGCTGCCCAGCAGAATGCCGCCCAGGCGGTCCCAGTGTCTTTCCGCAAACGCCGCCAGGGCCTCCAGGGTTTCCTCCCCGCAGACCTCCGGCAGCCGCAGCCAGTCCCCCGGCGTCATCCCGCCGGCCAGCTTCTCCAGGGCCTCCTCCCGGAAGTCCTCGGGATACCAGATCACCGGTTCCCCCTCCCGCCGGCAGGCCGCCGCCTGCTCCGGGGTCCGCACCGTGAACCGGATCCGTCCGGTTCCGTCCCCTCCGGGCACATTCTCCTCCCCGCCGGCGTCCTCCGCCTCCCGGGGCAGCTCCGGTCCGGCCGGATACGCAAAGGCCTCCCGCCGGGCTTCCGCCAGCGCGGCCAGGCCGTTTCTTCTCAGCTCGTTCAGCGCCGAAACCGGCACGAAGGCGCCCTCCGTCCGGACCGTCACCTTTCCTGCCTCAAAATCGGTGCCGCCGGTTTTGCGGAGCTGCTTCTCCATCTCCTCCGCCCCGGTCTCCCGGGTCCGGGCGGCGGCCGTCTCCGGCCCTTCCGCCTCCGCGGAGATTTCCCCGTCGGACAGTTTCAGCCGCAGGGGCTTTCCCGGCATCGCCTCCAGCGCCATGTCCGCCCGGATTTTCCGTAGGGGGGCCGCCATGGCCTCCTCCAGCTGCCGCCGGTCCGTCAGGCGCCAGACCTCGTCGCCGTTTTCCGCCCGGATGCCCTCCCGCAGCCGCAGGGTGGCAATCTCCCCCGCCGGGGTGTCCTTTCCGGAATAGGTCAGCTCCGCCTCCCGGTTTCCCCGGCGGATCCGAAGCCCGTCCCCGTCCCGGATCTCCCATTCCGCCCGCACCCGGGCCAGGTTGCCCCGGCAGCTCTCGATCCGGCCCACCCGGATGCCCTGATGGTTCACGGACCGGGGCTGAATCACCCCCGCGTCCTCCGCTCCGAAAGCATAGCCCTCCATGAAGCCGCCCCGGTCGAAGATCTGCCGCAGGGCCTCCTTCTCCTCCCCGCCGGCCTTCCGGAAGTGCCCCGCTGCCAGGCTGTCCGCGCCCCGGCGGTAGCTCTCCGTCACCGTGTAGACATATTCCGGCCGCTTCAGCCTTCCCTCGATCTTCAGGCTCTCCGCCCCGGCTTCCGCCAGCTCGGGGATCCGGTCCCGCAGGCAAAGATCCCGGGGGCTCAGCCAGGCTCCCTCGGCACCGTCAAACCGGTACCGCTTCCGGCAGGGCTGGGCGCACCGCCCCCGGTTGCCGCTCCGCTCGCCCACCATGCTGGAGAACAGGCATTCCCCGCTCACGGCCACGCACTGGGCCCCATGGCAGAAAACCTCGATTTCCACCCCCAGCCCGGCGCACTTCCGGATTTCCTCCAGGCTGCATTCCCGGGCCAGCACCGCCCGTTTCATGCCCATCCCGGCGCACCACCGGATTCCCGCCGCGTTGTGGATCGCCATCTGGGTGCTGGCATGGATCCGCAGCCCCGGGAAGTACTTCCGGGCCATCCGCAGGATCCCCAGGTCCTGCACCAGCACCCCGTCCGCCTGCAACCGGTTCAGCAGCCCCAGCAGCGCGTACACCTGATCCAGCTCCCCGTCCTTCACCAGGGTGTTCACCGTCACATACACCCGCATCCGGTGCAGATGGGCAAAGCGCAGGGCTTCCTCCAGCTGCGCTTCGTCAAAGTTTCCGGCTCCCGCCCGGGCGCTGAAGGCCGCGAATCCGAGATAGACCGCGTCCGCCCCTGCCGCCTGGGCCCGCTCCAGGGATTCCCGGCTTCCCGCCGGCGCCAGGATTTCCATCATGCCCGGTCCCCTTTCTCCGCCATCATTTTCTGCATCCTGCGCCGCATCTCCAGGCTCTCATCCTTCGCCTTCACCAGCTCGTCCGCCAGGTTCAGGCAGGTCAGGGCCAGGGCCCGGTCCTCCGGCAAGCCGGTGGCCAGCTCCGTCTCCCGCAGCCGCCGGTCCACCAGCTCCGCCACCCGCCGCATGTGCTCCGGCGAATCCGTGGACACCAGGTTGTAGGTCTTCCCCGCCACCTGTACGCTGACCCTCTGCTTCCGCTCCTCCATCCGGCTTCCTTCCTTTCCGTAAAAAAACGCGAAGGCGCGGAAAAACCTTTCCGCGCCTGAAAACATCCCGCTCAGATCTGGTCGAAGGGATAGACCTCTCCGAAGGTATCCACCCGCACCGTCGCCATGGCCTGGGGCTTCAGGGGCTTGTCGGAGGCGTCCCGGGGCGTGTTCACGATGTCCTCCGCCACGTCCATCCCCTCCAGCACCTTTCCGAAGGCCGCGTACTGGCCGTCCAGATGGGGGCTGTCGCTGGTCATGATGAAGAACTGGCTTCCCGCAGAATCCGGAGACATGCTCCGGGCCATGCTCAGCACGCCGTAGGTATGCCGCAGGGGATTGTTCACTCCGTTGGCGGCAAACTCGCCCTTGATGGTGTATCCGGGGCCGCCGTAGCCCATGCCCTTGGGATCCCCGCCCTGAATCATGAAGCCCGGAATCACCCGGTGAAAGATCAGCCCGTCATAGAAGCCGCTGTTGGCCAGGGCCACGAAATTGCCCACGGACTGCGGCGCGTATTCGGGATAAAGCTCTCCCTTCATCTCACGCCCGTCGCTCATCACGATCGTAAATACAGGATGTTCCGCCATCCTTCTCTGCCTCCTTCAGCATTCCCTCCGCAGGCGGAAACCCGCTCCGCCATTCTGGGAATATTTGAAATCGTGTGCTATTGTATCAGCATTTCCCGCCCTTTGCAAGTTTCCCGGGTTCCTTTGACATCCGGCCTCTCTCCGTACTATAATAAGAAGAGCTTTATCCCCTTCCGGGGTGCGCGGCTTCCGCGCGGAAAGGATCCGTTTTTTCATGAAGATTCTTCATCCCCTCCAGCCCGTCAACAACCTGAACCCGGAGGACGTGTTCTATGCCGTCGATGATCTGGGTGCCCAGGCGGGCTATGGCTATATTCTTTATCAGCTGCAGCCCGGCCTGTATCCTGACTGCCCCGTCAATCTCTATTTCTCCATCGAGGGCAGCCCCGACAGCCGCTACCTGCTCTTCGGCGCCCTGGTGGCCCGGGCCCGCCAGCTGCAGAACGTGAACCCCAGCCTCCGGGCCCGGCTGTATACCGGTCTTTCCCCGGAGGATACCCAGAATCTGGATTTCTACCGTCACAACGGCTTTGACCTGGAGGAAAGCGACGCCGTTGTTTCCCTGCAGATTCCCTTCGGCGACGGGCGGATCCCCATGAGCTGCTCCGTGGCCGCCACGCCCCTGAACACCTGGGACGAGCAGCAGAGTCTCCTCTCCCGCCTGCAGATGAACGAGATCACCTATCTCCAGCGGGACGCCCTGATGGAGATGATGCGTCTGCCCCATTTCCTGACCCTGGGGCTCTATCGCAACGCCGGGCTCATCGGCGAGGCCGTCCTGGCCGGCGTCGGGGATCAGGCGGAGCTGGCCGCCATCTACATCGAGCCCTCCAGCCGCCGCCAGGGCATGGCCCGGGCGCTGCTGCACCGCTCCCTGGCCATCATGGCCGCCGAAGGGGTCTCCCGGGTTTCCGCCCGGGTCATGACCCGCAGCCTCCCCCAGATGCACCTGATGAATCTCTTCGGCGCGCAGCAGATCGGCGTGAACATGGTTTTCCCCGGCATGTATCTGAACTGACTGCAGACCCCTAAAGCCCCGTCACCGCTCCGCCCCCGCGGCGGATCAGGATAGAAAGAAAACCAAATAACAGGAGGACAAGCCCCATGAAAATGACCTTCCGCTGGTACGGCAGCAAAATCGACCCCATTCCGCTGAAGTATGTGAAGCAGATCCCCGGCATGACCGGCCTGATGGGCCTGCTGGACAAGCCCG
>CAZRLU010000148.1:0-5917 GCA_964600995.1 uncultured Oscillospiraceae bacterium | reverse complement strand
GCCCACGGGCGGGAAATATGAAGTGATCGAGAACCGCAGGGATGCGATCCGCAGGGCCCTGGAGATGGGCGAGGACGGGGACGTGATCGTGCTCGCCGGCAAGGGTCACGAGACCTATCAGGAGATCATGGGGGTCAAGCGGCCCTTTGATGAGAAGGTCATCGTCAGCGAGATCCTGCTGGAGATGAAGAAACGGGAGGAAGAAACATGACCTGGCGTATGACGGCGGCGCTGCTGCTTTCCCTGGCCCTGGCGCTGGGAACGGGCCCCTGGCTGATCCGCAGGCTGAAGAAGCTGCATTTCGGAACGGTGATCTATGAGCTGGGCCCGGCCCATCAGCAGAAGCAGGGAACGCCGGTGATGGGCGGGCTGATGATCGCCCTGGCCGTGACGGTCTGCCAGCTGCTTTTCCATCCCCGGCCCTGGCAGGGAATCTGGGATACGGGGCTGGGCCTGATGGGCGTCAGCCTGCTGAGCATGGCGGTGGGCTTTGCGGACGACTGGATCAAGGCGGTCAGGAAGCGGCACGAGGGGCTGACCCCCTGGCAGAAGATCGGGGGACAGGTGATCGTGGGCCTGGGCTTTGCCTGCTGGTGCTACTTCAATCCCCAGATCGGCAGCCGGATCCGGGTGCCCTTCCTGCAGACGGAGTGGGACCTGGGCCTCTGGTATCTCCCGCTGATGACCTTGGCGGTGATCTTCTTCGTCAATTCCACCAACCTGCAGGACGGGCTGGACGGGCTGCTGGGAACCATCAGCGTGGTCTCCTCCTCCGCCTGGGCGATGGCGGCGCTGCTGGACGCGCTGCTGCTGGGATACGCCGCTGAAACCGCCGTGCCGGCGGGAATCTTCGCGGTGAGCCTGATGGGCAGCTGCATCGGATACCTGCGGTATAACCGCTATCCGGCGAAGGTTTTCATGGGAGACACGGGGAGCATGTTCCTGGGCGGCGCGGGCATCGGGCTGGCCATGACGATGCGGCAGCCGCTGCTGCTGATCCTGATCGGGCTCTGCCCCATCCTCAGCAGCGTCAGCGTGATCCTGCAGCGGTATTATTTCAAGCTGACCCGCCGGTTCGGCAAGGACCATCAGGGAAAGCGGCTTTTCCTGATGAGCCCCGTGCATCATCATTTTGAGAAAAAGGGATACAGCGAAACCCAGATCGTCAGCATGTATGCCGGCGCCACGGCGGTGGCCTGCATGATTGCGATTCTGAGCCTGCTTTGGGGAGTGGGGTGATTCCGGGTGAATTACGAAAACAAGAAGGTCCTGGTGGTGGGCATGGCCCGCAGCGGGATTGCGGCTGCGCAGCTGCTCCGGGCTAACGGGGCGCTGGTGACCATCAATGACTCCAAGACGGAGGAGGAGCTGGGCGAGGCGCTGAGCGTGCTGGAAGGCCTGCAGCTGGAGCGCCGGCTGGGATGCCCGGCGGAGGGGCTCCTGGAGGGCCAGGACGTGCTGGTGATCAGCCCCGGGATTTCCATCAACGCGCCCTTTGTGCGCAAGGCCCGGGAAATGGGCATCTATGTGACGGGCGAGCTGGAGCTGGCCTCGCAGCTGAGCCGGGGAACGCTGGTCGCCGTGACGGGAACCAACGGAAAAACCACCACCGTCTCCCTGCTGGGCGAGATCTTCCGCAACGCGGGGCGGGTGACCCATGTGGTGGGCAATATCGGTTATCCCTTCTCCCTGGCGGCCATGGTGAGCCGGAAGGAGGACGTGCATGTCTGCGAGGTCAGCAGCTTCCAGATGGAGACCGCGGACACCTTCCATCCTCATGTGGCGCTGCTCACCAACATCACGGAGGACCATCTGAACCGGCATGGGACGATGGAAGTCTATACGGAGATGAAGATGCGCATCTTCCGGCGGCAGACGCCGGAGGACTGGGCGGTTTTCAACGCGGACGATCCGGCGCTGGAGGGCCTGGAGAAGCAGGTCCGGAGCCGGGTGCTGAAGTTCAGCCGGAAGAAGACGGTCCGGGAAGGCGCCTTCGTCCGGGACGGCGAGGTGATCATCCGGATCGGCGGCGAGGAAAAGACCGTGTGCCGGACGGAGGAGATCCGGATTCCCGGCCCCCACAACCTGGAGAACGCCCTGGGCGCCGTGTGCTGCGCGGCGGTGATGAAGGTTCCGGTTCCGGTGATTCGGCACAGCCTGCGGACCTTCCCGGGGGTGGAGCACCGGATTGAGAGCGTGCGGATCCTGGACGGGGTGGAGTACTTCAACGACAGCAAGGGGACGAACGTGGATTCCACCCTGAAGGCGGTGGAGACCATGACCCGGCCCACGGTGCTGATCCTGGGAGGCTACGACAAGAAGGTCAGCTTCGACGCCCTGAGCCGGGAGATCATGGAGAAGCGGGACATCATCCGGGAGACGGTGCTGATCGGCGAGACCGCCGGCAAGATTGAGGAGAGCCTCCGGGCGGCGGGATACCAGCAGATTCTGCGGGCGGATTCCCTCCGGGCCGCGGTGATGACCTGCCGGCAGATCGCCGAAGACGGATGGAACGTGCTGCTGAGCCCTGCCTGCGCCAGCTTTGACATGTTCAAGGACTATGAGGAGCGGGGACGGGTCTTCAAAAGGATTGTCCGGGAGCTGTAGGAAAAGCGGGACCGGCCGTGGGCCGGCCGCCCGGCAGAAAGGGAAAGCGTCCGGCCGCGGAGCGCGCGCCGGAGCTTTCCCGTATTTTTGAATCAGGAAGGAGAGGAACGGAGGCCATGGAACAGGATCCACGTCAGCGCAGGGATACCCAGCCTCAGCAGCCTCTCCGGGACTGGCAGAAGGAGGATACCTGGTACGGCCCCTTCCCGACCCATGAAAATCCCTTTGACGAGCCGGAGGACGCGCCGGAGCTGCGGGAGCTGCGAAGCGACGAGCTGAACAACCGCAGCGGTCAGTTCTGGGATACCTGGACCGGGGGCTATCAGTTCGGAAAGACAACCGCCCGGCCGGAGGAAAAGCCGGAGCCGGGAAGGAAAAAGGAAAGGAGCCCGGGAAAGCGGTGGGCCGCCCTGGGCATGACGGCGGCGGCGCTGGTCCTCGTATCGCTGATCCTTTACTATGCCGTCTTCGCGGTCCGGACCATCACCGTCCAGGGAAATCAGAACATCCCGGAGGCGGAGGTGATCCGGCTGAGCGGGATCCGGACGGGCATGCCGATCTTTTCCCTTTCCGCCGACGAGATCGAGCGGAAGATCGAGCAGAACCCGGTGCTGAAATTCCGGTACCTGGAGAAAAGGCTGCCGGGAACCGTGATCCTCAGCGTGAAGGAACGGGAAGCCTGCTGCTGGATGACCTGGAACGGCATCCTCTACACCCTGGACAAGCAGCGGGTGGTGCTGTCGGAAAGCGAGGACATTACGGTCCGCCCCGCGGGGCTGGTCCGGGTGGACGGGCTGAAGATCCGCTCCGGCGCCATGGTGGGCCAGCAGCTGGTGCTGGAGAGCTCCGGACAGCAGGAGGCCTTCAGCGCCCTGTTCCTGGAGATGAAGGTGCTGGGGTGCGGGGATATCATGGAGGAGGCGGACCTGAGCAACCTGAACTCCCTGCTGCTGACCACCCGGGACGGATTCACCGTGGCCCTGGGGGATACCCGGGACATCCACGCGAAGCTGCGCAGCATGCTGCTGACCCGGGAGGAGCTGCTGAAAAGGGAATACCGGGGCGGCGTGATCAATGTGACGCTGCCGGAAACCCCGATCTTCTCTCCGCCGAGCCTCTGATCTTCAAAAAGTGTAAAGAAAATGAAAGAATTCTGTAATAATTCTTATCAATATGCTTGCATTTCCCCTGGGAAGACGATATAATACACAGGGTGCAGACTATTGATGAGGATATCCGGAGCAAGGATTCCGGACGCGGGGGGTTTGAACGAAGATGAAAACGACCGTTGCCACCATCGATTTTGGAACCAGCAAAATTGTTACGCTGGTTGCAGAGAACAGCGGAAGTCAGCGCTGTGACATCGTGGCTGCCGGCATCGCCAAATATGACGGGTACCTGGAGGAAGGATGGAACAATCCGGAAGCCCTGGACGAGGCGATCCGCCGTTCCATCGCGGACGCGGAGGAGCAGTGCGGCACGAAGATCAAGGAGATCAACGTGGGCGTGCCCGGCGCCTTCACCAAGGTGTATGCCACCAAAGCCACGGTCGCCCTTTCCGGCACGGATCCCCGGGTTTCCTCCAAGGATGTGAAGGCCGCCTTCAGCCAGGCCGCGGAGCGGCTGGAGGATATCCCCGGCGTCGTGATTCATTCCAGCCCCGCCTGGTTCATGGTGGATTCCAGCAAGAAAACCCTGGAGCCCGTGGGCATGAAGGGCCGGGAGATGACCGCCTTCATCAGCTTCG
The DNA here is from genome assembly GCA_964600995.1 of uncultured Oscillospiraceae bacterium. GTDB lineage: Bacteria > Bacillota > Clostridia > Christensenellales > Aristaeellaceae > Aristaeella. Next base: position 1,563 of record CAZRLU010000148.1, on the reverse strand, counting down.
TGGTGGGCAACCGCTATTTCATCGACGATGTGACGACCCGGATGGCGGAGCTGGGCATTCAGGTGGCCGGCTTCTTCTCCACCACGGCGGGCGAGGCCATGCTCTACCTGGACGAGCAGGCGCGGGATCATACCAGCGTGCTGATCGACATGGGATATCTGAATACCGAGATCATCGGGGTGGAGGGCGACGCGGTGATTTATCACCGGGTGATTCCCGCCGGCGGCGGGGATATCGCCGTGGCCCTGGCGGACGAGCTGGACATCAGCCTTTCCGCCGCGGAGGAAATCAAGCGCAAGTTTGTCTACGGCATTGATTCCGGCGACGACAAGTATGAGGTTCCCGGAGCGGACGGGGAGAAGGCCACGGTCTTCACCCGGGAGCAGGTCAAGCCGGTGATCTGCAAGGCGGTGGACGAAATCGCCGACCAGATCAAGGAAGCCATCGATCAGGACTTCGGCGGCCTGGGCAACTGGAGCCACGTGCTGATGACCGGCGGCGGGCTGAGCTTCAACCGCGGCGGGCGGGAATATCTGGCCGGGCGGCTGGGCCGGGCCGTGGAGGATATTCCGCGGCGGACCACCAAGCTGAACAGCCATAGCTTCTCCAGCAGCCTGGGGCTGATGGATCTGATCATCGACACCATCGAACAGCAGAGGGCGCCTTCGGGCGGCTTCGGCAGCCGGGTTGCGGGCTTCTTCAAGAGCCTGCTCGGAGGCTGATCACCCGGAAGGGGCAGGGAACGGATTCCGGCGGGAGCCGGGGCGCCCTGAATTCGGACGGCGCAAATTCTATACGGGGGGAAAGACCATGATCGAATTCCAGAACGAAGAACAGGATACCTTCGCTTCCATAAAGGTGGTCGGATGCGGCGGCGGCGGAAACAACGCCGTGAACCGCATGGTGGACGCCGGGCTCAAGGGCGTGGAGTTTATCTCCGTCAACACGGACAAGCAGGCGCTGAACCTGTCGGACGCCCAGGTCAAGATCCAGATCGGCGAGAAGCTGACCAAGGGTCTCGGCGCGGGCGCGGTGCCCGAGGTGGGCCGCAGGGCTGCCGAGGAGAGCCGGGAGGAAATCGCCCAGGCCCTGAAGGGGGCGGACCTGGTGTTCATCACCGCCGGCATGGGCGGCGGCACCGGCACCGGCGCGGCGCCCATCGTGGCGGAGATCGCCCGGGATCTGGGCTGCCTGACCATCGCGGTGGTGACCAAGCCCTTCGGCTTTGAAGGAAAGCAGCGCATGAAGAATGCCGAGAACGGCATCAGCGAGCTGAAGCAGCATGTGGATACCCTGGTGGTGATCCCCAACGACCGGCTGCTGCAGGTGGTGAACAAGGGAACCACCATGCTGGAGGCCTTCCGCATCGCCGACGACGTGCTGCGCCAGGGCATCCAGGGCATCAGCGACCTGATCGCCGTGCCCGCCATGATCAACCTGGACTTCGCCGACGTGAAGACCGTGATGGAATCCGGCGGCATGGCCCATATGGGCATCGGCGTGGGCAGCGGCGAGAACAAGCTGGTGGAGGCTGCGAAGAACGCCATTGCCTCTCCGCTGCTG
>CAZRLU010000147.1:0-5920 GCA_964600995.1 uncultured Oscillospiraceae bacterium | reverse complement strand
AGCTGCCCGGAATCTCCTTCGCCAGCTCCTCCGCCTTCGCAATGGCGCCCTTCATGCCCTTGGCGCCCTCCGTCAGCACCAGCTCGGCGCCGTAGGCCTTCAGGATGTTCCGCCGCTCCACGCTCATGGTTTCCGGCATGGTCAGAATGATCCGGTATCCCTTGGCCGCGGCGATGGCCGCCAGGCCGATTCCCGTGTTGCCGGAGGTGGGCTCGATGATGACGGAGCCCTCCTTCAGCAGACCCCGCTTCTCCGCGTCCTCGATCATGGCCTTGGCGATCCGGTCCTTCACGCTGCCCGCCGGGTTGAAGTACTCCAGCTTCACCAGCACCGTGGCCTCCAGGCCCAGTTCCTTTTCAATATTTTTCACTTCCACCAGGGGCGTATGCCCGATCAGCTCCAGGGCTCCCTGATAAATCCTTGCCATCTTTTCTTCCTCCCGCTTATGCTTCCCTGCCGGGAACGGGCTTTCCCGTCCTCCGGCCGTAGTCCTCCAGGGCCGACTGAATGGCTTCCTCCGCCAGCACGCTGCAGTGCATCTTGTAATCCGGCAGCCCGTCCAGGGCCTCCGCCACCGCCTTGTTGGTCAGCTTCATGGCGTCCGCCACGGGCTTCCCCTTGATCAGCTCCGTGGCCATGGAGCTGGAGGCGATGGCGCTGCCGCAGCCGAAGGTCTCGAACTTCACATCCTTCACGATGTCGTCCTCGATCTTCAGATACATCTTCATGATGTCGCCGCATTTGGCGTTGCCGACCTCCCCGATGCCGTTGGCGTCCTCAATGACCCCCACGTTCCGGGGATTTCTGAAGTGGTCCATGACTTTTTCGCTGTATAACGCCATTTTCCTTCCCTCCCTCACAGAATAAATGCCTTTTTTCCGGAAACCAGGTCCCTCCAGATGGGAGAGAAGCTCCGCAGGTAGGTCACCACCTCGCCGACGGCCCGGATTATTTCCTCCGCCTCCGCCTCGCTGGTTTCCTCCCCGATGCTCAGCCGCAGGGATCCGTGGGCCACGTCATGCACCCGGCCGATGGCCAGCAGCACATGGCTGGGATCCAGGGATCCCGACGTACAGGCGCTTCCGGAGGAGGCCTGAATGCCCTTGTCATCCAGCAGCAGCAGGAGGGATTCCCCCTCAATGCCTTCAAAGCAGAAATTCACATTTCCGGGAAGCCGCCGCTCCGCGTCCCCGTTCAGGGCGGCATGCGGGATTTCCTTCAGCCCCGCGATCAGCCGGTCCCGGATCCGGGTCATGTGCTCCCCGTTCTTTTCCATGTTCTCCGCGGCTTCCTTCAGGGCCTCCGCCATGGCGGCGACGGCCGCCACGTTCTCCGTCCCGGCCCGGTGGCCCCGCTCCTGGGCGCCCCCCGCGATCAGGCTCGCCGGCGGGATGCCCTTCCGCACATAGAGGAAGCCCGTCCCCTTGGGCCCATGGAATTTGTGGGCCGAGGCGGACAGCATGTCCACGCCCTCCGTCTTCACATCCACGGGGATGTGCCCCACCGCCTGCACCGCGTCGGTGTGGAACAGCACGCCCCGCTCCCGGCAGATTTTCCCGATCTCCCGGATCGGCTGGATGGTGCCGATCTCGTTGTTGGCGAACATCACCGTCACCAGGCAGGTATCCTCCCGGATGGCGGCCGCCACCTCCTCCGGACGCACGATGCCGTTTTCGTGCACGTCCACCAGGGTGACCTCAAAGCCGTCCTTTTCCAGCTTCTCCAGGGGATGGAGCACCGCGTGATGCTCGAAGGCGGTGGACACGATGTGCCGCTTTCCCTTTTTCTTCCCGATCTCCGCCGCCGTGAGAATCGCCTGGTTATCCGCCTCGCTGCCTCCGGAGGTGAAGAGGATCTCCCTGGGCTCCGCGCCGATGACGGCGGCGATGTCCGCCCGGGCCTGCTCCAGGATCTCCTTCGCCTCCTGGCCCCGGGTATACAGGCTGGAGGGATTCCCCCAGCTTTCCTGCAGAACCCTGGTCATGGTCCGGAGCGCCCTTTCGCTCATCTGGGTGGTGGCTGCGTTGTCCGCGTAAATCATGCAAATACCCGTCCTTTCTCCCGGAGGTCAGGGGGATTATAATACCATTCGCCTACTATGTCAATAGGCAATTAATTGGTTTTTGCGCCGCCCCGCTGCTTGATTTGCCTATCCGCCTGCTATATAATTGCCCTGAAGCGGAAAGAGGTGATATGCTTTGATTTCCACCAAAGGAAGGTACGCGCTCCGGACCATGCTAGCCCTTGCGGAGAGCCGGCCGGGGGTTTTTGTCCCCCTGAAGGAGATCGCGGAAAAAGAGGATATTTCCAAAAAATATCTGGAGATCATCATGCGGGAGCTGGTGGCCGCCGGCCTGGTGGAGGGCGCCAGCGGCAAGGGCGGGGGATACCGGCTTCTTCGCGCTCCGGAGGAGTATACGGTCTGGGACATCATCGGGCCCATGGAGGGCTCCCTGGCCGCCGTGGCCTGCCTGGCGGAAGGCGCTCCCCCCTGCCCCCGGTCCGGCGTGTGCGAAACCCTGCCCCTCTGGGCGGAGTATGACCGGCTGACCCGGTCCTTCTTCCAGTCCAGGCGGCTATCCGATCTGATTTCCGGAAAAGCGCAATAAAAAAAGCCGGCGTCCCGTCGGCGGATCCTGCTTTGCTTTTCTGACTTAGATGGAGGTGCGCCATGTCCCGGAAGCTGATCGTGGTCATTCCCGCCCTGGAGGAAGCCCTGCGCCTGCGCATCCGCGCCGAAGCGGAGTCCAAGGGCTTTGAAACGCTTTTCTTCGACCGGGAGGAGGACGCCCTGCCCGCCCTGGGGGAGGCGGAGATCCTCTTCTCCCACTTTTCCTCCCTGCCGGCCCGGGGACCGGCCCTGCGCTGGGTCTGCACCCCCTTCGCCGGCGTGGACGATTTTCTTGCCCCGGGGGTCTTTCTCTCTCCGGAACCGATGCTGAGCAATTCCTCCGGCGCCTATGGCACCACCATCGCCGAGCATATCGTGATGACAGCCCTGGAGCTGCTGCGCCGGCAGATGGAATACGCGGAGATCGTCCGCCGGCGGGAATGGGTCCGGACGCTGCCCGTCCGCTCCCTCCGGGGCAGCCGGATCACCCTGCTGGGGACCGGGGATATCGGGCAGGAGGCCGCCCTGCGGCTCCGGGCTTTTCTTCCCCGCAGCCTGACGGGGGTCAGCCGCAGCGGGAAAAACCCCGGGAATTTCTTTGACCGGGTGCTTCCCGTCCGGGATCTGGACGTCGTCCTGCCGGAGACGGATCTGCTGGTGATCTCCCTGCCCGCCACGGCGGAAACCCGCGGCCTGCTGGACGCAGAGCGGCTGGATCTGCTGCCGGATCAGGCGGTGCTGATCAACGTGGGTCGGGGCAGCGTGCTGGACGCCCAGGCCCTGGAAAGCCGGCTCCGGGCCGGCCGTCTCTCCGCCGCCCTGGATGTGTTTCCCCGGGAGCCCCTGCCCCCGGATTCCTCCCTCTGGACCTGCCCGAACCTGCTGATCACGCCCCATGTGGCCGGCAATCTGACCCTGCCTTACACCCGGGAGCGGATCGTGGAGCTCTTCCTGGAGGATCTGGAAAACTACCGCTGCGGAAGGCCCCTGGCCCGCCGGGTGGATCTTCGCCGGGGCTACTGACCCCGCCGCTTACTTTCCGTCCGGGAAGCTGGTGAAGCTGCCCCGCTCCACCTTCGGCAGCCCGTTCCTTTCCTTTTCCGCCGCAATGGCCCGGATCAGGAAGCTCATGTTCCGGGCCAGGTTCCGCATGGTCTGCAGGCCCTCCAGGTCCTTCCGCACGTCCGCGGCCGTGAAGCCGTGCACCTGGTTCCAGTAGGTGCTGGAGGCCACGGGCATGCCGGAGATGGTGAAATACTTGTTCAGCACGTCGAAGGAAGCCGTGTTGCCGCCCCTTCTGCAGCTGACCACCGCCGCCCCCACCTTCATGTGCTTGGAGAAGGGGGTGGAATAGAACAGCCGGTCCAGCATGGACAGCAGGGTGCCGTTGGGGCTGCCGTAATAGACCGGGCTTCCCACCACCAGCCCGTCGGCGGCCTCCAGCTTCGGCGCGGTCTCGTTCACCAGGTCGTTGAAGACGCACCGGCCGGTCTTTTCGCAGGATCCGCAGGAAATGCATCCCCGGATATCCTTGTTTCCCACCTGGATCAGCTCGGTTTCGATGCCCTCCTCCGCAAACACGGCCATCATTTCCTTCAGGGCTTCCGCCGTGCATCCGTTCGCATGGGGGCTTCCGTTCAAAAGCAGTACCTTTGCCATCTTCTTCTCCTTATTCCCCGCGGACGTCTGCCCGCCTTTTTTTTATGCTTCCCCGCCGGGCCGGCTCAGAGGGTTCCCCGCTCCCGGCGGATCTCCTCCGCCCGGCGCTGCAGCTCCGCCTCTGTCATGAACCAGCCATAATGGCCGTAGACCGGGGCGCAGTGCTCGCACACGAAGGCGTAATATCCGTCCCGGGGCAGGTCCTCCGCGTTCAGAAGGCGCTCCGCCTCCTCCAGGCAGCCCTGGACCTCCGCTTCCGCCCCCTCCGGGCCCAGCTCCGCCTCCCGGGCGTCCGCCAGGTTCAGCCAGGTGATGGCCTGCTCCGGCTCCCCGTGCTCCTGCCGGCCCATGACCTCAATGGCCCGGCGGAAAGCCGTCTCCGCCTCCCGCCAGCGGCCCAGGGAGGCCAGGGTCAGCCCCATGTTGTTGTACAGGCCTCCCAGCCGGCTGTCCTCCGGCGGGAGGTTCTTTTCATAGTTGCTCCGGGCCCGCTCAAAGAAGGCCAGCCCGCCCTCGGAATCGCCGAAGGCTTCCCGCACGGTGCCCGCGTTGACCCAGGTGGTGCCGGCGGTCACGGTGTCCTCCATGCCCAGCTTCTCCACCAGGGCCGCAGCCTTCTCCGCGTGCAGGAAGGCCGGCTCCCGGTTTCCCTGCTTCCGGTGGAAGCCCATCAGCTCGTTGTGCAGCATCAGCTGTCCCCGCTCGTCCCTCCCGGCCTTCGCTTCCTCCAGCCAGTAGTTCAGATGGCGCTCCGCTGCCCCCCAGTCGTTCCGGTCCTCATAGGCCCGCAGCTTTTCCAGAATCCGGTCCCGGGGAACGGGCCGGAAGGGATTTTCCTCCCCGGGCTTTCCGCACAGCGCGCAGACGGGCTCCACATAATCCTCCCGCTCCAGGCTCATTTCCCTTCACGCTCCCTTCCCCGTTTCCGTTTTTTCTCAGTGCTCCGCCCAGTCCAGGGACCGCTCCACGGCCTTGTGCCAGCCCCGGAGGTTCATCAGCCTCGTGGCCTCGTCCATCTTCGGGGTGAACTCCAGATCCTTCTTCCAGAAGCTGGCCAGATCCTCCATGCTTCCGTAGAGGCCGCAGCCCAGCCCAGCCAGCAGCGCCGCCCCCAGGGCGGTGGTTTCCAGCACCTGGGGCCGCACCACCGGAATATGGCTGATATCCGCCTGGAACTGCATCAGGAAGGCGTTGGCGCTTGCGCCCCCGTCCACCTGCAGATGCTCCGGCTTCCGGCCGGAATCGGCGATCATCGCCTGCATCAGGTCCTCGCTCTGATAGGCGATAGCCTCCAGGGCGGCCCGGACGATATGGGCTCTGCCGGTGCCCCGGGTCATGCCCACCAGGGTGCCTCGGGAATACATATCCCACCAGGGGGCGCCCAGGCCGGTCATGGCCGGCACCAGATAGACCCCGCCGGTGCTGCTGACGCTCTCCGCCAGGGCCTCGCTCTCTGCCGCGTAGCCGATCATCTTCAGCTCATCCCGCAGCCACTGGATGGTGGCTCCGCCCATGAAAACGCTTCCTTCCAGGGCATACACGGGCTTTCCGCCGATCCGCCAGGCCATGGTGGTCAGAAGCCCGCTTTTGCTGCGCACCGGCTTGTCCCCGGTGTTCATCAGCATGAAGCAGCCCGTGCCGTAGGTGTTC
>CAZRLU010000146.1:0-5952 GCA_964600995.1 uncultured Oscillospiraceae bacterium | reverse complement strand
TTCCGGATGGCGGTGGCGGGGGTGGCCGTCGCCACGGTGGTGAGCCAGGCGGTCAGCATGGTGCTGGTGCTGCTGTGCCTGCTGCGGTCCACGGGGCCCACCCATCTGGACCTGCGGGCCTGCCGGGTGGACGGGCCCAGCGCCCTGAGCATGATCCGGGTCGGCCTGCCGGCGGGGCTTCAGGGAAGCCTCTTCTCCATCTCCAACGTGCTGATCCAGAGCTCCGTGAATTCCTTCGGCAGCCTGGCGGTGGCCGGGAACGGCGTGGCCGCCAATATCGAGGGCTTCGTCTATACCGCCATGAACGCCCAGCATCAGGCCTGCCTGGCCTTCGCGGGGCAGAACTACGGGGCGGGGAAATACCGCCGGGTGGACCGGACCCTGTGGAGTTGCCTTGGCATCGTGGCGGTGGTGGGCTTCAGCCTGGGCATGCTGGCGCTGCGCTTCGGGGAGACCCTGCTGGGGGTCTACAACAGCGATCCCCAGGTGATCGCCTGCGGGATGATCCGGATGCGGATCATCATGCCGGTGTATTTCGTCTACGGCATGATGGACGTGCTGGTGGGCCAGCTGCGGGGCATCGGATACGGCGTCATGCCCATGATCGTTTCCCTGGCCGGGGTCTGCGGCCTGCGCATCGCCTGGATCATGACGGTCTTCGCCGCGGATCCCACCCTGACCACCCTGTATATCTCCTACCCCGTTTCCTGGGGGGTCACGCTGGCGATCCATCTGCTCTGCTACCTGCTGGTGGCCCGGCGGAGGCTGATGGCCCGGATCCCGGAGGCGGAGGCCGGCTGAGTTTTGGAAGGAGGAAGATTCGATGAAGATATCCCAAGCTGTCCGGACGGCATGGAAAACCTACGTCCGCTCCCCGGGGGACACGGGGCGCTTTCTGCTGGCGGAGGCCTGCCTGATCCTGTTCTGCCTGGCGCCCCTGCTGTGCCTTTCCGACGGGGCCCTGGCCCCCGGCGCGGCCCTGTGCCTGCCCCTGTGGATCCTGGTGCGGCTGCCGGCGCGGATGAACGCGGCCCTGGCCATGAAGGAGGCCCTGGCGGGGGGCCGGATGGGCACAATGCGGCTGATCGACGCCGGGGAGTACGGTAAAAAGCTGGTCTGCGGGCTGAAGCGGCTGGGCTTCCTGCTGCTCTGGAGCGCGCCCCTGCTGGGGCTGGCCGTGACCTTCCGGGCGCATTTCTCCGGAGAGGTGGACGGCTTCACTGTGCTGCGGATGGTGAAGAACGAGCTGGGCGGCGGGGACCAGATGCGGGGCATCCTGGTGCTTCTCCTGATGCTGCTGGGGGCGCTGCTGCTGGTGGCCCTGGGCTGCGCCTTCCACAGCGGGGCCCGGCACGCCTGGGCCCAGGGGCGGCCGGAGCTGCTCCGGGGACGCCACGGCCGGATCATGCTGGCCTGGCTGGCCTCCCTGCTGAGCATTCTGCCGGCGCTGGCGGCCCTGGCGGCGGTGATCTTCCGCTATCTGCCGGTCCTCAGCGACCTGAACGGCCTGCTGATGAACACGGTGAGCCTGCCCTCCACCCGGGGAACCCTGATCATCCTGGGAATCGGGGCGGCGCTGACGGTGCCGCTGCTGCCCCTGCGGAGCCTGATTCCCGCCGCCTTCGTGGCGGGGCTGGAGGAGAAGGCATGAAAATCCGGGTGGACCGGTGGCTGACCACCCTGGGGCTGTGCAGCCGCAGCGAGGGCAAAAACCTGATCCGGGCGGGGCTGGTCCGGGTGAACGGGCAGCCCGTGCGGGACCCGGGGGAAAGCGCGGAGACGGAGGCGGACCGGCTGGAGGTCCGGGGGCAGGAGGTGGACGGCCGGATCCTGCGCCACGTGATGCTCCACAAGCCGGCGGGGCTGCTGACCGCCGCCCGGGACGCCAAACAGCCCACGGTGATGGATCTGCTGCCCCCGGCCTACCGGGCCATGGGCTGCATGCCCGTGGGGCGGCTGGACAAGGACACCACCGGGCTGCTGCTTCTGACCTGCGACGGGGAGCTGAACCACCGGCTGCTGGCTCCGGGCCGGCATGTGGACAAGGTCTACGAGGCCCGGGTGACGGGAAGGCTGGGCCCCGGAGAAGTGGAGGCCTTCGCCCGGGGGCTGGAGCTGTCGGATTTCACGGCCCTGCCGGCGAGACTTACGATCCTGGAGGCGGGGGCGGAAAGCTCCCTGGCCCGGGTGACGGTGGGAGAGGGCAAGTTTCACCAGATCAAGCGGATGTTTTCCGCCACGGGCCACGAGGTGCTGACCCTGCACCGGCTGCGGTTCGGCCCCCTGGAGCTGGATCCGGAGCTGGCGGAGGGCGCCTGGCGGGAGCTGAGGTCAGAGGAGCTGGCCCGGCTGCGGCAGGCGGCGGGGCTGGAACCGGAGGACGGCGCGTGACGTTACTGTTCTCGGAGCGACAGGCCGCCTGTTGCGGTATTTGCGGCTGCCGGAACCGGAGGAAGGAGACTGAACAATGGCAACCTTTTCATCCCTGGCGGAGGCCCGGGAATATTTTCAGCGGGAGCGCTTCGCCACCTCCAACGGCATGACCCTGGAGGAGCTGTCGGAAACCCGGGCGGTCTGCGCCATGGAGGTCCGGGAGAATCACCTGAACGCCCTGGACGGGGTCATGGGGGGAGCCATCTTCACCCTGGCGGATTTCGCTTCCGCCGCCCTGGCCAACCACCTGCACAGCCCCACCGTGGCCCAGCAGGTGAGCGTCAGCTTTCTCAACGGCAGCCGGGGAAAGCGGCTGACCGCCGAGGCGGCCTGCCTGAAGAACGGGCGGAGCACCATCGTGACCGAGGTGGACGTGCGGGACGACACGGGCCGGCATATCGCCCGGATGACGGTGACCGGCTTCAAGCTGAGCAGATAAGAGGAGGACGGCCATGGCCGCGCGGAACGATCAATATTTCACCCGGGAGCCGGAGAGCGCCTCCCGGCCCCGGGAGTGCGCCTTTTCCTTCCGGGGAAGGGAGCTGCGCTTCACCACCGACGCCGGGGTTTTCTCCCGGGGGGAGCTGGACGAGGGCACCCGGCTGCTGTTGGAGGCCCTGCCGGAGCGGATGAGCGGCCGGCTGCTGGACCTGGGCTGTGGCTGGGGGCCGGTGGGTGTGAGCCTGAAGACCTGCTTCCCGGAGGCGGAGGTCTGGATGACGGACGTGAACCTGCGGGCCCTGGAGCGGAGCCGGGAAAACGCGGAGCGGAACGGAGCGCAGGTGCGCTGCCTGGAAAGCGACGGCTTTTCGGCCCTGGAGGGGCTGGAGTTTGACGCGGTGATCACCAATCCCCCCATCCGGGCGGGCAAGCAGGTGATCTACCGGCTCTTCGCCGAGGCGGAGGCCCACCTGAAGCCCGGCGGCAGCCTGTTTCTGGTGATCCGGAAGCAGCAGGGGGCGGAGAGCTGCCTGAAGTATCTGCGGACCCTCTTCGCCTCAGCGGAGCGGCTGGACCGGTCCGCCGGGTTCTGGGTGATTGAGGCGCGGAAGGCCGGCAGCGAAGCGGAAGCGGCGGAAGAATGAGAAAGGATGGCGCGGAGCATGTGTGAAAAGGACCTGCAGCGGAAGGAGATCCCTCTCTCCGGCGCCGGGGAGGCAGCCGCCGGGAACCGGGAGGAAGAGGTGCGCCAGGCGGTGATCAGCACCCTGGTGAATTCCTATCATACCGTCTGGCTCATCGAGGATGTGGAAACGGAGGCCTGCTCCCTGTATCACAGTGACGGGGAGAACGTCCATACCGCCGCCATCCGGGACGCCCTGAGCCACGCGGTTTATTCCGATGTGATGCGGGAATACGTGAACACCCGGGTGGTGCCCGAGGACCGGGAGCGGATGATGGAGCAGATCTCCCTGCCCTGGATTCTGAAGCAGTTTGAGACCCGGAAAAACTTCTCCGTCAACTTTGACCGGGACCTGGAGGAGGGGCCCCGCCATTACCGGATCGACTTCGGCAAAGTGCAGATGCCCGGCGGCCGCATGGGGGTCATGATGGGCTTCCGGGACGTGGATACGGAGATCCGCCAGGGCCGGGCCATGCAGGAGGCCCTGCGGGAGGCGAAGCGGACGGAGGAAGAGAACCGCCGGCTGATGAAGGAGGTGGCCTCCGCCGCCAAGCTGGCGGAGCTGATGGGCTCCATTTCCTCCCTGCTGACCAACATGCCGGCCATGAGCTTCTCCAAGGAGGCGGCCACCGGGAAGTATCTGGCCTGCAACCAGGCCTTCGCCGAGTACGCGGGCAAGACCCGGCCGGAGGAGGTGGTGGGGCTCACGGACGCGGAGATCTTCGATCCGGACACGGCCCGGCATTTCGTGGAGGACGACCGGAAGGCCCTGGCCATGGAGGAGGCCTACATCTTCTTCGAGGATGTGCCGGACGCCACCGGCCGGGAATTCCACAACCTGCAGACCACCAAGACCAAGTTTCATGACGACGCGGGCCGCCTGTGCCTGATGGGCCTGTGCGTGGACGTGACGGAGGTGACGCGGCTGAAGTCCGCCGAGGCGGAGGCCCGGGCCCGGGAGCAGGAGCTGGAGCAGCGGCTGGAGCTGCAGCGGCAGCTGCTGGAGCAGGAGAAGCGCCGCAAGGAACAGGACAGCATGATCACCGCCATGGCCTCGGACTACCGCAGCGTCTACCATGTCAACCTGGACAGGAACGACGCGGTGTGCTACCGGGCGGATCCGGAGGACGCCCGGCAGACGCCGGTGGGGGAGCATTTCCCCTATCTGGAGCGGTTCCGGGAATACTGTGCGCTCTATGTGGATCCGGAGTATCAGGCGGGGTTCCTGCACTTCATCGATCCGGACGAAATCCGCAGGGCCCTGGCGGCGGAGAACATCATCGCCTACCGGTACCTGGCCCGGCGCGGCGGCAGGGAGTACTATGAAATGCTCCGCATGGCCGGGGTCCGGCATCCCGGGGACCGGGAGGATCACAAGGTGCATTCCGTGGGCGTGGGCTTCACGGTCATCGACGCGGAGATGCGGGAATCCCTGGCCAAAAGCCGGGCCCTGCGGGAGGCCCTGGCGGAGGCGGAGCAGGCCAACAAGGCCAAAACCGCCTTCCTGTCCAACATGAGCCATGAGATCCGCACCCCCATGAACGCCATCATCGGCCTGAACAACATCGCCCTGAACGAGCCGGACGTGCCGGAGAAGGTCCGGGGCTATCTGGAGAAGATCGGGGCCTCTGCCCAGCATCTGCTGAGCATCATCAACGACATCCTGGACATGTCCCGGATCGAGTCCGGCCGGATGACCATCCGCCACGAGGAATTCTCCTTCGCCCGTCAGCTGGAGCAGGTGAACACCATGATCGCCAGCCAGTGCCGGGACAAGGGGCTGACCTACGAGTGCCACACCCGGGGAGTGATCGACGAATACTACATCGGCGACGCCATGAAGCTGAAGCAGGTGCTGATCAACATCCTGGGCAACGCGGTGAAGTTCACCCCCGAGGGCGGTTCGGTGACCTTCGACATCCAGGAGGGGCCCAGGTTTGACGGCAAAGCGACGCTGAAGTTCGTCATTCGGGACACGGGCATCGGCATGAGCCCCGAATTCCTCCCCCACATCTTCGATGCCTTCAGCCAGGAGGACGCCTCCTCCACCAACCGCTACGGGAGCACCGGCCTGGGCCTGTCCATCACCAGGAGCATCGTGGAGATGATGAACGGCACCATCGACGTTCAGAGCGAAAAGGGCGTGGGCACCACCTTTACCGTGAGCGTGACTTTGGGCGAATCCGATCGGGTGAACGCCGAGGCGGAGGTCGGGGAAATCTCCCCCCACGACATGGACGTTCTGGTGATCGACGACGACGCCATCGCCCTGGAGCATGCCCAGGTCATCCTCAGCCAGGTGGGCATCCACTGCGAGACCGCCCGCTCGGGCGAAGAGGGGCTGGAAAGAATCCGGCTGCGCCACGGCCGGCGCGCGGACGGCGCCCGGGTGCGGG
>CAZRLU010000145.1:0-5971 GCA_964600995.1 uncultured Oscillospiraceae bacterium | reverse complement strand
TGAGCCAGGAGTTCTTGGCCTGGCCGAAGTTGGGCGCGTCCTTCCCGGCGATCATCTGGCTGTAGACATAAGGCTCCATCCTGTGCAGGTCGGAGATCTCCTCCCGCCAGGCCGGCGCGATCCGGGTGTACAGGTCGAAGGCCCGGTCCCCGTGTCCCAGGGTGGCCTCCGCCGCGATGATCCAGGGGTTGTTGTGGCAGAAGATGCCCGCGTTTTCCTTGTATCCTCCGGGATAGGAACTCACCTCGCCCAGCTCCAGGTGATATTCCCGGTAAGCCGGCTGCAGCAGCACGATGCCATGCTCCGTCTCCAGGTATTTATGCACGCTCTCCAGGGCCTTCTCCGCCATGCCGTTGTCCCGTCTGATGCCGGCCATGACGCAGTAGCCCTGGCTTTCGATAAAGATCTTCCCGTCCTCGCATTCCTTCGAGCCGACCTTTCCGCCCAGGGCGTCATATGCCCGCAGGAACCATTCTCCGTCCCATCCGTCCTTTTCCACGGCGGCGGTCATCTCCGCGATGGCCCGGCGGTAATCCTCCGCCTTCTCCTTCCGGCCCAGCCGCTCCTCAATGGCCACCAGCTCCGGCGCGATGGAGACGAACATGCCGGCGATCAGCAGGCTCTCCGCCACCCGGTCGTCTGGCGCGTTGGGGTTGGAGAAGGTCTGGAAGCTCTCGTCCGGCGTATCGCTGAAGCAGTTCAGGTTCAGGCAGTCGTTCCAGTCGGCCCGGCCGATCAGCGGCAGCCCGTGGGGACCCCGGTTGTTCAGCACGTGCTCCAGGCTCACCTCCAGGTGCTCCAACAGGGAGCCCGTGTCCGCCGGGTTGCAGTCGTAGGGGGTCGGCTCCTCCAGGATGCCGAAGTTCCCGGTCTCCCGGATGTAGGCCGCCGTGCCCGCGATCAGCCACAGGGGATCGTCCCCGAAGCCGCCGCCGATGTCGTTGTTGCCCTTCTTGGTCAGGGGCTGATACTGATGATAGCAGCCCCCGTCCCGGAACTGGGTCGCCGCGATGTCCAGAATCCGCTCCCGGGCCCGCTCCGGAATCTGATGCACGAAGCCCAGCAGGTCCTGGCTGGAATCCCGGAAGCCCATGCCGCGGCCGATGCCGCTTTCAAACATGGAGGCGCTCCGGCTCATGTTGAAGGTGACCATGCACTGATAGGGGTTCCAGATGTTCACCATCCGCCCCAGCTTTTCGTCCCCGGTCTCGAGCCGGTAGGCGCTCAGCAGCCGGTCCCAGTGGGCCTTCAGCTCCCCGAACTTCTCCTCGATCTGCGCGTCCGTCCGCAGGCCGGAGAGCAGCTCCTTCGCCGGCTTCTTGTTGATCACCCCCGGAGAAGCCCATTTCTCCTCCTGGGGCAGCTCCACGTAGCCCAGCACGAAGTTGTATTTCTTCTCCTCTCCCGGCTCCAGATGCACCCGGATCTGATGGGAGGCGATGGGCTGCCAGCCGGAGGCGATGGAGTTCCCCATCTCGCCGGTTTCCACGGCCCTCGGGTTCTCCAGCCCGTGATACATTCCCAGGAAGCTTTCCAGGTCCGTGTCAAATCCGTCCACCTTCGCGTTGACGGCGTAGAAGGCGTAGTGGTTCCGGCGCTCCCGGTATTCCGTCTTGTGATAGATCACGCCGTCTTCCACCTCCACCTCGCCGGTGGAGAAGTTCCGCTGGAAGTTCAGCATATCGTCCTGGGCGTTCCACAGGCAGAATTCCACGAAGCTGGTCAGGATGACCTCCTTCGGGCCCGCGGCTTCGTTTTTCAGGGACACCTGATGCACCTCGGCGTTGCAGCCCAGGGGCACGAAGGACCGCTGGGAGGCCCGCAGCCCGTTCTTCTTCCCGGTGATCACCGTGTAGCCCATGCCGTGCCGGCAGCTGTATTCGTCCAGCTCCGTACGGGTGGGCTTCCATCCCGGGTTCCAGACGGCGTCCCCGTCCTTGATGTAGAAATACCGCCCGCCGTTGTCCACGGGAATATTGTTGTAGCGGTACCGGAGAATCCGGCGCAGCCGGGCGTCCCGGTAGAAGCAGTAGCCGCCGCCGGTATTGCTGATCAGGCCGAAGAATTTCTCGCATCCCAGATAGTTGATCCAGGGATAGGGAGTCCGGGGGGTATGGATGACATACTCCCGCGCCGCGTCATCAAAATGACCGTACTTCATATGCTGCCCTCCTGCTTTTTTCTTTCCGGCAGTATACCACAGTTTTCTCCTTTCCCGCAACCCTCCCGGCGCTTTTCCGCCCGTCCTCCCCTCCCCGGGTTCCGGCTCTCCGCCGCGGCTCCGGAGCCCCTTTCCGCCCTTGTAAATTGCGCTCTCCGGGAGTATACTGGGAAGGGAATCCGGAGCCCGGCTCCGCCCCGCTCCGCGCTTCATGATTTTCTCCCGGAGGTGCATCCCTGCATGCGAATTCTTCTGATCCGCCACGGTGAGCCCGATTACGTCACCGATACCCTGACGGCCCAGGGCCGCGCCGAGGCGGAGCTGCTCAGCCGCCGCCTGGATGCCTATCACATCCGGGATTTTTATGTTTCCCCCCTGGGCCGCGCCCGGGAAACCGCCGGATATACCCTCCGCCGGCAGCACCGGGAGGCGGAGACGCTTCCCTGGCTGGCGGAATTCCGGGGGCATTATCCGGATCCGGTCTCCGGCCGCAGCCGGATTCCCTGGGATCTGCCGCCCCGGGTCTGGGCGGCCCGGCCTGAGCTGTTTGATCCCGAGGCCTGGGCGGATTCCTCCGTCTATGCCGGGGGCAACGTCCGGGAAATCTGGGAGGAAACCAAATCCGGCGTCTCGGAGCTTCTGGGCCGCTACGGCTTTACCCGGGAGGGGAATGTCTGGCGCTGCGACCGGAACACCCGGGAGACCCTCTGCCTCTTCTGCCACTTCGGCATCTCGGTGGCGGTGCTGGCCTGCCTCTTCGGCGTGTCCCCCGTGCCCCTGTGGCATCACGCCCTCTCCCTGCCCTCCTCCCTGACGGAGGTGGTCACCGAGGAGCGGGTTCCCGGAGAGGCTTCCTTCCGGCTCCTCCGCTTCGGAGATATCACCCATCTGGAGGCCGCCGGCCTCCGCCGTTCCACCGCCGGGCTCTTCCCCGAGTGCTGCACCGGGGTGGATTCCACCGATCCCCGGGTCAACGGGGAGCTGCCCTGGGAGCTGTAAGCTGAAAGGAGTTTCCGCCATGAAGAACGGCATCGTGGTGATCGGCACGGTTTTTGTGGACATCAAGGGCTATCCCCTCGACAAATACATTCCCGGCGGGCGCAATGCCGGCCGGGTGGTTCAGGTTCACGGGGGCGTTTCCCGCAACGTGGCGGAGGATATCGGCAATCTCGAGCTCCGGCCCACCTTCGTCACCGTGGTGGATGACGACGGCATCGGCCGGGATGTGCTGGAAAAGCTGCAGCGGCACAAGGTCAACGTGGAATACGCCCGCCGGGCCCCCGGCGGCACGGGCACCTGGCTGGCGGTTTTCGACAATTCCGGGGATGTGGTGGCTTCCATCTCCCGCCGGCCCGAAGTTTCCGCCATCCTGGAAACCCTGGAAGCCCGGGGGGATGAAATCTTCTCCCAGGCGGACTCCATCGCCGTGGAGGTGGATATCGACGAGGAGATCATCAAGCTCATTCTCCGCCTGGCCGAAAAGCACAAAAAGCCGGTTTTCGCCCTGGTCTCCAACATGTCCATCGCCGTGCAGCGCCGGGATCTCCTGCGCCGGATGGACTGCTTTGTCTGCAACGAGCAGGAGGCCGGTCTCTTCTTCAGCGGGGAATACCTGGGCCTGGCCCCTGCCAACCTGGCCCGTCTGCTGGCGGAGCGGGTCCGGGTAGGGGATCTCCGGCGTATGGTGGTGACCATGGGGGCCCGGGGCGCCGTCTATGCGGATGCCGACGGGGGCTGCGGCGTCGTTCCCGCCCTGAATGTGGACGTGGTGGATACCACCGGCTGCGGCGACGCCTTCTTCTCCGGCGTCTGCGCCGGGCTGACCTACGGAAAATCCCTGGAGGAGTCCTGCCGCATCGGCACCCGCCTGGCGGCCTCGGTCATCGCCACCCGGGAGAACGTCTGTCCCCGCTTCCTGCCGGCGGAGTTCGGCCTGCCGGAAAGGGAATGAACCCAATAAAACCGAAGAAAGCAAAGGCGCGTCCCCTCGCGGAACGCGCCTTTGCTTTGTCTGTGCTTCCTCTCCGGGAAGGCCGGCTCAGGGCCGGAGCCGCTTCCGGAGCGTCAGGATATTCTTTCCCTCCCGGCGGGCATATTCCATCCCGTCCATGCTCTTCCGGACCATGAAGATCCCCAGGCCCCCGATCTCCCGGTCCTCCGCGGGCAGGGTGATGTCCGGCTCCTTCTGCTCCAGAGGGTTATAGGGCACGCCCCAGTCCGTAAAGGTCACGAAGGCCTCCGCCGGATCCCCCTCCACGGCGATCCGGATCTCCGCGGGGCCCCGGCCCGGGGCATAGGCATAGTGGGCGATATTGACATAGATCTCCTCCACCGCCACGTCGATCCGCATCTGCGTCTTCACCGGGCACCCGGCCTTCTCCAGCTCCGAATCCACCATTTCCAGCACCTGTCCCAGCTGTTCCGGCGCAGCCTCCTCCAGGCGTATTTCCTTCATTCCCCGCTCGCCTCCCCTGTAGTGGAATCCCAGCATGGTGATATCGTCAAACTGCGGCGCCTCTCCCACAAAATCATCCAGTCTTCTCCGGACCGTCGCCAGCAGCTCCTCCGGCTCCCGGCCGGGGTTTTCATTGAGCGCTTCCAGCATTCTTTCCTTGCCGAACATCCCGTTCCCGGCATCGGTGGCTTCCGGCACCCCATCCGTATATACGAACAAACTGTCGCCCTGGCACATCCGGAATTCATGTTCCCGGAATTTGATGTTCTCCATCACCGCCAGCGCGGGGGAATGCCGGTACTCCACCAGCTCATACTTTCCGCCCGCCCGGCGGAGCGCGGGATGCTCATGGCCGGCATTGGCGGCCAGCCCGACGCCGGTCTCCAGGTTCAGAATGGCCAGCCACACCGTCACAAACAGCTCCGCCTCATTGCCGTCGCAAAGCTGGTTGTTCACATGATAGAGGATCTCCGACGGGCTCTCCCCCTGCAGCGCCCGGTTCTTGATCAGCGTTCTGGCAATCACCATGAACAGCGCCGCCGGCACGCCCTTCCCGGAAACATCGGCGATCACCAGCCCCACCCGGTTTTCATCCACCAGGAAGAAGTCGTAGAAATCGCCGCCCACTTCCTTCGCGGGGTCCTTGGTGGCAGTGATCTCAAAATCATGCAGCTCCGGACAGTGCGGACAGTTCCGGGGGAGCGAGACCGCTGCTGGCTGAGGATGTTTCCGGATTTCATAAAAGTGGATGCATCGGCAGGCCGCGTCGATATCGAGGAGATCGCGGCCGCTCCGCTTCCAGAGGCGACTAGGCGTCCCAAGACGACGCCGGCAAGGCGCGGCTCCGCACCCGGATCGCTTGTGTTCATGCACTGGAACATCGGCCACTTCTGCCGCGGGCGGTCTTGCTCCACCGCCGTGGAAGCGGAAGAGTCGAAGTCCAGAGCGGAGGCGTTTCGCGCGTTTTTCGCCAAGCACGCTCCGGATGTCGTCGGCGTATGCGAATATTCAGATGTGTTCGACAAGGCCGGAGGAAAGGCTGCCGCGCTGCCGTTTGGCGATTTCGGCAGTGTGGACGAAGGTCCGCGGCATGAATATCAGTGCAACGCGATTGCGGTTCGGAGCGGCATCCTTTCCAGACTCGAGCTCAGCCATTACGTCAGACGCCGCCAGAACACGTACTATATTGCGGACGAAGTCGAGTTCGGCGGCGTGAGGAGCGTCTTCGTCGAAACCCATCTTGACGCGTACCGTGATCAGATCCGCCAGCTGGTCGACCGGTTTCGCGGCGTGCCGCGCATTGTCATTGCAGGCGATTTCCACGTTCCGGACGTTTCGTGGTACGAGCCGTTCTT
>CAZRLU010000144.1:0-5993 GCA_964600995.1 uncultured Oscillospiraceae bacterium | reverse complement strand
TTCCATAAGCTTTATCTTATCTTTTCCATAATAAAACATATATTTGACTTATATGCTGATTCATTCTAACATAGGGTTAACATGGAAGCAATGGGTATATAGCGTGTTTTCCCCGCAGGACCGACTTTTGTATCCCCGCGGGCCTTTTTTGTCGGAAAAATGCCCGGCCGGCTCCTGCATGGAATCTCTGAATACCGGGAGGTAAACCGTGGAAACGACGATCCTTTCCCCCTGCGGCATCCTGGGATACGGTTTCCCCATTCCCTCGCTGGAGCGGGCCCTGGCCCAGAAGCCGGACGCCATCGTGGTGGACGCGGGCTCCACGGACGCGGGGCCCCACAAGCTGGGCGCCGGCACCGCCATCGTCAGCCGGGCCGCCGCGAAGAAGGACCTCTCCCTGCTGATGGAGGGCGCCCGGCGGCTGGGAATCCCGCTGCTGGTGAGCTCCGCCGGGGGCTCCGGCGCCCGGAAGCACACGGAATGGACCCTGGACATCCTGGAGGAGGCGGCCCGGGACATGGGCTGGCGCCCCCGGGTGGCGGTGATCTGGGCGGACATCCCCTACGACGAGATCCGCCGGGCCATGAAAGAAGGCCGGCTGGAGAAGATGAGCCCCAACGTGCCGGACCTGACGGAGGAGGCCCTGGAGGCCACCAACGGGGTGGTGGCCCAGATGGGGGCCGAGCCCATCCTGAAGGCCCTGGCCGGGAAGCCGGACATCGTGATCTGCGGCCGGGCCTACGACCCCGCCCCCTTCGCCGCCGTGGGCATCGCCCGGGGCCACGACGAGGCCCTGTGCTACCACCTGGGCAAGATTCTGGAATGCGGCGCCCTCTGCGCCGAGCCCGGCACCGCCAAGGACGTGATCCTGGGCCGGCTGGACGACCGGGGCTTCGAGGTCTGGCCCGCCGACGGCGCCCGGAAATGCACCCCGGTGTCGGTGGCGGCCCACACCTTCTATGAAAAGGACCATCCCTACCTGCTGAAGGGCCCCGGCATCCTGCTGGACCTGCAGGCCTGCCGGTTTGAGCAGGCCGGGGAGGGCCGGGTGCGGGTGGAGGGCAGCCGCCTGCGGCACACCCCCTACGCCGTCAAGCTGGAGGGGGCCCGGCGGGTGGCCTTCCGCACCTTCGTGCTGGCGGGGATCCGGGATCCCCTGCTGATCCGGCAAATCGACGAAGTGGAGCGGGCGGTGGAGGAGACCGTGCGGGGCTACTACAGCGAGCTGCCGCCGGACAGCTATGAGATTCATTTCTATCACTACGGGCTGGACGCGGTGATGGGCCCCCTGGAGCCGGACCGGACCCTGCCCCACGAAATCGGGGTCATGTTCGAGGTCATCGCCCCCACCCAGGAAACCGCCGACGCGGTCTGCGCCTCCCTGCGGTCCTGCTATCTGCACTACGGCTATCCGGGCCGGAAATCCACCGCCGGGAACCTGGCCTTCCCCTTCGCCCCCAGCGACGTTTCCTTCGGCCCGGTCTACGCCTTTTCCGTGTATCACCTGATGGCGGTGGAGGATCCCTGCGGGCTCTTCCCCATCGAATGGAGGGAGGCGGGCGCATGAAACTGTACGAGCTGGCCCACGTGCTGCGGTCCAAGAACAGCGGGCCCTTCCAGGTGACCCTGGACATCCTTTTCGACAGCCGGGAGGCCTATGACCGGGTGCGCCGCAGCGGCCGGGTGACCCCGGAGGCGGTGGCGGAGCTGTACAAACTCCCCCTTTCCGCCATCACCGACTTCGTGGAATATGACGCGGGGCTGGGCATCAAGATCACCTATCTGCGGCCCGTGGCCTCCGGCACCGTGGGGGACCGGGACGTCTACGGCGCCCAGCAGCACGCACCCCTGATGAACATCGAAATTCCCTGAGGAGGACCCTCCGCATGAACCGGATTCTGGAAAAGATCTACGCCGGCTTTCTGGGCATGAACGCCGGCATCCGCCTGGGGGCCCCGGTGGAGCCCGCCTTCTGGAGCAGCGAGCGCATCCAGGAATACTACGGGGACATCCGGGGCTACGTGAAGTCCTATAAGCATTTCGCCGCCGACGACGACGCCAACGGCCCGGTGTTCTTCCTGCGGGCCCTGGACGACCGGGAGGGCGAAGGCCTGCCCGCCGCCGGGGACGTGGCGGAGGCCTGGCTGAACTACGCCCGGGAAGGCGTGGGGCTCTACTGGTGGGGCGGCTACGGGATCAGCACCGAGCATACCGCCTACCTGAACCTGAAGCGGGGGGTGCCGGCGCCGGAAAGCGGCTCCATCCGGGTGAACGGCAAGACCCTGGCGGAGCAGATCGGCGGCCAGATCTTCATCGACACCTGGGGGCTCATCGCCCCCGGGGATCCGGACCTGGCGGCCCGGATGGCCACCGCCGCCGCCTCCGTCTCCCATGACGGGGAGGGGCTCTGCGGCGCCGCCTTCATGGCCGCCGCCATCGCCGCCGCCTTTGAGGCCCCGGACATCGGAACCGCAGTGGCCGCGGGGCTGGCCCGGATCCCGGCCCGCAGCAAATACCGGAAGGTTTTCGCCGCGGTGGAAAGCTTCCACCGGGACCATCCGGAGGACTGGCGGGGCTGCCTGGCCATGCTGCAGGAAAAATGGGGCTACGACCGGTATCCCGGGGTGTGCCACATCATCCCCAACGCCGGGGTCTGCGCCCTGAGCCTCTACTACGGCGCCGGGGATTTCGCCCGGACCATCGAGATCGCCGCCATGTGCGGCTGGGACACGGACTGCAACGCCGGCAACGTGGGCACCATCCTGGGGGTGCTCTGCGGCCTGGAGGGGATCCCGGAAAGGTACCGGGAGCCCATCGGCGACGGCATCGTGCTCTCCGGCATCTCCGGCTATCTGAACATCCTGGACCTGCCCACCTACGCCCGGAAGCTCTACGGCTTCTCCCGGGAGCTGAAGGGGCTGGAGAACGACGAGCCCGCCCCGAAGGAGGGGACCCTGGACTTCGATTTCTCCCTGCCCGGCAGCACCCACGGCTTTACCGCCGTAAGTCCCATGGTCTGCGTCGCCGGTCCCTCGGAGAAATACGGCGGATCCTTCCGCTGCTTCTTCGAGAAGCTGATCCGGGGCCAAAATGTGGACCTGGGTCGGCGGACCTTCTGGCGCCGGCGGGATTTTGACGACGAGCGCTACATGCCCGTCTTCTCCCCCCTGGCCTGCCCGGGCCAGACCGCCCGGTTCCGGGTGGTTTACGAGAAGCTCCACGGGGATGCCATGAGCCTGACCCCCTATGTGCGGGAAACCTACAGCGGAAAAATGTACACCGGATCCCCGGTGATCCTGCGGGAGGGGCCAAGCACCCTGGAGTTCACGCTGCCGGAAGTGGACGGGGGCGTCATCGAGGAGGTGGGCCTGCGGCTCACCAGCCTGAGCCAGGCCAAGCTCTTCGACCGGGGCAGCCTGTATCTGACGGGCTTCACCCTCACGGGCCCCGCCGCCTACAGCCTGGATCTGGGGAAGGCGGTGAAGGAGTTCGGCTCGGTGCTGCCCTTCAGCCACAACCACGGGGCCTGGGAGCTGGAGGACGGGCGGATGACCGTCCTGTGCGAAAGCCACGCCGAGGCCATGACCGGCAACTACTTCGCCCGGGATGTGGTTTTCTCCGGGCATATCACCCCGGAAAACGGGGACTGCCACCTGCTGGGCCTGCGGGTCCAGGGGGCCAGGCGGGGCCTCTACGCCGGGCTGATCCGGCGGGACGGGGAGGCCCTGGCCGCCCTGTGCCGGAACAGCCGGGGCAAACTGGAGATTCTGAAGACCGTCCCCTTCCCCTGGGAATGGGGCCGGGAATACGCCCTGACCGCCGCCGTCCGGGGGGAGACCCTTTCCCTTTCGGTCGACGGGAAGAAGCTGCTGCGGGCCCGGGTGAAGGGCGCCTTCCCCTACGGGATGGTTTCCTTCGCGCTGTACGCCCCGGGGCGGGCGGAGATCGGCGACATCACGATCCGGGAGACGGAGGAGGGAGAATAAAATGCTTACCAGAGCCCAGCTGATTCAGCGGCCGGAGGAGCTGCGGGACCGGTGCCGGGGCGCCATGATCGGCATCGCCATCGGGGATTCCTTCGGGGACGCCAGCCGCAAGCCCGACAACCAGCTGAACTACGGCATCACCACCGACTTCCACAAGGGGGCCTCCTGGTCCACCGACGACACGGAGTTCGCCCTGCTGACCGCCAGGACCCTCATCGACTGCGGGGGAAAGCTGACGGATGAGGCGGTGGTGGAGGCCTGGCTGACCCACGTGGCCACCCAGGATGAATTCAAGCGGGGCGGCTCCTCGGAGTTCGAGGCCAGCCGGAACCTGCGCCGGGGCCTGCGGCCGCCCCTGTCTGGCCGCTACAACAGCTACTGCCATTCCGACGGGGCCGCCATGCGCATCGCCCCGGTGGGAATCCTGATGGCCGGGGACGTGGACGGCGCCATCGCCTTGGCGGAGATCGACGCCCGGATCAGCCATGACCGGGAGGGCGTCTGGGGCGCCCAGTCCGTGGCGGCGGCGGTGGCCTGCGCCATGGCCGACGGCTCCATGGAGGAGATTCTTTCCGCCGCCATGAAGCCCATCCCGGAGGACACCTGGTTCCGGGCGGCCATGGAGAAGGCTTTCGACATCGTGGACCGGGCGGAAGGCCGCTTCCTGGACGCCTGGATGCCCCTGCACGACGAGCTGTGGTGCACCTACAAAGCGGCGGTTTCCGAGGCGGTGGCCGCGGCCTTCGGCATCCTGAAGCTGGAGCACCGGGACTTCCGGACCGGGGTGGTGGCCGCCGGCAATTTCGGCCGGGACGCGGACACCATCGCCGCCATCGCCGGGGCGGTGCTGGGGGCGAAGTTCGGCGTGGGAGCCATTCCTCCCGCCTGGGTGGAGAAGCCCCGGTATCCCACGGGCACCTGCCTGCTCTTCGCCAAGGGCATCGACCTGCTGGACATCGCCGACAAGCTTTGCGGCCTGATCCTTTCCGAGGGGGAGAAATCAAAGAAGGGAGGCGCGTGACATGCAGAAGACCGTCGCCCGCCCCCATCGCCGGAGCGCCGCCGGAAGGCTCCTCTTCCGGATCCGGCAGCACTGGGCCCTGTATCTGCTGCTGCTCCCCGCCATGGCCTACTTCGTCTTCTTCCGGCTCTGGCCCATCTGGAACATGCGCCTGGCCCTGTTCAACTACAAGGCCCGGGGCGCCTGGACCTGGGCGGGGCTGAAGTGGTTCGGGATCATCTTCTCCTCCGGCGGATTCTTCACCATTCTGGGAAACACCCTGCGGATCAGCTTCATGAAGTACATCCTGATGTTTCCCTTCGCGGTGATCTTCGCCATCCTGCTCAACGAGCTGCGGTCCGGCGGGATGCGGAAGCTGGTGCAGGTGACCACCTACCTGCCCCACTTCCTCAGCTGGGTGGTCATCGCCGGCATCTTCATCAACATTCTCTCCCCCACCAGCGGCCTGCTGAACGACATCCGGGCCCTCTTCGGCGCCCAGCCCGTGGATTACATGACCCAGAAGAGCACCATCATGGGCGTGCTCTTCTCCTCGGAGCTGTGGCGGTCCATCGGGTGGGACTCCATCGTCTACTTCGCCGCCATCCTGGGCATCAACCAGTCCCTCTACGAGGCGGCGGAGATCGACGGCGCCTCCCGGATCCAGGTGATCTGGTACGTGGTGGTCCCCGCCCTGGTGACCCCCATGGTCACCACCTTCATCCTGAACCTGGGCTTCTTCCTGGACGCCGGCTTCGACCAGGTGTTCAACTTCACCAACGACGCCGTGAACTCCACCATCGACATCCTGGATACCTACATCTACCGGCTGGGCCTGGGCCAGGGCCAGTATGAGGTGTCCACCGCCGTGGGCCTGCTGAAGGGCGTGGTGGGCGTGATCCTGGTGGTCATCACCCACTTCACCAGCAAGCGGGTCACCGGCACCGGCGTCTGGTAAGGGAAAGGAGGAAAACGCATGGCATCCGCAGGCAGAAAAAAAGTCTCCC
>CAZRLU010000143.1:0-5995 GCA_964600995.1 uncultured Oscillospiraceae bacterium | reverse complement strand
GTGGCCTGCGGCCAGGCGCCGGATTTCACCCGGGTCTGCGAGCCCATGGCCGTGGAGAGCCGCTTCCTCTTCACCCGGGAGGACGTGGCGGAGCTGGAGCGGCTGCAGCGGGAGGAGCCGGAGGAGATCCTGCGGATTGCGGATTTTCATCCGGAGCGGATCGGGACCACCACCGACAGCTCCAACCGGGCGGGCTGCTATATCCGCCGGGCGCCCCGGAAAGCCTGAGAGCCCTCCGGCGGGACAGGAAAAAACAATCGGGCCGCGGAAAAAGCGGCGCGGAAGGACGGATCGACGAAATGAAAATCAGCTGCGTGATTCCCTGCTATCACAGCGATAAAACGCTGGAGGCGGTGGTGAAGGGCATCGGGGAGGTCATGGCCACCCGCCCGGGAACGGATTGGGAGATCATCCTGGTGAACGACAATCCCCCGGATGAAACCTGGAATCTGATTCAGCGCCTGAGCCGGGAGGATTCCCGGATCCACGGCATCTGCTTCAGCCGGAACTTCGGCCAGCATTCCGCCCTCATGGCGGGATACCGGCAGGTGACCGGCGATATCGTCGTGTCCCTGGACGACGACGGCCAGAATCCCCCCTCGGAGATGTTCACCCTGGTGGACGCCATCGACGGGGAGCACGACCTGGTCTACGCCGACTATGCCCACAAGCGGCATACCCGGTTCCGGAACCTGGGCTCCCGGCTCACCAACCGGATGTTCACCTGGATGCTGAACAAGCCCCCGGAGCTGACCATGACCAGCTACTGGGCGGCGAAGCGCTTCGTCATCGACCAGATGGTGCGCTGCGAGAGCCCCTTTCCCTTCGTGGACGGGCTGGCCCTTCAGTCCACCACCCGGTATGCCAGCGTGCCGGTGACCCATCTGCCCCGGGCGGAGGGGGAGAGCGGATACACGGTGTTCTCCCTGCTGAAGCTGTGGCTGAACGCCTTCACCTCCTTCTCCATCAAGCCCCTGCGCATCGCCTCGGTGCTGGGAGGCTGCAGCGCCCTGGGCGGGCTCATCGTGGGGCTGGTGCTGGTGGTCCGGAAGCTGATCCTGCGGGAGGAGATCGACGCCGGCTGGACCAGCATGATGGCCATGATGCTGCTGCTCTTCGGCGTGACCCTGATCATGCTGGGCCTGGTGGGGGAATATGTGGGCCGGATCTTCATCACCATCAACCGTAGCCCCCAGTACATCATCGAATATGACACCCAGCGGCCGGAGGCCGGGAAAGAGAGGGAGAATCCATGAAGGGAAAGCTTTCCATGGCGGACGGGGCCCGGACCCGGGCGCTGATCAAGCGGATCCTGTGCCTGCTGCTGCTGATTGCCGCCCTGGTCATGACCTTCCGCACCGCCGGACGGGTGGCGGAGACCCTGCTGGACAGCGACGCCTCGGCCAACCTGATCCTGGCGGAGAAGCTGGCCCGGGAGGGAGGTCTTATGTCCACCACCTTCCGCTATGGCACGGAGCTCTTCGTGGTGGATACCCAGATCATCCACAGCCTGCTCTTCCGCCTCTGCGGGGACTGGAGCCTGGTGCGGCTCTGGGGCGCCTTCCTGATGCAGGTGCTGATGCTGGGGGCCTACGGCCTCCTGGCCCGGCAGAGCCGGATGAGCTTCAACCTCTTCTGCGTCACCGGGGCGGCCCTGCTGCTGCCCTTCTCCGTGCCCTACGGGCGCATCGTGCTCTTTCATAACTACTACACGCCCCATGTGACCCTGGATTTCCTGGCGGTGGGGCTGTATCTGGGGGTCCGGCGGAGGTGGGCGGAGCATGCCCCCTGGTGGAAGACCGCCCTCTGGGGCGGGCTGATGGCCCTGACGGCCTTTGCCATGGGCCTCTCCGGCGTGCGCCAGCTGATGATCTGCGCCGCGCCGGTGGCGGTGGCGGCGGTGCTGTGCGCCGCCTGGGGCGAGAACGGGGAGAACCGCCTGCGGAAGGAGCTGCCGGCCCTGATCTGGGCGGGGGTGCTGGCGCTCGCCATGGCCCTGGGCTACCTGGTGAACAGCCGGGTGCTGTCGGAGATCTACAGCTTCCAGTCCTATGACACCCAGACCCTGGTGCTGGCGGAGCCGGAGAAGCGGGAGCAGATCTTCACAAACCTGCTGACGGCCCTGGGCTTCGAGGGGAACGTGGAGCTCTTCACCCTGCAGGGCATCCTGTCGGTGGCCAGCGTGGCGGCGGGGCTCATCGCCCTGGTGCTGGCCCTCATGACCTTCCTGCGCTCCGAGGATCCGGAGGCCCGGTTCATTTCCGGCTTCTTCCTGGCGGACCTGGCGGTCATCACCTGCGTGTTCCTCTTCCTGGGGGCCCAGGAATTCCTCTTCACCCTGTATTATCTGCCGGTGATCGTGTGGATGCTGCCGGCCCTGGGCCGGGCGGACGCCCGGAAGGCGGAGCCGGAGAGCTGGAAGCCCTGGGCGCTGCCCGCGGGAGAGGGCAGCCGGCTCTGCGTCCGGCAGGCGACGGCCCTGCTGGCCTGCGGGATGCTGGCGGCCAACGGCGTGTTCTACACCGGCTTCTTCCGGGACTACAAGACCAACGGGGGCAACATCAGCTATACCGGGCTGAACGTGGAGACCACCGAGACGGTGGAGCTTCTGCAGCCGGTGGCGGACTATCTGAAGGAGCAGGGCTACACCCTCTGCTACGCCACCTACTGGGACGGCGGCGTGATCATGGAGCTGACGGACGGAGCGGTGCGCACCGTGTCCGTGGAGGCCACGGGCCGCAAAAAGAAGCCCCTGCGCTATTTTGAGTGGATGGCGGACACCAATCTCTGGGATCCGGGCTGGGCTGCGGAGCAGAAGGCCTGCATCCTGGCGGATTTCGAAAACATCGGGCCCTATATGGAGGAAATCGCCGGAGCGGTGGAGGGCCTGGAGGAGCGGGAATCCATCGGCGGCTACACGGTCTTTGAGCTGACGGATCCCGCGGCCGTGGCCCGGCTGATCTGACGGGCCGGAGGAGCGCGAAGCATGGATAAGAAACCGATTCTGTATATCGTGATCCCCTGCTACAACGAGGAGGAGGTGCTGCCCCTGACGGCGCCCCAGTTCCGGGAGGAACTGCGGAGCCTGGAGGCGGCGGGGCAGATCGCCCCGGAGAGCCGGATCCTCTTCGTGAACGACGGCAGCCGGGACCGCACCTGGGAGATCATCCAGGACCTGAGCCGGCAGGATCCGGCCTTCCAGGGCCTGTGCCTCAGCCGCAACCGGGGGCATCAGAACGCCCTGCTCTGCGGGCTGATGGAGGCCCGGAACCACTGCGACATCACCATCTCCATCGACTGCGACGGCCAGGACGACATCCGGGCCATGGATCAGATGGTGGCGGAATACCACGCCGGGTCGGAGATCGTTTACGGGGTCCGCTCCAGCCGGGAGACGGACACCTTCTTCAAGCGCTTCACTGCCCAGAGCTTCTACCGGCTGCTGAACCGCATGGGGGCGGACACGGTCTACAACCATGCGGACTACCGGCTGGTGTCCGCCCGGGTGCTGAAGGAGTTCGCGAACTTCCGGGAGGTGAACATCTTCCTGCGGGGCATGTTCCCCCTGGTGGGCTTCCGGTCCACCAGCGTGTATTACGAGCGCCATGAGCGGCTGGCGGGAAAGAGCCACTATCCCCTGAAGAAGATGCTGGCCCTGGCCTTCGACGGCATCACCAGCCTTTCGGTGAAGCCTATCCGGATCATCACCGGCCTGGGGCTGGCGATCTCGGTGATCTCCTTCCTGCTGATCCTCTATGCCCTGATCGCCTGGATCTCCGGAAGGGCGGTGGCGGGCTGGGCCAGCACCCTGATCGCCGTGGCCCTGCTGGGGGGCATCCAGCTGATCTCCCTGGGGGTGATCGGCGAGTACGTGGGCAAGATCTTCCTGGAAACCAAGCGCCGGCCCCGCTACATCGTCAGC
Organism: uncultured Oscillospiraceae bacterium; assembly: GCA_964600995.1. Taxonomy (GTDB): domain Bacteria; phylum Bacillota; class Clostridia; order Christensenellales; family Aristaeellaceae; genus Aristaeella. The sequence continues at coordinate 2,073 of CAZRLU010000143.1, read as the reverse complement.
GAGCGGACCGCGGGCGCCCCGGGGGCGGAGGAACCCCGGGAAACAGAAGGAGGCAGGGAATCGTGAAAGCGCTGATTCTCAATTCCGGGCTGGGCCACCGCATGGGGGCGCTGACCAGCGAACAGCCCAAATGCATGACGGAGATCTCCGCCCGGGAAACCATCCTCAGCCGCCAGCTGCGGCTGCTGGAGGAGGCGGGGGTCACCGAGGCGGTGATCACCACCGGGTATTATGACCGGGTGCTGACGGACTACTGCCGGAGCCTGGGCTCCGGGATGAAGATCACCTTTGTGAACAATCCCCGCTACGCGGAGACCAACTATATCTGGTCCATTTACTGCGCCCGGGAGGAGCTGCGGGGGCAGGAGATCCTGCTGATGCACGGGGATCTGGTCTTCGAACCCTCGGTGCTGGAGGATCTGATGGCCTGCCCGGAAAGCTGCATGAAGGTTTCCTCCACTCTGCCACTGCCGGAAAAGGATTTCAAGGCCGTGGTCCGGGAGGGAAAGGTGCTGAAGGTGGGGGTGGGCTTCTTTGAGGAAGCCATGGAGGCCCAGGCCCTCTATCACCTGCTGCCGGAGGACTGGGACCGGTGGCTGGACAAAATCTGTGAGCTGTGCGAAGCCGGGGAGACCTCCTGCTATGCCGAGGAGGCCCTGAACCGGCTGGAGGGCGCCTGCCGGATCCGGGCCCTGGACGTGGAGGACCGGCTCTGCGCCGAGATCGACACCCCGGAGGACCTGGCGGCGGTCTCCGCCCGGCTGGCGGAAATCGAAAACCGGACGGTGTACCTCTGCTTCTCGACGGACCTGCTTCACAGCGGGCATATCGCCCTGCTGCGGCGGGCCCGGCGGCTGGGAAAGCTGATCGTGGGCGTGCTGACGGATGAGGCGGTGGCGGGCTATAAGCGCTTCCCCCTGGTGCCCTTCCCGGAGCGGCTGGCCCTGATGCACTCCCTGGGCATGGTGGACCGGGTGGTGCCCCAGCGGACCCTCAGCTACCGGGAAAACCTGGAGACCTACCGGCCGGACTACGTGGTCCACGGGGACGACTGGGTCTCCGGCATCCAGGCCCCCATCCGCCAGGAGGTCATCGACATCCTTTCCGCCCAGGGCGGAAAGCTGGTGGAGTTCCCCTATGCCCGGGAGGAGGCTTACGCGGAGCTGGAAAAGCGGGCCCGGCTGGAGCTGGCCATGCCCGACGCCCGCCGGGGCCGGCTGAAAAAGCTGCTGGCCATGAAGGGCACCGTCACCGCCATGGAGGCCCACAGCGGGCTGACGGGGCTCATCGTGGAGAACACGAAGGTGGCGGAGAATGGCGGCGTCCGCCAGTTCGACGCCATGTGGATCTCCTCCCTGTGCGATTCCACCTCCCGGGGCAAGCCGGATATCGAGCTGGTGGACCTGAGCTCCCGCTTCCGCACCGTGGACGAGATCTGCGAGGTGACCACCAAGCCCATCATCTTCGACGGGGACACCGGCGGCCTGACGGAGCATTTCGTCTATACGGTCCGCTCCCTGGAGCGCATGGGGGTCTCCATGGTGATCATCGAGGACAAGACCGGCCTGAAGAAGAACTCCCTCTTCGGCACCGAGGTGGTCCAGACCCAGGCCTCCATCGTGGATTTTTCCGCGAAGATCGCCGCGGGCAAGCGGGCTCTGCGGACGAAGGATTTCATGATCTGCGCCCGGATCGAGAGCCTGATCCTGGAAAAGGGTATGGAGGACGCCCTGGAGCGGGCCTTCGCCTTCACCGCCGCCGGTGCCGACGCCATCATGATCCATTCCCGGAGGAAGGATCCGGCGGAGATCTTTGAATTCGTGGAGAAGTTCCGGGCCAGGGACGCGGCCACCCCCCTGGTGGTGGTGCCCACCAGCTTCAATTCCGTCTCCGAGGAGGAGTGGAAGGCCCGGGGCGTGAACGTGGTGATCTATGCCAACCAGCTGACCCGGTCCGCCTTCCCCGCCATGGTGAACACGGCGGAAACCATCCTGCGGAACCACCGGGCCCAGGAGGCGGACGCGGGCTGCATGCCCTTCAAGGAAATCATCCGGCTGATTCCGGAGGAATAAA
>CAZRLU010000142.1:0-5996 GCA_964600995.1 uncultured Oscillospiraceae bacterium | reverse complement strand
TCCTCCGGCGGGTATTCCTACGGGATCCCCTCCTCGGCGGGGGACATGTCGGATCTGCTGGGCGGCCTCTTCGGCGGCTCCTCCGGCGGCTCCGGGGATCTCTTCAGCATCTTCTCCGGCCGGAGCCTCACCGGGGATCAGGTGGCCGAATACCTGAGCCGGCATCATCTGGACGTCTCCGCCCTGGTCTGGCAGGGGAACCGGATCACCCTCTCCCCCGCCCAGTGGAACGAGGTGGAGAGCCTGGGCCGGAACGTGTTCGTGGATGACGGCGAGGGCTACATCGATCTGGGGCTGGACACCGAATTCCAGCTGGACGGCAATTCCCTGGTGGACGACTTCGACGGCACCTGGATCTCCATCGACGGCCAGCCCATCGCCTATTACGACCTGGGCGCCGAGGGGGAGGGGGACCAGACCGTCTTCACCGGCTACACCCCCGCCCTGCTGAACGGCGACCGGGTCCGGCTGATCCTGCGGTTTGATGAGGAGAACCCCTACGGATACATCGCCGGGGCCGAGCCGGTCTATGCCGGCGGGGAAACGGAAACCCAGGCGAAAACCCTGATTCAGATCGGTCAGGGGGACCGGCTGCAGTTCCTCTGCGACTACTATGACTACAGCGGAAATTACAAGGACAGCTACCGGCTCGGGGATCCCATCGTCCTCGGGGCGGAGGCGGAGATCGCCAACACCCCCGTCGGCCGGCACCCCGTCCGGGTCACCTACTGCTTCACGGATTATTACCAGCAGCGCTACTGGACTCCCGCCCGGGAGTATCCCGCTTCCTGATGCTCGCTGCCGGGTCGCAAAACGGCGCGCCGCTCTTTCGCGGCGCGCCGTTTGTTTTGCCTGGGAATGATTCAGTCGAAGGAAGGGATGTTCCCCGCAGGGGACCCCGGGAAACGCCGGTTCCTTCGGCTGCGGTCCCTTTCCCGGTTTGTGGCGGAGCCTTACTGGATTTTCCAGCTGCCCACCTGATCGCTGATGCCGATGCCCATCACCTCGCAGGTTTCCCGGGCCGCGGTCTTTCCGTCATATTTTCCGATTTTGTTCAGCTGCTTACCCATGAAGATCACCACCGCCGTCTGGCCGCCGTCCATGTCGCAGGCCTCTGTGCATCCCGCCTGCTGGCACAGAAGCGCCAGCTGGGGCATGGTGACGCCCTCGCTGCGGCTTCCCAGCCGTCCCTCGCACATGATGTCCACATAGTGCCCCGGCTCGATCATGCCGAAGGCATGCCGGGGATTCTTCGCCCGGCTCTTGGTGGGATCCTGCACCCAGTCGCTGAGCTTTCCCTCCCGGATCAGATAGGGGCCGAAGCTGAAGACCATGTAGGCGCCCCGGTCCAGGTATTCCTGGCCGCTGAGCTCCATGCTGGCGTGCACATCCACGGACCCGTCCTCATAGAAGGCCAGGGTGTCCAGGTTGGGGAAGAACTTGGTCTCCAGGTAATCATACCGGTCGTCAAAGTAGATTTCCTTGTCCCGGATCTCCACCCCCACCGGATGGCCGTTCTTGCTGCCCACCCGGTAGGTGTAATAGTCCATGTTGCAGGCGAAGACCAGCTTGTTGGCGATGGCGTTTTTCGCCGCATCCACCCGGCTCTTTTTGCCCACCGCCTTCTCCGGCGTGTATTCCAGGTTCTTCATTCTTTCCCCGGCTTCCAGGTCGCACCAGATTTCCGTCTCGAACCAGGTCAGGGGCAGGGATCCGTCAAACTTCCGCTGAATGACCAGCTTCACGCCGGTATCGATGAACACATAGTGGCCCCGGGCGTCGTCGCTCCAGATGAACTCACCCTCGTCCAGGTAGCCCTTTGCGTTCAGGACCGGCAGCTCCGGAATGTCCAAATAGGACCAGGCCGGGGCCTCGGTCTCCTCCTTCGCCGCCGTCAGATCCTCCAGGGGGATGTTCTCCAGGAAGTCCTCGTGCAGCAGGTCCTCTCCCACCAGGCTTTCCGCCAGGCCGAAGCGGTTGTTGGCGTAGGTCAGGCCCTCCTGGTACACGCTCCGGCCCTGATCGTCCTGGGTCTTGTGGAAGAGGTAGGCATAATAGGCCAGCCCCATGCCGGTCCGTCCCCCCAGCTTCTCCATGGGCTTGTACCAGTCGAAGACCACCTGCTCTTCTTCCCCTCCCAGCAGGTGCAGATACAGCTTCTTGATCTGCCACCGGTCCGCCGCCGCGTCAAAGACCTTCCGGCAGGCGTCCGCCAGCATCATCCGCTGCCCGTTGTTGCCTTCCCCGTTTTCATCCGGGCCCACCAGCACCTCCGGCCGGGTCCGGGCCACCGCGTCGGCGAGCCAGGAGACCAGCACCTCTTCGCCCTTCCGGCTGTCGATGGTCTTGTAGGCCGCCTTCACACCCTTGGCCTTGGCTGTTTTGAAGTCCCCGATGATCGGGTAGTACCGGTATCCCATGGACCACAGGCCGTTCAGCAGCTCGCTGCGCCGGGTGGTGTTGGCATAGCTCATGCAGGCCACGGCCACGGTCCGCTGCAGCTCCCGGGCATAATAAGGAATGGCGCCTCCCAGGTACAGCAGCTCCTCCTCCGGATGGGCCACCACGAACAGGATATCCGACTTGTCCGGCGTCTCCTGCCACTGCTGCACCCAGGAGGGAAGCTGCCCCTCCCCGAAGACATACACCTCGTTGAAGCCCATGGTCTGCTTTTTGTCCCCCAGGGCGACGACCCGGACCTCCGTCTCCCCCTCCAGGGCATGGAAGGCATGGACGAATTCGCTGCCCTCGCAGACCGTTTCCCAGCTGCCGCCCCGCTTGGCCTGAATCTCATAGCTTTCCGGCTTCTTCTGGAAGCAGAGATACAGGCCGTGGATCGGGGTATCGCTGGTAATGGTCAGGGCCGGGTTCTTCGCCGCCTTGCTCTCCGTATAGGACGTGAATTTCCGGTCCGTCAGCCCCTTCGGGTTCTTCTGGTTCCCCAGGCTCAGGGTGCAGTCCGCCGTCAGCTCCGCCGCTTCCTCCGTTCCCTGCGCAAGCCCGCAGAAGGCCAGGCAGCACAGCAGCGCCAGCAGAAAATGCCATTTTCTCATGCCGAAAAAATCTCCTCGTGCTCAATCGATATGTTCCAGGAAATCCGTATGGGTCTCATCCGGCCCCACCTGGCTGGCATACAGGCCGAAGGTGGTGTTGGAGTAGGCGGTTCCGTGGGTTTCCACGCTGAGCCGCCGCCATTTCCCGTTGACCTTGGCCTCCGCCGTCTGCTGGGACACATGCAGCGCGAAGGCTTCCTCCGCCGCCTCCAGCCCGGTCTTTCCGCCCAGGCTCTTCAGGGGAACGGTCCAGTCCATCTTCGTCTGCACCGACTCGTCCCCGTAAAGGTGCACGTACAGCTTCTTCACCTGCCAGGTCCCGTATTTCTCCGCGGACTCGGGATACGCCGCCGGGTCCGCCGCCAGGGTGTAGCCCTGGATGGCCGCGTCCGCGGTCATCTTGTGCTGCCCGTGGCCGTATTCCCCGTTCAGGTCGTGGGTCACCACCACCTCCGGCTGATGCTTCCGGAGGAGCTCCGTGATCCATCCCAGCACCTTGTCCTTCCCCAGCTTTTTGTAGGCGTCCTTCGCGGTGGAGCTGAAGGTGTCCTTGAAGCCGCTGAAGACCGGATAGTTCCGGATTCCCATGCTCCACAGGCCGTTCAGAGCCTCGGACCGCCGGGTTCCGTTGTACAGCGCCATGTAGGCCACCAGCACCCGCTTGCCCCGCTCTACCGCATAGGTGGGAATCCCGCCGCCGAAAAAGATCAGCTCGTCATCCTGATGGGCGGAAAGAAAAAGGATGTCCGCCTTCTCCACCGGTTCCTCCCACCGCTGCACCCAGTCCGGAATCCGGCCCCGGCCGAAGACGTAGATCTCGTTGAAGCCCATCACGTGGGCCTTCTCCTGAGTGGAATAGATCCGGACCGTCCGCAGCCCGTCCAGCTCATAGAAGGTGTGATGGAACCGGGTGTCCCCCGGGATCAGGGTCTTCCAGTCGTCCTTCCCTTCCCCGTCCTTCACCTGCAGCTCCCAGGAGGTCGGCATCTGCCGGAAGCAGAGATACAACCCGTACATGGGCTTCTCCGAATGGATCACCACATAGGGATTCCGGATCTTCTTGCTTTCCCAGCCCTTGGTGTAGTCCCCGTTCCGCAGCCGGGCGTCCCCGTATTTGGAGGCGCAGAGGGTAAAGCTGCAGTCCCCGGTGAGATCCGGCGCCTCCGCCTCCTCTCCCAGGGCGGCGCCCCAGGCCAGCCCCAGCGCCAGCAGCGTCGCGGCCAGGATCCAGGCAATCTTTCTCATGGCTTGATCTCCCCCCCTTCCGGGGGAAGCACTTCCTCCTCCTCGAAATCCGGGTCCGCCTCCGGCAGCCTTTCGCAGACCATCAGGAAGGCGTCCTCCCCGTTGTCCTCATAATAGCGCTTCCGCTTTCCCAGGGTCACGAAGCCCAGGCTGCCGTACAGCTTCTGGGCCCGCTCGTTGCTGACCCGCACCTCCAGGTCCGCCCAGGCGGCCCCCAGGTTGCTCATGTACTGCATCAGGGCCTCCAGGAGCCTTCTTCCCAGGCCCCGGCCCCTCTCCTGCTCCCGGACGGCGATGTTGGTGATGTGGCACTCGTCCATCACCACCCAGGCGCCGGCGTATCCCAGGATCTCCCCCTGCTGGTCCGCCACCAGGTAGCGGGCCACCGGGTTTTCCTTCACTTCCCGCCGCAGGCTTTCCTCGCTCCAGGGCCGGGCAAAGGTGGCCCTTTCGATGGCCTCCACCTGCCCCACGTCCCCATACTGCATCCTGCGGATCCGAATTTCATCCATGCCGCATGGCCTCCAGCAGCTTCTTGTTCTTCTCCGCGTTCGGGGGCCGCAGATAGGTTTCCTTCAGCTCCGGATAGGAGACGGCCTGTCCCTTCCGGACCGCCAGGATTCCCGCCGCCGAGGGCCGCAGATAGCAGAAGGGCCCCGGCGCGAAGGAAGCCCTCTCTCCCAGGATCTCCCGGATCCGCTTCCCGTGGGGCCGGACCCCGTCCCCCGTGAAGAGCAGGGGCGCCTCCGTCAGGGCGCTCACCCGGGCCAGATAGTCCTCCAGCTTCAGGGCCGCGTCCTCCATCCGCCTTTCCTCTCCCAGGAAGCAGGCGCCGTAAACCTGCCCCGCCCGGGCGTCCTGGATGGGACAGACCGCCCCCTGCCAGAGGCCGCCGCCGGCGCTCAGGGCCAGGGCTTCCAGCGCGTTCACCGGGATGCAGGGCTTGCCGCTTCCGTGGGCCAGACCCTTGATGGTGGCCACCCCGATCCGCACGCCGGTGAAGCTCCCCGGGCCGGTCACCACCGCCAGGGCGTCCAGCTCCGCCAGGCTCACCCCCGCGCTCTCCAGGCTCCGCTCCACCATGGGCATCAGGCTGGCGCTGTGGGTATAGCTGTTCTGCACCGTATATTCGCAGAGGACCCGTTCGTCCTCCATCACTGCGACCCCGCAGACCGGTCCCGAGGTATCCGCTGCCAGCAGCTTCATGTCTCTTTTCCTTCCCAAGCCGTTTTTCTGAAATCTCCGTGCCGGTTGATCCGCAGCTCCCGCCTGTTTTCATCCAGGGGCAGCAGCTCGATCATCAGAAAGCGCTCCGGCAGCGCCTCGGGGCATTGCCCCGGCCATTCCACCAGGGCGACGCCGGCGCCCCCCAGGTATTCGTCCATGCCCAGCTCAAAGAGCTCCTCTGCGCTCTCCAGCCGGTACCAGTCGAAATGGTACAGGGGCAGCCGCCCGCTCTCATAGACATTCAGGATGGTGAAGCTGGGGCTGGTCACCGTTTCGGCGACCCCCAGGCCCTTCGCCACCCCCCGGGCGAACTCGCTCTTTCCCGCGCCAAGGGGGCCCTCCAGCAGGATGACGTCCCCCGGCTGCAGCTCCTCCGCCAGCAGCATCCCGAGCCGCTTAGTTTCCTCCGGGCTGTTCGAAATCACGTGTCTTTATCCTTTCTCATGAAGCAGGGGGGACAGGGGCTTGTAG
>CAZRLU010000141.1:0-6031 GCA_964600995.1 uncultured Oscillospiraceae bacterium | reverse complement strand
TCTGCTCGATATAGTCCTTGCAGCTGATGCCGTAGATCTCCCGGAATTTCTTGGCAAACCAGGGGTAGCTGAGACCGCAGCGGGCTGCCAGGTCCTCCACCCGCAGGCTGTCCTGCAGATGGGCCTGGATATATCCCGACAGGCTGTAGATCGGGTCCGTCTGTCCTTTCCTGCAGCTGGTCTCCAGGCCTTTTTCCTTCCAGAAGCGGATGACGGCCGTGTTGATCAGCGCCATCAGGCTGGTCACGTTCACATCGTAGCCGTAGGTCCGGCGGCTGCATTCCTGCACGCACCCGTCGCACAGCTGGGGCAGGAACATCTTTTTCACGTCCTCCGCAGGCACCAGCATGGGCAGATTGGCCTTGCTGGCTTCCCACAGCAGGGTTTTCAGATCCGCGGAATAGGCGGGCAGGTCCGGCATCCGGTCCGGATCCATCCGGATCACGTCCACCCTGGCCGGTTCGTCCCCGGCCACGGAAACCTGATGGACCACGGCAGGGCAAAATAAAACAGCCTCCCCGGGGGAGACGATCTGCTCCTCCTGGTTCCGAAGCACGCGAAGGCGCCCCTCCCGGACGAGGAGCAGCTCCGCAAAGTAATGCATATAGGGCTTTTCCGGGAAAGCGGAATACCTGGAATCAAATCCGAAGCAAACAAAGGGCATGCAAAGGGGTTGACACATCTCAATGGAGTTTTTCATGGACGCCTCCAGACCGTGCCGTAAGTTAATTGAATGAACGTGCCTATTATATCCGGAATTTGTGAAAAATTCAACAATATTTTTAGACAATCGCCCGGCACGGTCATTCGATGAACATGGCGTCCCCGAAGGAGAAAAACCGGTATTTTTCCCGCACCGCCTCCCGGTAGACCTCCAGGGCCTTCTCCCGTCCCAGGAAGTCGCTCACCAGCATCAGCAGGGTGCTCTGGGGCAGATGGAAATTGGTGATCAGGGCGTCCACCGCCTTGATCGGGACGCCGGGATAGATAAAGATCTGCGTCTCTCCCGCCCCGGGATGAATCACCCCGTCCTCCGTGGCCATGGTCTCCAGGGTCCGGACCGAGGTGGTCCCGACGCAGACGATGCGCCCTCCCGCCTTCCGGACCCGGTTCAGGGTCCCGGCGGCCTCCTGGCTCACCTGGCAGAACTCGCTGTGCATGACGTGGGTTTCCACGTTCTCCACCTTCACCGGCCGGAAGGTTCCCAGCCCCACATGCAGCAGCACCGGCACAATCAGGATGCCCTTTTCCCGGATTTTCTCCAGCAGCTCCGGCGTGAAATGGAGCCCCGCCGTCGGCGCGGCCGCGGAGCCCTCCTCCTTCGCGTACACCGTCTGATACCGCTCCGGGTTTCCCAGCTTCTCATGGATGTAGGGGGGCAGGGGCATCTCTCCCAGCCGGTCCAGCAGCTCCTCGAAGACCCCCTCGAAGTGGAAGCGGACCCGCCGTCCTCCCGTCTCCGAGACGTTTTCCAGGATTTCGCACCGCAGCACCCCGTCCCCGAAGGAGCAGAAGGTGCCCGGCTTCAGACGTCTGCCCGGGCGGACCAGCGCCTCCCAGTCCGTGGCGTTCTCCCGCCGCAGCAGGAGCACCTCCACCGGAACGCCCGTATCCTCCTTGACGCCCAGCAGGCGGGCGGGAATCACCCGGGTCTCGTTGATCACCAGCGCGTCCCCCGGGTGCAGATATTCCACGATGTCATAGAAATGCCTGTGCTCCAGGCTGCCGTCGGAGCGGTGGACCACCAGGAGCCGGGAATGATCCCGGGGCTCGATGGGGGTCTGGGCAATCAGCTCCTCCGGCAGTTCATAGTCAAAATCCTCGGTTCTCATCTCTGTTCAGATCTCCATCCGCAGCTGCGCGTCATTTCCGGCGGGCATCTGTCTTTTCATGTGATTCCAGGCCAGCGGCGTGCAGACCCGCCCCCGGGGGGTTCTCTGGATGAATCCCAGCTGCATCAGGTAGGGCTCGTAGACATCCTCGATGGTCACCGCGTCCTCTCCCGTGGTGGCCGCCAGGGTATCCAGCCCCACCGGGCCGCCCCCGAACTTGTCCATCATGCAGGCCAGGATGTTCCGGTCCACCTTGTCCAGCCCCAGCTCATCCACCTCCAGCAGGGTCAGCGCTTCCCGGGCAATCTCCCGGGTGATGTGTCCTCCCGCCCGGACCTGGGCATAGTCCCGTACCCGCTTCAGCATCCGGTTGGCAATCCGGGGGGTTCCCCGGCTGCGCCGGGCGATTTCCAGCAGCCCCTCGGGATCCGACTGCACCCCCAGGATCCCCGCGCTGCGCCGCACAATCTGGGTCAGCTCCTCCGGTGTGTACATCTCCAGCCGGAAGAGCATGCCGAACCGGTCCCGCAGGGGCGCGGACAGCTGCCCCGCCCGGGTGGTGGCCCCCACCAGGGTGAACTTCGGCAGATCCACCCGGATGCTGCGGGCCGTCGGTCCCTTGCCGATCATGATGTCGATGGCGTAATCCTCCATGGCGGGATACAGCACCTCCTCCACCTGGCGGGAAAGCCGGTGGATCTCATCGATGAACAGCACGTCCCCCGTATTCAGGTTGCTGAGGATCGCGGCCAGATCCCCCGGCCGCTCAATGGCCGGGCCGCTGGTGACCCGGATGCTCTGTCCCATCTCCGCTGCCACGATGCAGGCCAGCGTCGTCTTTCCGAGCCCGGGAGGGCCGTAAAGCAGCATATGATCCAGCGCGTCCTGCCGGGAAAGGGCCGCCTGGATGTAGATGTTCAGGCTGTCCTTCACCGCCTTCTGGCCCACGTAATCCCGCAGGGAATGGGGCCGGAGCGTCTGCTCCACTGCGCTGTCCTCCGCCTGCATCCCGGATGCCACAAATCTTTCTTCTTCCATCCCGTTACGCTCTCATTTCCGCGCGGCTCCCCGCGCAATTCCTTCCCTTTTCCGGCCCCGCTCAGACGCCGGCCATGCCGCGCAGCGCCAGGCGGATCAGCTCCTCCGGCTTCTCCGTCTGATCCTTCACCTGCGCCACCGCGTTGCGAGCCTCCATGGCTGAATAGCCCAGCGCCGTCAGCGCCTCCACCGCCTCCACCACCGCGTCCGTCTGCAGGGCGGCCGCGGCCGCGGTATCCGGCGCCGCGGTGGCGGATACGTCCGCCTGGGTCACCTTTTCCTTCAGCTCCATGGCGATGCGCTGGGCGGTCTTCTTCCCGATTCCCGGCGCCCGGGCCAGGGCGTTCACATCCCCCAGCAGAATCGCCAGGTTCAGGTCCCGCAGGGGCATGGCCCCCAGCAGGGCCAAAGCGGTCTTGCTGCCCACCCCGGACACGGAGGTCAGCTGTTGAAACATCCGCTTCTCCTCCCGGGTGGCGAAGCCGTAGAGCTCCATGGCGTCCTCCCGCACGTTCAGCACCGTGTAGCAGCGCATGGTCTCCCCCTGTGGCGGAGCGGCCTGCAGGGTGTTGTTGGAGCACATCAGCTGCCAGCCCACCCCTGCCGCCAGCAGCACCAGCATGCCGTTGGTTTTCTCGCAGACCTTGCCTTCGATAAAAGCGTACATTTTTCCCGTCCCCTTACAGCTCCGCCATCTTCCGCTTCATGGCCTCGCAGGCCCTGGCCCGGTGGCTGACGGCGTTCTTTTCTTCCTCATTCACTTCCGCGAAGGTCTTCCCCAGAGGCTCATAGAGGAACAGCGGATCGTATCCGAAGCCGCCGGTCCCCCTGCGCTCATGCAGCAGCACGCCGGGGCAGCGGCCCTCCGCCAGCACCGGCTCCCGTCCCGGGATCTTCAGCGCCAGCGCACACACGAAGAAGGCCTCCCGGTTTTCAACGCCCTCCATCTTCCGCAGCAGCAGGTCGTTGTTGGCCTCGTCGTCCCCGTGAACCCCCGCATACCGGGCGGAATACACCCCGGGTTCCCCGTTCAGCGCCGTCACCGTCAGTCCGCTGTCATCCGCGATGGCCGGCAGCCCCGTGGCTTCGGCGACCGCCTCCGCCTTGATTACGGCGTTCTCCGCGAAGGTCTTCCCGTTCTCCTCGATGTCCGCCGTGAAGCCTGCCGCGCTCATGGGAAGCACGGTATAGTGATCCGCGAAAATATGCTGCAGCTCCTTCAGCTTATGGGCGTTGCCCGTGGCAGCCAGCAGCGCCGGCCGGGCGCAGAGATGGGCAGCCCGGTCTCCCAGCGCCCGGCGCTGAGCGGCCATCAGCTCCCGGATTCCCTTTTCCCCCAGGGCCAGCAGCCGGTCCAGCTCCTGCCGGCTGAAGGCTCTTCCTTCCCCGGTTCCCTGGATCTCGATCATCTCGCCCTTTTCGTTCATGACGAAGTTCATGTCCACCTGGGCCTGGCTGTCCTCCTGATAGCACAGATCCAGGCAGGGCTCGTTCTCCACAATGCCGGCGGAAATGGCGGCGATCTGATGCCGGATCGGGGAGCACAGCAGCTTTCCCTCCGCCATCAGCCTGTCCACCGCGCAGGTCAGCGCCACCATGGCACCGGTAATGGAGGCCGTCCGGGTGCCCCCGTCCGCCTCCAGCACATCGCAGTCCAGGGTGATCGTTCTTTCCCCCAGGGCCTTCAGATCCACCGCCTGGCGGAGCGCCCGGCCGATCAGCCGCTGAATCTCCACCCCGCGGCCGTCCTTCTTCAGCCCGTCCCGTTTCTTCCGGACGCCGGTGGAGGCGGGCAGCATGGCATATTCCGCCGTCACCCAGCCCTGTCCCTTGCCCTTCAGGAAGGGCGGCACCGCCTCCTCCACGCTGGCCGTGCAGATCACCCGGGTCTTCCCCGTGGCGATCAGGCAGCTTCCCGCCGCCGTCCCGACAAAGTCCGTCTGGATGGAAACCGGCCGCTGCCGGTCCGCTTCTCTCCCGTCAAAACGCGTGAACATCTGCTTGCGAATTCTCCTTCTCTCAGCCTGGATTTCCCTTGAGTTGCATATCATTCTATCGGATTGAAAAAGGACTGTCAACTTGACTTTTCCCCCCTCGGCGGGTACCATGATACGGGATTTTTTTCCGCAAAGGAGCGTGTTTTTTTGATCGTGCTGGGCATCGATCCGGGCTACGCCCTGATGGGCTGGGGCGTGGTGGAAACCCATGGCAGCGGCATGAAGCTGCTGGGCTACGGATGTGTGGAAACCAAGGCCGGCGTTCCCATGCAGCACCGGCTGCGGACGCTGCAGCTGGGCGTCCGGGATCTGATCGGCATCTATCATCCGGACGACGTGGCCTTCGAGGAGCTCTTCTTCGCCCGGAACGTGACCACCGCCCTGATGGTGGGCGCCGCCCGGGGCGCGGCCATCATCGCCGCGGCGGAATACACTGAGAACCTCTATGAGTATACCCCCATGCAGATCAAGCAGGCGGTCACCGGCTACGGCAAGGCGGACAAGAAGCAGGTGCAGCAGATGGTGAAGCTGCTGCTGAAGATGGACAAAATTCCCACCCCCGACGACGCGGCCGACGCCATCGCCTGCGCCATCACCCATTGTCAGACCGGGCCGGCCAAGGTCCAGTTCCTGATGAAATAGCAGTACACAGCGAAGGCGCCCATCGGATGATCCGATGGGCGCCGTTTTTTTGCGCGGTCTTTACGCCAGGGCCGGGCGGTTCTCCTCCGCCGGGGCTTCCTCCCCGGCTTCGGGCTTTGCGTTCAGGATCGCCATGAACTCCTCGCCCGTGATGGTTTCCTTCTTCAGCAGGAAGGCGGCCAGCTCATGCAGCTTGCCCTCGTTCTCCCGCAGGATCCGGTCCGCCTTCTCCCGGGCGTTCTTCACCAGGGCCACCACCTGCTCGTCGATCTTTTCCGAATAGGCCGGGCTGCAGGCCAGGGCCGTGTCCCCGCCGAGATACTGGTTGGTCACCGTCTCCATGGCCACCATGCCGAATTCGCCCATGCCGTAGCGGGTGATCATCCCCCGGGCCAGCTTGGTGGCCTTTTCGATGTCGTTGGAGGCCCCGGTGGTGATGGAATGGAAGATCAGCTGCTCCGCCGCCTGGCCGCCCGTCAGCGTCACGATCTTGTTCAGCAGCTCCTCCCGGCTCATCAGGTA
>CAZRLU010000140.1:0-6053 GCA_964600995.1 uncultured Oscillospiraceae bacterium | reverse complement strand
TCGCAATCTTTGCTCCTGATGCTCAGCATAAAGGATACAGCCGTCTGAAATTCAGGATTCCGGCAGATAACCGGAAGCTTTTCAAGGTGATACCGGACAGCATCCCAGGCCGCATAGGGAACTTCGCAAAGGAAGGTGCAGGTTTTTTGCATCTGAACGATTCCGGCTTTTTCCATTGCAATTCTGCAGGCAGAGGAATAAGCCCGGGCCAGACCGCCTGTTCCGAGTAATATCCCGCCGAAGTATCTGATCACAACCACACAACAGTTTACAAGGCCTTCCGAGCGCAGCAGATTAAGCATGGGGAGACCGGCGGTGCCGCTCGGCTCCCCATCATCCGAATAGCGGATGACTCCGGCATTCGTACCAATAATATAGGCGTAGCAATGATGCCGTGCATCGCGATAAAGCTCCCGCATCTCCCGGATATGGTCCAGAGCCGCCTCTTCCGAAGCACATGGCCAGCCATACCCGATAAAACGGCTTTTCTGTATGGTTATTTCTCCGGAGCCCGGATTTGCGAAGGTAATATACTCGTCTTTCATGGCACAAGCAGAATTCTGCAGAAGCCCTTTTTCCCTTTTTTCAGCAAAGCTCCATCTCCGATGTCTTCCGGATGCAGAACCGTCATCACATCCGTTACTTTGTTTCCGTTGACAGAAACCGCATTCTGCTCAATCTGCTTACGCGCATCGCTCTGACTTTTGCAAAGTCCGGAACGGACAAGAAGTGTGCTGACCCTGCCATCTGCGGAAAGCTCTGCCTCCGTGATGCCGACAGAAGGAATATTCTCCGAGGAGGAACCGCCGCCGAATAGGGAAGCCGCCGCTTCAGCAGCTTTGTCTGCCTCCTCAGCACCGTGCACAAGCTTCGTCACTTCATAGGCAAGCACCTTTTTCGCTTCATTGATTTCAGATCCCTGAAGCGCGCCCAAACGCCTTACTTCATCCATGGGCAGGAAGGTCAGGAGCGCAAGGCATTTCTGCACATCCTGATCGTCCACATTCCGCCAGTACTGATAAAAATCATAGGGCGCAGTTTTGGCCGGATCAAGCCACAGCGCTCCGGCTTCCGTTTTTCCCATCTTGCGCCCATCATGGGTGAGCAGCAACTGGAAGGTGCAGGCAAAAGCTTTTTCGGACAGTTTTCTGCGGACCAGGTCAGCACCGCCGAGCATATTGCTCCACTGATCATTTCCGCCCATCTCCAGCCTGCAGCCGTAGCGCTGGAAAAGTTCAAGGAAATCATAGCTCTGCATCAGCATATAAGTGAATTCCAGGAAGGATAGTCCATTTTCCGTTGCCATCCTGGCTTTGTAGCAATCTGCAGTCAGCATCCTGTTCACATTGAACATGGAACCGATATCGCGCATGAATTCAATGAAATTCAGATGCCGGAGCCAGTCGCCGTTATTGACAATGATCGCCTTTCCTTCGCTGAAATCAAGGAAACGGGACATCTGCCGCTTGATGCATTCCACATTGTGATCAATCGTCTCGACAGTCATCATTTTCCGCATATCCGTTTTGCCGGAGGGATCCCCGATCATGGCGGTCCCGCCTCCCATCAGCGCGATGGGACGGTGCCCGGCTTTCTGCATATGGGCCATTGCCATGATCGGGATATAATGGCCGATATGAAGGCTGTCGGCGGTCGGATCAAAACCAACGTAGAAGGTGGTCGGATTCTTCAGCTGTTCATACAGTTCATCCTCAAATGTTGTCTGCGCGATAAAGCCCCTGTCCTTCAGGATATCAAGAATATGTTCCACTTTTATCTCCTCCGGTTTCTTTTTATTTGTTCAGGTTTTTGCGGATCAGATTTTCCAGTCTTTCCATTCCGACCTCAATCAGATCCGCTGTGCTGCCGGAAAAATTCAGGCGCAGCGTATTTTCATGCCCACCGAAGGCATAGAAATGAGTGCCCGGTACAAAGGCAACCCCTTCCTGAATCGACTGATCAAGGATTTCCTTGGCTGACATCCCTTCCGGAAGCTCCGCCCAGATAAAGAGCCCCCCGTCCGGTCTGGTAAAAGACACCCCCTCTGGGAAGCGGGAAAGATGACTCAGCATCAGATCGCACTGTGCCCGATATGCGGATACAATCTGTTCAACATGCGGAGCTAGCAGATCCTGACGCAAGAACTGATCCACGATTGCCTGGTTCAGATTGGCGGTATGAACATCCGTGGACTGCTTTCCGATTGTACACTTTCTGATAATTCCGGCATCTCCGGCCATATAGCCGACCCGCAGCCCGGGAGAAATCACCTTGCTGAAGCTGCCCATGAACACAACCCATCCGTTTTCGTCAAAAGTCTTGATGGGAGGGAGGGATTCTCCGCGATACCGGAGATCCCGGTATGGATCATCCTCCGCAACAATAACGCCATACTGATTCGCCAGCTCCGCAACCCTTTTTCTGCGCTCAAGGCTGAGCGTCCTGCCCGTAGGATTCTGAAAGGTGGGAATCGTATAGATCATCTTGGGTTTGGTGGATTTGATCAGATATTCCAGATGATCCGGATCCATGCCATCATCGTCGCTATCAACCGGGACGAGCTCTGCCTCATAAAGCTTCATACACTGAAGATTTCCCAGGAAGGAAGGATTCTCAACGATAATGCGGTCCCCGGGATTAATCAGGGCTTTGCAGAGCAGATCCATTGCCTGGGTTGAACCGGTTACGGGGAGAACAGAAGGAGTCTGGATCCCCAAATGCGTTTTCAGATATGATTTCAGGCTTTCCAGAAAAGACGGATACCCTTCCGTCGCACCATACTGAAGAATCCACTTGCCGTTCTGTGCCAAAACTTCCGAAGCCAGGCGGGACACTTCCTGATCCGGCAGTGCGGAAAGGGATGGATTTCCGCCAGCAAAGGAAATCATGCCGGGCTGCGCGATCACTTTGAATATTTCCCGGATCGCACTCCCTGATACATGATCAAACCGGGATGCATAGGAAAGAGAACTCAGATCCATGGCGAACCTCCTTTGAATAAAAAAATCTCCTCCTGCCGGAAGGCGGGGGAGAAAGACCGCGGTACCACTTCCATTCAGCCTGGACCGCCCCATGAAGCAGGCGGAAAGGCTCTCATGAACGCTGTAACCGGCGCACCGGCCCGCACCTACTATGCATCGTTTCAGCGCGGAAACTCCGGGGTGTATATCCTGAATGTCCGGGCCCCTCTCACCAGCCGGGGTCTCTCTGAAGCGGAAGGATTCAGGCTTCTCCCCATCATCATCAGTAATTTGAATTATAGAAAAAGGATTGCTTTTGTCAAGAGGTAAAAAAGAAAACCCGGAGGGCCTTCATCTGAAAAAGCTTGATAAAAAATGGAATATCCTGTATAATTTTTCTGTCCTTTGTAACAGTCCGCCCACTCAGTTCAAGGGCGGCAGACGCAGGAGGAAGAATTGCATGGAATGCAAAGTAAAAAACAATGAGGGTACCATTTACATCTCTGAGGATGTAATGATGAAAGTCGTCGGCTATGCGGCGCTGGAATGCTACGGCATCGTTGCCATGTGCGGGAAAAGAGCGACAGACGGTCTGGTGGAATGGCTCGGCCGCGAAAACCTTTCCAAAGGTGTTCAGATCCGCAACGCAGGAGACATGCTTGATGTTGACCTGTTTATCATCGTGGAATATGGTGTATCCATTGCGGAAGTATGCAAAACGATCGTCGATACTGTCCGATACAAGCTGGAAGCCATGACGGGAGTCAAGGTTCGGAAAGTCAATATCTCCGTAGAGGGAATCCGTATCTGACGGGTCTTCATGCCGTGGCACACAGTTCGGATGGGGATCAGATCCAGGGATAATCACATTGATTGATCGGAGGTACTTCCTTTGATACAGTTTAAAACAATTGACGGGATGCTGCTGAGAGACATGGCAATGGCCGGAACCGCCCTGCTGGAGCGCAATCGTGAAGCGGTGGATGCTCTGAACGTTTTTCCGGTTCCGGACGGGGATACCGGAACAAACATGTCCCTTACCATGCAGAGCGCAATCCGCGAAATCAACAGCAAAGAATTTCTGAGGGCGGACGATGCAGCCAACGCCTTGTCCAAAGGCGCCCTGAAGGGAGCCCGCGGAAACAGCGGCGTTATTACAAGCCAGCTTTTCCGCGGTTTTGCCAAAGCCCTGAAGGGTGTTGAGAAAATTACACCCCTGCAATTCGCTGAAGCCCTCGGAAAAGGCGCTGAAGTTGCATACAAGGCCGTCATGAAGCCCAAGGAGGGTACGATTCTGACCGTTGCCCGGGTTGTCGCGGAGGATGCCCTGAAGCAGGCGCAAAAGGATCCGGATGACTATGAGGGTTTAATCAATGTTATGCTTAAAAGCGGTGAAGCAATCCTGAAAAAGACGCCGGATATGCTTCCCGCGCTGAAGCAGGCCGGGGTTGTGGATTCCGGCGGACGCGGTTTGATGCTGATCTATCAGGGATATGCCGCTGTCCTCCGGGGAGAGGATATTGCTTCCACTGAAACGCAGATGGAGGAAGATCGTGCCGAGAGCGCAGATGACTGGCATGATCTTTCGAAGGAACTGACGCACACCTACTGCGTTCAGTTTGAGATTCATTCCTTCCGGGATGACTGCGACGAGCACGATCTGGATTCCTTCCGCAGACGTCTGAATCGGATCGGGGACTGTGTTCAGGTGAGCGGGGATATGCAGGAAGCCAAGGTGCATGTGCACACGGATAACCCAGGCTCCGTCATTGAATACGGTATTGAGCTGGGCGAGCTGATTCATATTCAGGTGGATAATCTGGCTGAAATGAAGCGGGCCATGGAGAATGAATCCAGGGAAAACACCATGCCTGATCAGGGAACGGCTGCCCCTGAACCCCGGAAAAAATATGGTATGGTCGCCATCTCCATGGGAGACGGGTTTACCAGCTTCTTCCAGGACCTGAACATTGACCAGATTGTCGCAGGCGGTCAGACGATGAATCCTTCCGTGGATGACATTCTCAGCGCCATCGGCAAGGTTCCGGCTGAACATATTTTTGTTCTTCCCAATAACGGAAACATTATCTTTGCGGCAAATCAGGCAGCCAAAATGAGCGAATGCGATGTGAAGGTTCTTCCTACCAAGAATGTGGCGATGGGTATTGCCGCGGCCATCGCTTTCCAGGAAGAGCTTGAGCCGGATGAAGTTTATTCCAGAATGTGCGAAGCCGCTGAGCATGTCAAAACCGCTACGATCACCTATGCCATCCGTGACAGCGAATACAACGGGATCGAGATCAAGCAGGGAGACATTATCGGTTTGCATAACGGGCAGATTGAATTCTCCGGGAAACAGGTGGAAGAGGTCGCCGTTGAAACTGTGCGCAGTGTTGTCGATGACGAGGATGAGCTGATCACCGTTTACTACGGAGGCGATATTACGGAAGCTGATGCGGAAGCTCTTTCCTCCCGACTGGCCGAGGAATATCCGCAGTGCGATGTGGAATATCATAACGGAGGGCAGCCGCTGTATTACTATCTGATCTCAGTGGAGTAACCTTTCCGTCATTCTGTTTACCGCTCATGGAGTACGATTATGGAATTGAATAGCCTGAAAGGTATCGGTCCGGCAAGGTTAAAAAGTTTTCGCGCTGTGGGGATTTCCTCATTGCGCGATTTATTATATTTTTTCCCGGTCCGATATGAAGATCATCTGAACTGCAGGACTGTTTCAGAGGCTGTGGCCGGTGGATGCATGCTGGAAGGTATGATCTGCGAGAAGCCAAAGGTGTCCTATTTTCATGGAATGAGCCGGGTAACCGCCAGGCTGCAGGATGCTACCGGAAAGATTGCAACAGTCTGGTTTAATCAGCCCTGGGTCATTCATCAGCTGCCGGTTGAGCAGAAAATTCTTTTGTACGGGAACATACAGATCAAAAACGGGACGCGCTCTTTTATCAATCCCAGGCTGATTTCCCGGCGTGAGCTCGCCCCTGTCTACAAAAAAATAGCCGGAATTCCCGGGAAAATGCTGCAGGAAATGATCCGTGATCAGTTGGAGCATGTGAATGAGATCATTCAGGAAACGCT
>CAZRLU010000139.1:0-6085 GCA_964600995.1 uncultured Oscillospiraceae bacterium | reverse complement strand
GCCCATGGGCCGCCCGGAGCCGGTCTGCTGGGGCCGGGACTGCGTAAAGGGCGAGCCGGTCTGCTGCGGGCGAGACTGGGTAAAGGGCGAGGCGCTCCGGGGCGACCCCGCGGGCCGCTGATTCACCTGCCCGGACTGCTGGGCCTTCCGGTCCGCATAGGTTCCCTGGTTCCCCAGGGGGCCCGTTCCCAGGCCTTCGCCCTTCTTTTCCACGCCGCGCCCTTCCGACACAACCCGCTTGGCCCGGGATTTGGGCTTTCTGGATTCATCCATGATGCTTTCTCCTTTTCTGCGCTCCGGAAGCCCGGAGCTTTATGACGGGGGACATGCCCCGGTTTCTGCTGAACTCAGGGGGTATTATACGACGGAAGCCTTTTCGTGACAAGGGCCGGAGCGGGACGCGGAGAGGAAAGAACAGCGGAAGGACGAAGGGCCGGGAGGGGGTTGCGCCGGGTGGAAAATTCGGATAGAATACGGCTGACACGAGCGAAAACTGAAATATCCTGAAAAGGAAAGAGGCGGAAGGCATGAAGCTGAAAAAGGAATTCATCCATCATCAGAGCGGGAACGAAACGCTGCTGGTGGCGACGGCGGGGTCCGGGTTCGGCGGCCTGGTGCGGGGGAACAGAACCCTGGGGGCCATCCTGGAGCTGCTGCAGGAAGACCGCGGCGAGGAGGAGCTGAGGTCTGCCATGAGAAAGCGGTTCAACGCGCCGGAGGAGGTCATCCGCCGGGATGTGAAGAAGGCGCTGGATACCCTTCGGGGAATCGGCGCGCTGGAGGAATAGGACGGGGAGCGCCTGTGA
Organism: uncultured Oscillospiraceae bacterium; assembly: GCA_964600995.1. Taxonomy (GTDB): domain Bacteria; phylum Bacillota; class Clostridia; order Christensenellales; family Aristaeellaceae; genus Aristaeella. Next base: position 5,279 of record CAZRLU010000139.1, on the reverse strand, counting down.
GGAATCCCCGGAGGCGCCGGGATCAAAAGGAAGGAGAATCAACCGGATGGAAAAGACGACCCATGTTCAGATCGTGATGCCCCAGCACTGCAACGGATATGCCCAGCCGAGGCTCTTCGGCGGCCAGATCATGGCCTGGATCGACGTGACCGGCGCGGTGGCCGCCCGGAGATACACCCAGCGGGCGGTGACCACCGTCTGCGTGGACAACCTGGTTTTCCTGAAGCCTGCCTATCTGAACGACACGGTGGTGCAGGAGGCGAAGGTGACCTGGACGGGGAACACCTCCCTGGAGGTGCAGGTGGACAGCCTGGTGGAGCGGCTGGACGGCAGCCGGGAGCTGATCAACCGGGCCTTCGCGGTGTTCGTGGCCCTGGATGACGAAAACCGGCCCACCCGGGTGCCGCCGCTGATCCCGGAAACCGAGGAGGAGAAGCGGGCCTTCCGGGAGGCGGAGGAGAGAAGACAGTTCCGCATGAAGCTCAGCGCCCGGGAGGGCTGAGAAAACAGAACCGTATCGGAAAAGAAAGCGTCCGCCAGCCCCTCCGGCGGATGTTTCCTTTTCCCGGGCCGATTGCAGTTTGCCCCCGGATCGGCTATAATACCGGTGATGGAATAAACCTCGCTCGATGGGAAACGAAGATGAAAAAGAAACGGAATAAATTCAGGGAATTTCTCAGACTGCTCCGGCCGGGAATGATCCTGCTGATCCTGACGGTCTATCTGGCCATCTGCCTGGTCACCTGGCTGATTCTGCGGCAGGAAGGGGCGGAGGCCACCTTCTGGGACGTGGTGTCCTTCAACCTGCTGGCCATCACGGGGAACGACTATGTCTATGTGGAGAACCCCTGGACGAGGGCGATCGGCGTGCTGGTGCTGGTGCTGGGGGTGGCGGGGCTGACCGCCATCACGGGCTATGTTTCCTCCGCCTTTGTGGCCCGAAGGCTGGATCCGGAAAGGGAAGTGAGAAAATTGCAGCACAAGAGGGATCATATCATCATCTGCGGCTGGAAGAACGACCTGGGCATCCTGCTCCGGGGCATCCTGCGGAAGAACCGGGATCTGCGGGCGTCGGACCTGATCGTCATCAACAACGTGGAGGACATCCGGATGCAGGGGCTCCGGGAGGACGAGGAGCTGAAGGGCCTGAACGTGCTGCGGGGGGATTTCACCGAGGAGCAGACCCTGATGAAGGCCAACGTGAAGGAAGCGGCCCGGGTGCTGATCATCGGGGAGAACCAGGAGAACCTGGACGCGGAGCTGGTGGATTCCCGGGTTTTCGTCTGCGCGCTGATGGTCCGGAAGCTGAACGCCGGATGCCCGATCTGCGCGGAGATCCGCACGGAGCGGTACAGGAACTACCTGGAGAGCCAGCGGTGCGCCGAGGTGGTCTTCACGGATGAATACACCCGGTACATTCTGACCACCTCCACCAACTACAGCGGGATGAGCCGGGTCATGTCCAGCCTGCTGGACAACGGGGACGGGGTCTCGGTGCAGATCGCCCCGGTCCGGGAGGAATGGATCGGAAGGACCTACGGGGAGCTGTTCTCCTGGTACAAGCGGGAGCAGAACACGCTGCTGCTGGGGGTGGTGGAGAACATGGGGGTGGAGAAGGAGCTGAAGCATCAGATCCTGTCGGAGGCCCAGAAGTCCACCAATTACGGGGAGATCATCCAAAACCTGAAAAACGTGCGGAACATCGAGATCAACCGCCCCCGGCTGAATCCGGAGGACGGATATCTGCTGAAGCGGAACATGGGCGCCATCATCCTGGGCAGCGAGATCTGAGACGCAGAGCGGGCAGGAAGGAGAAGGGGAACGGAATGGATTACACGGAGAAGCTGAGGGCCTTTCCCATGCTGGAGAACATTCCCCGGGAGGACCTGGCGGCCCTTTCGGCCCTGCTGCGGGAGGAGCGGTTCCCGGCGGGAAAGGATATCCTGTCGGAGGGCGCCCAGGGCAATGAGATGTACTTGCTGACCGAGGGCAGCGTGGACGTGATCAAGGCGACGGTTTTCGGGGACAGCTTCGTGGTCACCACCCTGGACGACCGGAGCCACAGCGTTTTCGGGGAGATGGCCCTGATCGACCCGGACCGGCGGTCCAGCACCGTCCGGGCGAAGACCGACTGCAGGACGCTGGTGATCAACCGGGAAAGCTTCGACCGCTTCTGCGAGGAGCATCCCCGGTGCGGCGTCCGGATGCTGCGGATGATCAGCATCCATCTGGTCCGGAACATCCGGAGGGAAAACGAGAACCTGAAGCAGGTCTACCAGGCGCTGATCGAGGAGATTGAAGCGGGCTGAGGAGGAGAAGAAGATGCTGTACAGGATGGACGAGCTCCTGCTGATCGAGCTGCTGACCTATCTGCCGGACGAGGAACCCCTCCGGAGCCTGCAGGGCGCGGAAGGGAAAACCGTGGGGGAATTCCTTGCTGAAATCGACCGGAGCCGGATCGAGGACGGGAAGGACTACGCGGTGCTGATGAACGGCCTGGACTGGCGGAACATCCTGATGGCCCTGGACCGGAAGGAGAACATCCTGCGGGCCCGGATCCTGGAGACCCATGTGGACCAGGCCTACGGCGCCGGCGGGGGCTTTTCCGCCGTGCTGCTGGACCCGGCGGAGGGGGAAGCGGTGGTGGCCTTCCGGGGAACGGGCCATCACGAGTGGGTGGACGACTTCATGGGCGCCAACCAGATCGACCCGCTGCAGCAGATCAACGCCCTGGAATGGTACAAGTCTGCCTATGAGCGGCTGGGCCTCTCCCGGTATACGGTGAGCGTCATCGGCCACTCCAAGGGCGGGACCAAGGCGAAATACATCACCGTGCTGAACGACACCCCGGCCCGGTGCCTTTCCTTTGACGGCCAGGGCTTTTCGGACGAGTTCATGATGCATTACCGGGACCGGATCCTGAAGCGGCAGGACCTCATCGAAAACCACAACATCGATTTTGACTACATCAACATCCTGATGAACGACGTGGGGAAGAACACCTATTACGTGGGATTCGACTACGGCCGGCACGGCTTCGCGGAGACCCACTGCCCCAACACCTTCTTCAACTTCCGGGAGAACGGGGAATACACCCTGCGGGTGAACCCCAACGGCCAGCGGCCGGAGATGCAGATCCTGAACCAGTTCATCAACAGCATGATCCGCAGCGGCTTCAGCCGGAAGGAGCAGCTGGAAACCAACCGGATGGTGGGGATGCTGGTGGAGAAGGCCTTCGGCATCGGGGCGGAGCACACGGTGACGGAATACATCAATTTCCTCTGCGACATGGTGGGGGACCCCCAGTACCGGGACAACACCGCCTACTGCGTGGCCTTCATCATCAAATACGCCCGGACGACGCCGGAATTCCTGAAGAGCCTGAAGGACATCATGCACAGCTTCCAGGCGGACGGGGTGGTGAAGGTGCTGGACCTGCTGGAGGACCTGGTGAACTCCAGACGCTTCGCCGCCTTCATCAGCCTGGGGGACTTCCTGATCCAGCACGTGAACGGCGTGCTGACCCGGCAGGTGCAGGCCTATTGCCGGAAGAAGCACCGGATCGAGCTGACGGAGGATCAGATCCGGGGCGTGCTGCAGATCGTGACCATGACCAGGGAAACCCTGAAGACCCTGGAAATCCACACGGACGGATCCGACCTGGTGCTGGAAGAGGATACGGAGGAGGTGAAGGCCCGGCCGGAGGAGATCCGGGTGGTGGTGCTGGCCGGCGGGCTTTCCAACGAGCGGAACCTGTCCCTGAAGAGCGGCTACCGGGTCTCCGAGATCCTGGCGGAGGAAGGGTATCCCGTGATCCTGCTGGACGCCTTCATGGGCTACGGGGAGCAGGAGGAGAGCATTCCGGACGCCTTTGCCGACCCGCGGAAGTATTCCCTGGAAAGAAGCGAGATCCCGGAGGACATCCCGGACCTGTGGGCGGTCCGGAAGCGGAGAACCGATCAGTCCGCCTCCTTCTTCGGCCCCAACGTGCTGCAGATCTGCAAGCAGGCGGACATCGTCTTCATCGCCCTTCACGGGGCCATGGGCGAGAACGGGAAGGTGCAGGCGGCCTTTGACCTGCACGGCATCGACTATACGGGCTGCGACTATTTCTCCTCGGCCCTGAGCTCCAACAAGGCGGTGGCCAAGAAGATACTGACGGACGCGGGCATCCTGGTGCCTAAGGGCTTCCTGGCCTGCCGGGGAGAGGAGGAGCCGGATCCGGAGACCCGGGGGATGCGCTATCCCCTGATCGTCAAGCCCAACAACGGCGGAATCGGCCTGGGCATCTCGGTGGTGAGCGACCGGGAGGCCTATCACAAGGCCCTGCAGACGGCCTACCGCTGGGAGAACGAGATCCTGGTGGAGGAATACATCGCCGGGCGGGAGTTCGCGGTAGGCGTCCTGGAGGGGAAGGCCCTGCCGGTGATCGAGGTGCTGCCGCTGGAGACCGGGGAGGACAATACCGGCATGACCCTGCGGGGAGAAACCGCCCGGAAGTGCCCGGCGGAGATCCCGGAGCGGCTGGCCGGAGAGCTGCAGCGGACGGCGGAGCGGGTCTGCCGGGAGCTGGGGGTGAAGGCGCTGGGCAAGGTGGATTTCATCCTGCGGGAGAACGGCAGCTTCGTGTGCCTGGAATGCGATTCCCTGCCGCAGCTGTATGAGGATTCCCATGTGGTGCTGGAAGCCGAGGCGGCGGGCATCTCCTTTGCCCAGCTCTGCGACCGGCTGATGGAGATGAGCATCCGCACCGGGGCGGGAAGAGACTGAGGAGGAAAGAATTTGACAGCCTATATCTGGGACCTGGACGGAACGCTGCTGGATTCCTACCCGGTGATCACGGAGGCGGCCCGGAGAGCCGCGGAGCAGGCGGGGCTTTCGGATCCCCCGGAGGAGATCCTGGGAAAGGTGAAGCGGGAAACCCTGAGCGCCTACCTGCGGGACGCCTCCGGCCGGAGTGGGGTTCCCTTTGAGCAGCTGCTGGAGGAGTACCGGAAGCTGACCCATGAGATGGACGGGGAGATCCGCGCCATGGACGGGGCGGAGGAAACGCTGGAGCGGCTGCAGCGGGAAGGCGGGACCCATTTTGTGTACACCCACCGGGGGAAGAGCGCGGGGCCCATCCTGGAGCGGCTGGGGCTGCTCCGATTCTTCCGGGAGATCGTGACCCCGGAGGCCGGCTTCCCGCTGAAGCCCGCCGGGGACGGAGTGCGGTACCTGGTGGAGAAATACGGGCTGGACCCGGAGAAAACCTGGTACGTGGGGGACCGGAGCCTGGA
>CAZRLU010000138.1:0-6092 GCA_964600995.1 uncultured Oscillospiraceae bacterium | reverse complement strand
GCGGGAAAAGAAAAAAAGAAGGAAAAGGAAAAGAAGTCCTTGGCGGTGAACATTCTGGAGTGGGTGCTGACGATCCTGGCGGCCGTGGCGGCGGCTCTGGTGATCCGCTCCTTTATCTTTGAGCCGGTCCGGGTGGATGGGGCCAGCATGAACGACACCCTGGCGGACGGGGAAGCCATGTTCGTCAGCAAGCTGGACTATGCCAGCACCTGGCTCTGCTTCCCCTGGCAGGACGCGGAAACCAAGGAAAGCATGCCCCGGCTGGCGACGGGCTTCGGCAGCCCCTCCCGGTTCGACGTGGTGATCTGCCGGTATCCGGGACGGGGGGACACCAACTTCGTGAAGCGGATCATCGGCATGCCCGGGGACCGGGTCCGGATCGAGGGCGGATACGTCTACGTCAACGATGAAAAGTATGAGGAAAGCTACATCAACGACGAATACCGGGTGAACAGCGGCTCCGCCGGCGAAAGCTACAACGAGGTGTATATTCCGAAGAAGGGGGATATCCTGAGCCTGGAGTACACCGATGAAAACAAAAACCGGATCGGGGTGTACGTGAACGGGGAAGCCTGGGGCTGGCGGGGCGTTTCCTCCGAGGCGGTTTCCGGGGACGGGGACCGGCTGGCCTATCACCGGGACGGCACGCTGCGGCTCAACGGCGAGGATATCTCCGGGGATACGGAGAAGATCATCTCCCTGGTGGGGAAGCAATTCACCCTGGAAAAGGATCTGTACTTCGTGATGGGAGACCACCGGAACAACTCCAACGACAGCCGGGCCCAGGGCCCCATCACCCGGGACATGATCGTGGGTCATGTGCGGTTTGTGGTGTTCCCCTTCAACGCCTGGCGGGGAATTCAGTAAGCAGACAGAACCGGAGCGACGGAGCATGTTCGCTCCGGCTTTTCCGTTGAAAGAGGGATCCGGCAGGGAACGCATCCTTTCGCCGGGAGGAGGAGAGAGCATGAAATACGGAAGAATTCCCGGCGTGGAGCAGGAGGTTTCCCGGATCTTTCTGGGCACGGCCTCCGCACCCTTCAACGAGGGCGGGGACGGATCGGAGCTGCTGGAGGCGGCTTTGGAGCAGGGAATGAACGCCATCGATACGGCGCGGGTGTATGGAAAGGCGGAAAACAGCCTGGGAAGATGGCTGGAGCGGGACGGAAACCGGCAGCGGGTGGTGCTTCTGTCCAAGTGCGGACATCCTTCACCGCTGGGCATCCGGCGGGTGAACGCCCGGGAGATGCGGAAGGATCTGGAAACCTCCCTGGAAGCCCTGCATACAGACTGCATTGACATCTATCTGCTGCACCGGGACGACCCCTCGGTGCCGGTGGGGGAGATCATGGAAACCTTCGCCGCCATGCGGGAGGAGGGCCGGATCCGGGTCTTCGGCGGCTCCAACTGGAGATGGGAGCGGATCCGGGAGGCGAATGCCTACGCGAAGGAGCACGGGCTGCCGCCCATGACGGTCTCCAGCCCCCAGTACGGGCTGGCCAGCCAGGTGCTGGATCCCTGGGGCGGGGACTGCGTGAGCATTTCCGGCCCCGCTGCGGAGAAGGACCGGGAATGGTACCGGGCGGAGCAGATGCCCATCGTGGCCTATTCCAGCCTGGGCCGGGGCATGATGAGCGGACGGTTCCGCAGCGACGATCCCAAGGGCGCGAACGCGGTCATGGATACCTTTGCCCGGAAGGGCTTCCTGCATCCCGAAAACATGGAGCGGCTGGCCCGGTGCGAAAGGCTGGCGGAGGAAAAGGGTTGCACCGTTCCCCAGATTGCCATGAGCTGGATTTTCCGCCGGGGGCTGAACGTTTTCGCGGTGGTGAGCTGCTCCCGGCCGGAGCGGCTGAGGCAGAACGCGGAGGCCTTGGAGATCCCGCTGACGGAGGCGGAATGCGCCTGGCTGGACCTGGAGGGGGAGACCTGATCCGCCGGGCAGCCGGGGATAAAGTTGGGAGAGGGAATTGCTTTCCGGGCAGACTTCTGATATAATCTACGGAAAGCAAGAGAAAAACACAAATCCACGAATCCGCAGAAAGGCAGGAACAGAACCATGTCAGAGAAGATTTATCAGGCGGGGGATCTTATCTTTAAAAAAGGGGATCAGGCCGACAGCTTATTTCAGGTCCTGAGCGGATCGGTGGAGGTTTATGCCGGCGATGAGGACGATCGTCAGGAGCTGACAGAGCTGGAGGCCGGGAAGTTCTTCGGGGAGATGGGCGTGGTGGCCGGCTATCCCAGAAGCGCCACGGTGCGGGCCGGGGAGAAAGGCGCTACGCTGCATGAAGTCTCCTCCGGGGAGCTGAGCGGATGGTTCCGGGAAGATCCGAAGCGGATTCTTGAACTGATGAAGCATCTCAGCGCCAGAACCCGGGAGATGACGGAGGAATACAATGAAGCCTGTGCCCTGCGGGATGAACTGAAGCAGGGAGGCGCGGCGAAGAATGAAGGCCTGCTGAAGCGTATCGGCCGCCTCCTGGGCTTCGGGTCCCAGGGAAAGCCGAGCATGGAAGCCAGGCTGCTGCCGGAGAACAAGCCCCTGAAGGAGGGCTTTGCCAAGAAGGTCCACAGCTTCCCGGCGGGAACGGTGATTTTCCGCGAGGGGGAGAAGGCGAACTGCATGTACGCGATCCACGGGGGCCGGGTCGGCATCTTCACCGGATACGGCACGCCGGATCAGCAGAAGATCACGGAGCTCTTCCCGAACACCTTCTTCGGGGAAATGGGCATGATCGACGGGGAGCCCCGGAGCGCCACAGCGATGACCCTGGAGGCGGATACCACTGTGGAGGTGATCGCGCCGGAGGACCTGCAGGAGATGTTTGAAAAGAACCCGGCCAAGGTCTGGATGATCTTCGAGCACCTGGCCGGCCGGCTGCGGAGCCTGACCCGGGATTACGCCGGGGTGTGCGAGGAGCTGAACGCCCTGCGGAAGGCCTGAGCGGCCTCGGAATGAACAGAAAACGGAGCCGGTCCCCGGAGAAAACCGGGGGCCGGTTTTCTTCTTCGATACGGAAGGGGGATGCCTTTGGAGATTACGGAGAAGACCGGGGGCTTTCTGACGGACAAAATGGCGGAAGCCGTCTGTCTGACGGGGGCGAAGGGAGAGGTGCTCTTTCTGAACCCGGCGGGGGAGAAGCTCTTCAAAAGCCCCGGAGGCCCCATGAAGGTATGGGAGCTTTTTCCGCCCGTTCCCCGGAATGACGCCCTGATCCAGCTGCTGATCGACTGCGTGATGTCCAAGAAGAGCACGCCGGAGGCGGAGGTGGATTATGAGAACCGGGAAGGGGAGATTTCCAGGCTCCATGTGAGCGTGACCTGTCAGCAGGAGGAGAACCCGGTTTTCCTGATCCTGATCAACAATCTGACGGAGGTGGCGAAGGTGACCGCCGCCCTGGCCAGGTATACCTCCAGCGAAATCGCGGACCTGGTGCTGAACACCCCGGAAGGGGGCCGGCAGGGGGGGCGTGACGCGGAGGTCAGCGTGCTGATGAGCGACCTGAGAGGCTTTACGGCCATCAGCGAGGAGATCGGGGCGGAGCGGCTGATCCGGATGCTGAATCATTACTTCGAGGCGATGCTGGAGGTGATCAGCAGCCGCCGGGGCACGGTGATCGAGTTCCTGGGGGACGGGCTCTTCGTGGCTTTCGGGGCCCCCCGGGAGAATCCGGAGCACGCGCTGGACGCGGTCACCTGCGCCATTGAGATGGAAAACGCCATGGCGGAGGTCAATGCCTGGAACGGGGAAAACGGATTCCCGAGGCTGGAGATGGGCATCGGGATCAGCTCGGGCCGGGTCATTGCCGGCAATATCGGCTCGGACATGAAGATGAAATACGGCTGCATTGGCGAGCCGGTGAACACCGCGGGGCGGATCCAGTCCTTCACGACCCGGAGGCAGGTGCTGATCTCGGAGCAGACCCGGAGCCGGATCCGGGAAAAGCTGGTGCTTTCCCGGGCTCACAGCGTGCTGATGAAGGGCAAGGAGAAGCCGGAGCTGGTCTACGAGGTGCGGGAGGCGGGCGCGGCCCGGCTGGAAAACCCGGAGGAGGAGCCTCCGATGCCGGCGCGCCTTTCCCGGGAAGTTCCCTTCACCTTCGCGGTAATGAACCAGAAAAGCGTGGAGGAGAACTTTCACAGGGGATTTCTGCTGGCGATGACGGAGAGCGGGGAATATGCCCTGATCCGGACGGAGACGGAGCTTCCGGATTATACGGATCTGCGGATCAACCCCGACGGCCGGGCCTATGCCAAGGTCCTGGGCCGGGAGGAGGACGGAAGTTTCCGGATCTGCTTTACCCAGGGAAGCGGAGCCTTCCGGAAATGGGCGGAGGAACTGCGGGAAAAACAGACCCCGGAAGCAAACTGAAGGACGAAGAAGAAGGGGGTGCGGAGATGGACGCGCTGGAGGAGCTGCGGAGCATCTGCACGGAATACGAGGAAGCGGTGCAGGTGATCGAGAAGAACAAACGCATGTTTGACGGAATCCTGGGGCTGGGCAACCACCCGGGAAACGATCCCTGCCATGAAAAGCTGGACCGGAGGATCACAGCGCTCTGCGCCTTGGCGGCGGAGGAAGGGGATGCCGCGGAGCAGGAGGCTCTGACGGAGGCGGTCTTCCGCCTGGCGGAAAGCTGGAAGGGGCCCGAGTACGGGCGGCTGATGCTGCTGGCCCAGCACCGGCATACCCTGGAGCTGATTCCGGGGTTGAGCCGGGAGGGAAGGGAAAGGCTGGCGGACTGGTACGGAAAGACCTATCCCCGGCGGAAACGCCTGCCGGTGCAGGATCAGGTTTTCGCGGCGCTGAAGGGCTGAAAAGAAAACCGCGTCTCATCAACGGGAAATCGAAGCTGAAACCGGCAGCGGCCCACGGAAACTCCGGAAACGAATAAACGGGAATCGCAGAAAAAAGAAGCGCGAAGCGTTCTGCTTCGCGTTTCTTTTTTCAAGGCTTTACTGGGGAGGCGTGCCGGTGGCGATGCCGTAGATGAGAAGCACCACGATGAGCACCGAAACCGTAATGATCACCCCGTCCACGGTCCGCAGGGAGACATGCTCCTTGATCTTATCATACAGGCGGTACCGGCGGGGAAGCTTCTGATCCCCGAACTGCTTTTCCGAACGGGACTTGGCTTCCTCCATCAGGGCACGGGCCTGCCGGACCTCCGGATCTCTCTTCTCTGCCATGGCTTACTTCTTCACGATGTACTTGCGTACGTCGATGGACACGGCCAGGATGATGATGAGACCGCGGATGATGTACTGGATATAGGGGTTGACGCCCAGGAACTGGAGGGCGTAGACGATGGCCTGCATGATGACCGCGCCGATGACAACGCCCTGGATGGTACCGACGCCGCCGGAGAAGCTGACGCCGCCGACCACCACGGCGCTGATGGCGTCGGTTTCATAGTTCAGACCGGTGCTGGCGCCTACGGCGGTGATCCGGGCGGCCTCCAGGAAGGAGGCGATGCCGTAGAGCACGCCGGCCATGAGGTAGACCAGCATGATGGTCTTGGCCACATTCACGCCGGAAACCGCGGCGGCTTCCGTGTTGCCGCCCACGGCGAACATGTTCTTGCCCAGCTTGGTCTTGTTCCAGATGACCCAGACGATCAGGGCACAGACGATGAAGTAGATGACCACCAGGGGAACCCGCAGCTCGCCGATGTAGAAGGCGCCGGCGGCGATGTTCAGGAAGGTGGAATCGAAGGTGGACAGGGCCTGGGCCGTGCCGGAGGGCTGGGACTCAATGTAGAGGCAGTTGACGCCATAGGCGATCAGCTGGGTGCCCAGGGTGACGATGAAGGCGTGCAGATGCAGCTTGGCCACGCCGAAACCGTTGACCATGGAGAAGGCCACGGCCACGGCGATGGAGGCGAAGAGCGGGATCAGCAGGCCGAAGCTGCCCAGGGAGCTGACCATGGTGGGATACATCCGGCTGGCATAGGAGGTGCTCTGGACCAGGGAAGCGGTGACCGCGGCGGAAACGCCCAGCACGCGGCCGATGCTCAGGTCCGTACCGGCCAGGACGATCAGGCCGGCGCAGCCCAGGGCCAGGATGCCCTTGGTGGAGGCGTTCTGCA
>CAZRLU010000137.1:0-6109 GCA_964600995.1 uncultured Oscillospiraceae bacterium | reverse complement strand
TGGAATATGAAGCGTGGGTCACAGCCCATCAGCATCAGAAAGTGGTCTACCTGGAGACCGGCGTGGGCTACAACACACCGGGCATCATCAAGTACAACTTCTGGCAGCAGGTCTATCAGAACAAAAATGCCACTTATGTCTGCCTGAATAAGGAGGACAGCCCTGTCCCGAATGAGATCAAGGATCGCTCGATCGTGATCAGCGGGGATTCAGCACAGATTATTCAGGAGCTGGTATCATGATCATCAATACAGGTCAGCGAACCGATATCCCTGCCTTTTATGCAGACTGGTTTGCCAACCGGTTAAGGGAAGGCTTTGTACTGGTGCGCAACCCCTATAATCCGAAGAGCGTAACCCGTTACCGATTAACGCCCGAGGTGGTGGACTGCATTGGTTTCTGTACCAAAAATCCGGAACCGATGCTGAAATACATGGAGCTGCTGAAGCCGTTTCATCAATTTTGGTATGTGACCATCACACCTTACGGGAAAGAAATCGAACCACATGTGCCGAACAAGATGAAGGTACTGGAGAGTTTCAGGCGCGTAGCGGAGATCGTCGGCGCAAACTGCATGGGCTGGCGGTACGATCCGGTTTTCATCAGCGAAGCCTACCCTGTGGAGCGGCACATTCGGGCCTTTGAATACATGGCGAAAGCGCTGGCTGGTTCTACGCATACAGCAGTCATCAGCTTTATTGATCTGTACGAAAAAACAAAGCGGAACTTTCCCGAGGTCAGGCCGGTTCGCGCAGAAGATCGCCTGACCCTGGGCAAAAGCTTTGTGGAGATCGGTCAGCGATACGGCATGACGATCCGCCCCTGTGCGGAGGGTGACGCGCTGGCACAGTTCGGTGCAGACTGCAGTGGATGTATGACCATCCCCATGTATGAACAGGCTATCGGTCAGCAGCTGAAGGTGCCGAGACAGGCTCCGGCCCGAAAAGAATGCGCCTGCTATCTGGGCGCAGACATTGGCGCATACAACACCTGCGGCCACCTGTGCAGATACTGCTACGCAAACTATGATACCAGGACCGTTCGTCAGAATATGCGAAAGCATGATCCTGCATCTCCGATGCTGATCGGCTGTCTGATGCCGGGAGATGTGGTGCACGAAGCGAAACAGGAAAGCTGGATTGACGGACAAATAAGGCTGATTTAAACAGAGACGCGGGTTTATCAGATGGCAGTAAACGGAGAGTCGGATTCAATGATTTCCGCAGCTTCTGTCATCCGTTCAGAATGCTTTCTGAAATGCTGTCAGCTTTCAGTGCCTCATTCAATAATCGCTCGAAGCTTTCCGCAAAACGGAGGTTATCTTCCTCTGTCCGCTTTGCGGGACCCTTCAGATGATGCTTCCCACTGCGCCGGGCCTTCTTTGCCAGATGGCGTTCCATCAATAATCCGTCAATGTTTTCATCGGTATACCATTTACCGCTCTGATGGATAGCACGCGCACCTTTTCCCAAGGCGAGAGCGGCTACGCCATAATCCTGGGTGACCACCACGTCACCGCGCCGGCAAAGATTGATCAGTGCGATATCCACTGCATCCGCACCGGCTCCGATCACTTTTACAGTGCTGTAATCCGAAGTCAGGACATGATTGGTATCGCACAAAAGCATCACGGGAATTTCATGCCGTTTCGCGATGGCTTCAGCAATTCCGGTCACGGGGCATGCATCCGCGTCAATATAAATCATCATGGGCTCAGCAGCCTCCCGTACCCAAACGCCAGCAGCGCAATCTGAAGTATCAGCAGCAAGGGAAAGAACAGACGGAAATACCAGTGCCCGCAAACTTACAGCTTCCCAAGAAGTCCCATCTTTGTCATGATACCATCCACGGTAACTCCCGGATGAGTCACATACAGCCTGACAATCTGCTCTACCAGATCCGGGTCAAGCCGATGCTTCTTTGAGATGGACTCTACCGATAACCCTTTCTGTGTGTCCCGCAGGATCACTTCGATCTGCTTATGGATATCCCCGGCGTCAAGCTTCGGGGCTTTCTCCCTGACGGTTTTTCACGAGACACCACCAGTCAGAGCATGGAAACGATCCAATACGGAAAGCATGTCGTCCGGCAATCTTTTCCGGCCTTCCTCCGCGATCTTCTTCGGAATGCCATAGCAGGCTTCCGCCATGCCGCCGGCAATGCAGGTCAGCGTATCGCAGTCGCCTCCGAGAGATACCGCCGTCCGGATCACATCTTCAAAGTCCGTTCCCTCCAGAAAGGCGGTGACGGCTTCCGGAACCGTTCCCTGACAGCTTTCCACGTGGCGATAATCCGGCCGGATCTCGTCGCAGGTCCTGGAGAGATCGTATCCGAATTCCCGGATGATATACGCTTTGATTTCTTCCTTGCTCCGCCCGGTGCGGGCCAGAAAAACGGCGCTGGCGGTTGCTTCCGCTCCTTTGATACCCTCCGGGTGGTTGTGGGTCACCTCGGCTGTCAGCCGCGCGATACGGCGTGTTTCCCCGAGACTTCCGAAGAGCCAGCCCGCAGAGGAGACCCGCATGGCGCTTCCGTTTCCGAAGCTGCCGTAGGGCGCCGGATCCTTCGCCCGCAGCCAGTGGTAAAACATCCCGCCGTAGCCGGCATCCGGATAGCGCCTGCCCCATTTCTGCATGGAGGCTGTCAGCGCAGAGCGGATCTCTTCCTCCGTCTTTCCGAGGGTGTCCATCAGGGCTTCGGCCACGGCGATGGTCATCACGGAATCATCCGTGAACTCCGAACGGCTGCCGAAAAGCGGAAATTCCTTCACCTTCGGGCTCAGGTCAAATTCGTAGGGCGCTCCGATCATATCTCCAAGGATTGCTCCCAGCATAATATTATTCCTCCTGTCTGTCCCGCGCGATACGAGGGAGCCGCGACGGCGGCCCCGCGGTACGACGCGATGCTTATTTTCTTCTGCCGCGCCGGTCATAATCCTCTTCAATCCGGCGCTTCCAGCGGCCGTCAATCGGCGCCGAGCGAACCCGCATTTCACAAACGGTATCCGCCAGCACTTCATAGTTCAGCGCCGTTCCCATATGGTCGCTGTTGTAATTCGTAGCCCGATCCGGAGCAATGCCAAAGCGGCCGGCGGTTTCAATGGCGTCGATATTCGCGCCCAGGAACAGGAACTCCCACCCGTACTTTTCCTTCTGCCTTTCCACCATCTGCCTGACCATTTCATAGGAATAACGCCTGCTGGCGTTTTCCTGCCCGTCCGTGGTGATCACGAAGATGGTCTTTTCAGGCCGGTCTTCCTCCCTGGCATACTTGTGGACATTCCCGATGTGATGAATCGCTCCGCCGATCGCATCCAGCAGCGCCGTGCAGCCCCGGACATAGTATTCCTTTTCCGTCATCTGCGGCATCTCCCGCAGCGGAATCCGGTCAAACAGCACTTCGCTTACGTCATCGAAAAGCACGGTGGAGACCAGCACTTCTCCTTCCGCCTCGCGCTGCTTCCGCAGCATGCTGTTGTATCCGCCGATGGTGTCGCTCTCCAGGCCGCTCATGGATCCGCTGCGATCCAGGATCATGACCAGCTCCGTCAGATTCTTCTTCATTTCCGTATCTCCTCCATTTCCTGCGCGACGGGCGGGAGTATGGCCCCGCGGTGCGCGCACGTTCCTGATCGGTATGACCGGATTATAACGGAAACAGAAGGGAGAGTGGTCGCGCGGCAAGCGACAAATGCGCTTCCGGCGAAAAAGGATTTCACGAAGCCGGAGGTTTCTTCCGAACAGGGCCGGACTCCCGGCTCATTCTCCCAGAATCGGCTGCCCGTATTTGAACAGGGCCGCGTTGATTTCATAGATATCGTAATTCCCGTGGGTCACAAAATACGTGATGATCAGATCAAAACTGCTGCTTGGAGAAAACGCAATCTCCGCCCTGGACAGCAGATCCAGCATGGTGGGCATATCCAGCCTCAAAGCGATGGCAAAGGCCACCGCCGTCTTTTTCTTCGGCTTGTAGTCGGCCTTGCAGCGGATGCGGGAAAAAACTTTCCGGTCAATATTTGCCTTTTTATAAACGGTGACGTCGTCCATGCCGCTTTTGTCAATGAGCTCAAACAGCCGCTGCTGGAAGGACTGGCCGGCGTCCCCCAGGACTTCGTCCAGGGATTTGCCGTCCATATCCGGAAGCGCCGCGGGAGCGGCGGGCGCCGGCATGGCCATGCCTTCCGGGGCCATGCCTTGCGAAGCATCCAGGGAAAATGAATCCGCCTGAGAAGCATGATACCTCTGCAGCGTTTCCATCTCCCGCCTGCGGCGGAGAATATGGGAACGCGCCCAGCCGTCATGACCGCCGTATTCCTCAGTCCGGACAGCGCGCACGCCATGTTCGTCGATGTAGGCTTCAATTTCGCCGACCAGCGCTTCCGACAGCTTAAAAGCCTCGCGATCAAAGACCACAAGAATGACTTCCATGTCATGGGTCAGGAGGAATTTCCCGATTTCAGAAAGGGCGATATTCAAAGCCTCATCCCGCGGAAAACCATATACGCCGGTTGCAATCAGCGGAAACGCAATGCTCTCCGCGGAAAGCTCCGCTGCGAGAGAAAGGGACCTGGCATAGCACGAACGAAGGATATCCCTTTCCCCATGCTTTCCGTCGAGCCAGACCGGTCCCACGGTATGGATGATATGCTTCGCCGGAAGCTGAAACGCAGGGGTGACCGCTGCGTTCCCGGGGGCGATCTCACCGATCTTCCTTCTTTCCGCAAGAAGCGCCTGCTCCCCGGCGGCATGATAGATCGCACTGTCCGTTCCGCTTCCGATGACAGGCTTCGGATTGGCCGTATTTACGATGACATCCGCGCTGACTTTTGTGATATCATTCCGGATAATCTGAAAAGGCATGATGAATTCCTCCTTAAATCAGAATCCCGTCGCAATGGTCGATTTCATGCTGGATGATCTGCGCCGTAAAGCCCTCAAATGTTCCGGTCCGCTGCCGGAAGGCCTGATCCTGATATTTCACGGTGATCCTTTGGTAACGCTTCGCCTTCCTTACCCCGGCCAGCGACAGGCAGCCTTCCTCCGCTTCAAACAGGCCTGCTTTGGCGGTGATCTGCGGATTCACCATGACCATCTGCATCGGCCCGCTGCAAAAAACGATGATCCGTTTCCGGACTCCGATCATATTTGCGGCCATGCCCACGCACCGGTCCAGGTTGGCTCTGAGCGTATCCAGCAGGTCAGAGATGACCTGTTTGTCCGCCTCGGTTGCCGGTTCGGACTTCAGCGCAAGAAAAAGCGGGTCATGGACGATCTGTTTATTCATTCTGCGTTGCCTCCGACGAATTCTTCCGCCCTCCGGAGACGGAGTGCGTTGAAAGCCATCTGATCCTGTAGTAAAATGATGGTACACCTGCCATCGGACGGTGTCAAGAAACAAAGGGAGCGCGGAAGAAGCTGCTTTGAAGCAGGGAAATGAAGGCGCCGGAGACCGGATCCGCGCCGGAAAGATGAGCCGCGTTCCGCAAGATGCGAAAGACAAAGGAGCAACGCAAATGGCATTGAACCAGTATGCCCGCACCCGGCTGCTGATCGGCGAAGAGGGTCTGGAAAAACTGCATCGCGCAAGAGTCGCCGTATTCGGAATCGGCGGCGTCGGGGCCTATTGCTGTGAAGCGCTGATCCGCTCCGGCGTGATGACAATCGACCTGTTCGATGATGACCGGGTCAGCCTGACCAACCTGAACCGCCAGCTGATCGCGCTGCATTCCACCGTCGGCAGGCACAAGGTGGATGTGATGGCGGACCGGCTTCATGATATCAATCCGGAGGTCCGGATCGTCGCGCACAAAATGTTCTACCTGCCGGAAAATGCGGATGAGATTGACCTTTCGCAATATGATTATGTGGTGGATGCGGTGGATACGGTTACCGCCAAGCTGGAGCTGATCACCCGCTGCACCGCGCTGAAGGTTCCGATCATTTCCGCCATGGGAGCAGGCAACAAGCTGGATCCCGGCCGGCTTCAGGTGAGCGATATCCATAAAACCAGCACCTGTCCGCTGGCCCGCATTGTGCGCGCCGAATGCCGCAGGCGCGGGATCCGCAGGCTGAAGGTCGTCTTTTCGACCGAGGAGCCGATCCGCCCG
>CAZRLU010000136.1:0-6217 GCA_964600995.1 uncultured Oscillospiraceae bacterium | reverse complement strand
ACAAATACATCGCCCTGCAAAAAATGGTACATTAGGGACAGTCCCTAATGTACCATTTTCTTAATGTGCCATTTCCCGGAGTGACAGGTAAAACTGCTCAGCCGGAACAATCTCAATTTCGCAGTGATCCAATGCCAGGGTTTTCTTTTCCGGATCTCTGGAAACAACCATCAGACGCTGAACGTCTTTCATGCTCTTTGCAAGCCGGATCAGATTGCCGATTTCCCGATCAGACATCGTGCTGTTCAGGTCCGTACAGACCTGAATTGCCATGCCATGCTCCGGAACAAAAAAGTCCACATCAACCCCTGTTTTTTCGGATTTCAGATAATATACTTCCTCACCGAAGAGGCGGTTCAGCTCAACCGCCGTCAGATTCTCCAGAAGGATTCCCTCCTGATTGGTCAGAAACAGATTGAGAAGCCCGTTATCCGAAAAATAGTATTTGGGCGTGCTTTCCCGGTCGCTGAATTTAAAAAACCAGTTTCTGACCGGAAACAGCAGGTAGGCTTCTTCCGCATACTGCAGATAGTCGATCACGGAATCCTTGCTGATCTTCACGCCGATTCCCGTCAGCGCGCCATGAAGCCTGGAAAAGGACATTTCATCCTTTACCGTTTCCGCGATTTTTTTGATCAGCATCTTCGCTGCGTATTCATTCCGGATTCCATGCCGGGTAATGATATCTCCCAGCAGGACTTTCTGAAAAACGCTGCTGTTGTATTCCCGCTTATTGATATAGCGCAATGATTCCGGAAGGCCGCCTTCCCTGAGAAAATCATGCAGCGCTGAAACGATCCTCGCATGCGTCTTTGTCGTTAATCTGTCTTTTTCCGCGTGCGCGATGCTCCGCGCGGTAAGATACTCCGGGAAGGAATAGGGCCGGACCTGTTTCGTCAGATATCTTCCGCCCAGAGTGGTTTCTATCTCACGGCTGAGCATTTTCGCATTGCTGCCCGTGATGCATACATGTTCTTTCGCATCCGCCATTCTTCTGGCAAACTTCTCCCAAAGCGGAACGTTCTGGATCTCATCAAAAAAGAAATATCCCGGAAGATCGCTCATCTCATTCTGGACAGCCACAATATCGTTAAAATCCGCTGTTGTAAATCCGGCCAGTCGTTCATCTTCAAAATTGACATAAATAATCTGCTCCCAGCGCACTCCGTTTTCCACCATCTGCTGAACCTTATGATAGAGCAGGGTTGATTTCCCCGATCGTCTCAGCCCGGTCAGAACATAGTTCGCATGAGGTTCGAATGAATAATCGTTTCTCGGCACAATCTCCGCATTTCTGATGATTTCATGCTGATCCAGAATCACCTGCTTCAGAACTTCATGATTCATATCCATCACCTTCCCGCGGTTATCATATCATACCCCGGCCATTTTGTCGAATATAATCGACAAAAACCATATCATTTTGTCGATTATACTCGACAGAAAGAAAAATGGTACATTAGGGACAGTCCCTAATGTACCATTTTCGTCTTTTCAGCCGACCTTCTCAAAATCCGACGCGGGATGCTTGCAGATCGGGCAGATATAATCCTCCGGCAGCTCCTCGCCCACATATTCGTATCCGCAGATCCTGCAGCGCCAGACCGTCTTCCCGTCCTCCGTCTTCCCGACGGCCTCGGGCTTCGGCTTGATGTGCTCCTGGTAATAGGCGTAGGTGGCCGGCGGATCCCCGCCCAGCACGTCCATGTCCGTCACCTCGGCGATGAACAGCAGATGCGTTCCCAGGTCAATCGTCTGCTCCACCTTCGCGCTGATCCACGCGCAGGTCCCCTCGGTCACGATCAGGGTGCCGTTTTCGGCGCGGCGCGCCGCGTCATATCCCGCAAACTTATCCGTATCCCGGCCGCTCTGGAACCCGAACCGCTTGAACAGCCCGAAATCCGCCTTCTCGCTGATCACGGACGCGGTGAAGCATCCGCTCTCCTGAATCATCCCGCAGGTATGATTCCCCTTGTTCACCGCCACGGAGATCCGGTTGGGCTCCGCCGTGACCTGGGCCACCGTGTTGGTGATGCAGCCGTTGTCCCGGCCCCCGGCCCGGGCGGTGACCACAAACAGCCCGTAGGAAATCGCGTACATGGCCTTCTTGTTCATGAACGTCTCCCCCTTTCTTTTTGGTACATTGGGGACTGTCCCCGATGTACCATTTTTACCAGATTATACCTTCCGCGTCGTACAAAGCCGCCTCCGGCTCCGACAAAATCGCCTTCTCCGCCTCCGGATTCTCCGCCTCCCGGGCCATCCGGTACACGGTCGTCCGCGACATCCCGGTCATCCGGGAAATCTGATTGGCCGAAATGCCCTCCTGGAGCAGCATTCCGGCATACGCCTTCTGGGTCTTGCGGTCCAGCCGCTGGAATTCCGCCACCGAGGCGCAGCCCGAAATCCGGATCATCTTCTCCCGGGCCAGATCCTCCCGCAGCTCCCGGTCGAAGGACTCCTCGTCCATGACGGCATCCTCGTTGGGCGCGGTCAGATAGGCCACAAGCTCCTCCCGGCCGCCGAAAAGCTCCGCCGCGTACCCGGTGTCCGTGATCGTGCCGGTTCCCTTCTCATAGGCCAGGAAGCTGCTCCACCTCCAGGCCCCCGGATGGTTCACCAGCCCCGCCTTCACGGGATTCTGCATGATATATCTCAGCACCGTGAAAAAATAGGCGTCGCTTTCCACGGCCTCGCTCCGGAACCGGTCCTGGAACAGATGCCCCACCCGCTGATATTTCTGATTGAACCAGATGGCATACCGGGTGCCGATCCGCTTGATCACCGTGTCCAGCGGCTCCCCCTCCGGCTTCATCAGGAAATGCACATGGTTGGACATCAGCACAAAGCCATACAGCCTGAACCCGGAGACCTTCCGGCACCCCGCAAGCAGGCGCATGAAGCACTGCCGGTCCTCATCCTCCTCAAAGATGTTCTGCCGGTTGACGCCCCGCATCATCACGTGATAGATATTCGATCCGCTCCGTGTCCTCGTGCTTCTCGGCATCTTCAATTCACCCTTTTTGATACGAAATGGTACATTGGGGACAGTCCCTGATGTACCATTTTGGCTTCAGCCCTCCGTCGGGGCGGGATCCGGCTCGTGATAGGTGGAAACCATCTCCTTCACGATGTCCCGGATGTTCTCCTTGTTCTTGTAGGCGGCGTCCATCAGGTTCTCCAGCTGGCTCAGGAACACCTCGTTGTCGAAAGCGATGGGCTTGCCGATGTAGATCAGGTCGTTGGCGGTGCGCTGGATGCCCTCCTCGGCCATGAGCTTCTCCTCATAGAGCTTCTCGCCGGGCCGCAGGCCGCTGTACTCGATTTTGATGTCCACGTCCGGCTTGAAGCCGGAGAGGCGGATCAGGTTCCGGGCCAGGGTGTCGATCTTCACGGGGCTGCCCATGTCCAGCACATAGATCTCCCCGCCCTGGGCATAGGTGCCGGCCTGCATCACCAGGCTCACGGCCTCGGGGATGGTCATGAAGTAGCGGATGATGTCCGGATGGGTGACGGTGACGGGTCCGCCCTGCTCGATCTGCCGGCGGAACACCGGGATCACGGAGCCGTTGGAGCCCAGGACGTTGCCGAAGCGGACGGCCACCAGCTCGGTCTTCGTCTGCCGCAGGGCCTCCCGGTTCTTTTCGCTGATGAGCTGGCCCTCGTGGGTGAAGAGCTGGGGAATCTCCTCCGCCTTCCCCGCCCGGATCTTGGCGTCCATGGCCTGGATCACCATCTCGCACAGCCGCTTGCTGGCCCCCATGATGTTGGTGGGGTTCACGGCCTTGTCGGTGGAGATCAGCACGAAGCGCTCGCAGCCGTGGGTCATGGCGGCGTAGGCGGTCTTGTAGGTGCCGATGGCGTTGTTCTTGATGGCCTCGCAGGGGCTGTCCTCCATCAGGGGCACGTGCTTGTGGGCCGCCGCGTGATAGACGATCTGGGGCCGGTAGGTTTCGAAGACCTGGAAGACCCGCCGGCTGTCCCGGACGGAGCCGATGAGGGTCACCAGGTTCAGCTTCGGATACTTATGCCGCAGCTCCAGCTGGATGTTGTAGGCGTTGTTTTCATAGATATCGAAGATGATCAGCTGCTCCGGTTCATGGGCCGCGATCTGCCGGCAGAGCTCGGAGCCGATGCTGCCGCCGCCCCCGGTGACCAGGACCCGCTTCCCGTGGATGAAGTTGAAGACCTCGGTCATGTCCGTGCGGATGGGCTCCCGGCCCAGCAGGTCCTCCACGGAGACATTCTTCATCCGGCTGACGCTGACCTCGCCGTTGACCAGCTGGAAGATGCCGGGCAGCACCTTCACCTCGCAGCCGGACTCGTTGCAGATCTGCAGCAGGTCCCGGCGGCTTTCGGCGGAGATCTTGGCGATGGCGAAATAGATCTTCTCCACGCCGTATTTCTTCACGGCGGAGAGGATCTCGTCCCTGCCCCCCACCACCGGCACCCCGTCAATCTGGCGGTTCCACTTGTTGGGGTTGTCGTCGATGATGCAGACCACCTTGTCCTCGGTTTCCTTCGCGTGGTTCAGGTCCCGCAGGATGGTGCGGCCCGACTCCCCGGCCCCGATGATCATGGCGGGGTGGATGTGGGTCACGGCCACGTCCTTCTTCCCCCGCAGCAGGATGCGGAAGCGGTAGGAGAAGCGGATGGCGGCGGTGAGGCCGAACTGGGCCACCGGGCCGATCAGGTAATAGGAGATGGGCATCCGGCCGTAGGGCACGCCGGTGAACCGGGCGACGATTGTGATGCCCAGGTAATGCACGAGGCTGGAGAAGATCGTCCCGTAGATGATGTTCTTCAGCTCGCTGTAGCTGGCGAAGCGCCAGATGCTGCGATACATCCGGCACAGCTGGAAGATCACCACCGCCAGCGCGGCGTAGGGCCCGATGAACCAGGCGTAGGCCTTCAGATAGGGCATGGGGATCTGGGTATAGTGCATGTCAAACCGGATCCACAGGGCCCCGAACCAGGACAGGGCCACGGCAAGGATATCCCAGGCGGTCAGCAGAAGGTTGATCTTCTGCCAGTGCTGCAGGCGCCGGGGCTTCTTTTCGGTTTCCCGATGCTGCTGTTCGTTCATGGAAACAGTCTCCTTCCAGGCGGAATGTTGGCACAAAAGTGGTACAAAAGGGACAGTCCCCAATGTACCAAAATAAATAGATGACTTCACCAAAAATGCGCGCGGAAACGGTCCCGGGGCGCTTTTCCCACCCCCCGTCCGGCGGCAGGAGAAGCGCACAAAAATAAGCGGGCGCTGATTCCTTATCAATAGGATATCATAAACCCACCAAATCGTCCATATCGATTTTGGTACATTGGGGACAGTCCCCAATGTACCATTTTCATTCCATGAACATTTTCTGCACCGTCACGCCGTTCTCCGTGCCCCACGCCTCCAGCGCCTCCGTCAGCGCGCCGTAGTCCGGCCAGAAGGGCTGATCCTTCCCTTCCTTTCCGGATCGGAAATCCAGGCTCCAGGTGACGGTTTCCGCATCCGTCGCAATGCGCATCTTCCGGAAAACCGCCGGGGAATCCGGGTTCCAGACCCGGTCGGGGGACAGCCGGATCTCCCGGATCTGGCCGGCGGAGAAAAACCGGTCGTCCACCTCCAGCCGGCCCGGGAACATCCGGATCCGCTCCGGCACCGAGCGGGCATACTGATCATAGAGGCGCCATTGAATCACCAGCCCCGGGATTTCAATCAGGAGGCTGAACAGGGCGATATACAGCACCTGCGCCGGGCTCTTCAGGGTCCCGCAGGCAGCCAGGATGATCCCCAGCAGGACCGCCACCCCCAGGGCCGCCGCCAGCAGCCCCCGGAGGATGGCATAAAACCTTCCCCGGGCCGCCCCGATCAGCCGGTCCCTGGGCAGCGTGAACTCCCGCAGTGCTCTGGCCGGCGTCTCCTGTTCCCGCCCGGCCCGGTCCAGGGCGGACAGGGTCTGCAGCGCCGCCTCGGCCCGGCTTTCCTTTCGCCCCCACACGGCCCACAGCACGCCGTACACCGCGGAGAAGGCCCCCGTGATCCCGGCGAGGATCAGCAGCGTCACCGACAGGTCGGTTTCATCCATCCCGGCGGAAACCCCCGCGGCGAACAGCAGCGCCGCCGTGAGCCCCAGGAAGGAAAGGCAGCAGCCTTTGTTGATGCTCCTGCCCCTGAACTGAAAGGGATTCGTCAATGAAAATCAGCTTCCTCTGCATTGAACTGGAC
>CAZRLU010000135.1:4141-6234 GCA_964600995.1 uncultured Oscillospiraceae bacterium | reverse complement strand
GTGGTGAGGCGCTGGTTCCAGGCGGCCGGGAGGACGCCGGAGGTGGAGGTGCCCTGGGCGGAGGCGGAGAGCAGGGTGATGGCGAAGGTGGGCGCGGGGCCCGGATCCTGGGCGTAGCAGAGGCCGTAGAGGGCGGGGACCACCAGCTCCTGACCAATGCCGAGGCCGGAGATGTGGGAGACGAGGGCTTCCCGGATCCGGTCCTCCACGGAGGCGTCGTAGCCGGAGAGGGCCTGCAGCTCAACGGAGAGGGCAACGGGGGTCATGGCGGCCCGCTGGAACCGGACCGTGTGAGCGTTGCCCCAGGCATCCTCCACCGTGGCGGAGACGGCGCCGTGGGTGCCGACGCCGGGGGCCTTCTTCTTGAAGATCACCGGGGCAAGGTCGCTGGTGAGGCCGCCGGAGACCACCACACAGAGGCTGTGGCCCGGGATGCCCCGTTCATCCTCGGTGTCACTGTCGTTCTCACAGACGGCGCAGTCAGAGACATCCGGCACCGACAGCACCGCGCTGCGGAGGACCTCCAGGGTGGAGCGGGCCGGGGCTGCTGCGGCGCTTTGCAGCCGGCGGCGGCAGGAGGCGTCGGACTCCGCCTCCCGGCCCGGGGTGGCGGCAGCAAGGTTGACGGCGGAGGCCAGGCCGGCGATGGGGGAAACCAGGCGATGGATGGATCCGGCGGGGGCCTCCACGGCGCCGGGGGTGGTGCAGACCGCCTCCACCGAGGCCTTGCCCTGGGTGTCCAGCAGGATGCCGGCGGACCGGCAGCGCCAGAGATGGCCCGCGTCGTCCAGGACCTCCGGGGCAGCAGAGAGGATCGTCACCGGGGCGCCAGTCAGGGTCAGGATGGCCTTGGAATACGTGGCGCCCTGGCGGGTCAGGCCCATCAGGGGCAGCAGCAGATCCAGGGCGGCTCCGGCGGCATACCGGGGATTCCGGGAGGCGAAGTCATCCAGGATCAGCTGGGAGAGATCGTCCAGGGCCCGGGCGAAGACGGAGAGCAGCTGATAATCCGGGGAGGAGATCTCCAGGTTGGCGTCGGAGCCGAAGATCGCCTGATAGGAGGCCGTCAGGGCGTCCAGCCGGTCCTGATAGGTCGGGATGCGGACGCCGGTTTCGTCGAGATGGGGGGTGAAGTACATGATGCGCCTCCGGAAGAATGCTGGTTGGGATGGAAGGCTGGAGATTAAATCGGGATGCACCGCAGGAGAGAGGCTGTGGCCGGGACGAATGGTTTGAGCGGGGCTCAGGTCAAACCGAAGGTGACCGGGAAGGCTGCGTCGGCTTCGGTGTGGGCCGTGCAGGAGAAGCGGAACTCCCGGCCGGAGAAGGCGGCCCGGACATCCGAAAGGCCGCGGACGGCCGGGAAGGACTGGATATAGGAGACGAGATAAGAGCTGAGGGCATTCGCGTCCTGGTCCGTTTGTCGGGACAGGGCCAGGAGCTCCGGGACCTCGTTGCCCCGGCTTTCGTTCTCCCACCAGTCCCCGGTGAAGAGGTTCAGATGATCCCGGAGGGCGACGGCTGCCGCCTCCGGGCCGGAGAGCAGATCAGAGGAGGACAGTGCTGGCAGGATATCGCCGGAAGGATCCGTTGGACGTGTAAGCATATGCATCACCTCCGGGAGGCGGGGAAGAAGCCCGTGATTGCGATCGCGTCCGACCAGTCGTGGCGGCGGGGCGAGGGCGGAAGGACCGGCTGGCCGGTTTCCAGCCAGCCGTCCAGGCAGAAGTCCATGAACAGCAGAAGGCAGGGGTCGCCGGGCTGGGGGATGTGGGCTTCGGAGGGCCGCAGCACCGGCACGGCCTGCAGCTCCGGGGCGGTCAGGATTTCGCCGGAGGCGGTCTTCCGCCGCAGGGCGGGCTGCACGGCGGCGGCGCCGGTCTCCGGGTCGTAGGCGAGGATGTTCCCCGGCATGCAGCAGTGCAGGGATTCCAGGATTTCGACCTTGAGGGCCTCCAGGGCCTCCCGCAGAAAAGCTTCCGTGATTTCCATGCTTTGCGAACAACTCCGTATCGGGTTTTTGGTACATTAGGGACTGTCCCTAATGTACCATTTTCGGTTTTGGTACATTGGGGACTGTCCCTAATGTACCA
>CAZRLU010000135.1:2576-4041 GCA_964600995.1 uncultured Oscillospiraceae bacterium | reverse complement strand
GGATCAGCCTTCTCCCCCTGCCTCAGGCAGAAGAAGGATCCGAGGCCGTCGCCCTGGAAGCGCCACCGGAAGGGCTCGAAGAGGTCGTTCAGGGTCTCCCGGGAGCAGATCAGGGGGATCTGGTTCACGTAGAGCTCGCCGGTGACCGCATCGGAGACGGAGAGAAACCATTTTCCCGGGGCGCCGAGCCAGCGCAGCTCCACCTTCGCCAGGAAGGCGTGGCCCTCCGGGGAGACGGGGAGGTACAGGACCTGATAAGGGTCCGGGGTGACGGGGAGGATGAGGTAATCCATGGGCGGCTCCTTCAAAATGGTACATTAGGGACTGTCCCCAATGTACCATTTCAGTCGGTGATGCGGGCGGCGAGGAGGGTCCAGGAGACCAGGCCGGCGGTCTGGTCGTAGGTGCGGTCGGGGATCTTCTGGGGGGTGACGCCCTCGCAGGTGAGGGTCAGGCTGCCGGCGGCGTCCACGATGGTCAGGGCGGTGAGGGCGAAGCGCCAGGTCTCGGCGTTCCGCAGGTACCGGGCCCATTTCCGCAGGAACTCATCGGCGGAGGAGTTCTGGGGCACCTCCAGGGTGATGATCCCGTGGGAGGACCGGAGCCGGTTCACCACCACGCAGCCGTCGGCGGTGGCGGTGTGGGAGGACAGATCCCCGGCGTGGGAGATGCTGATCTTCCCCAGCCCCTGGGAGGAGAGCACGCACTGGCCCACGTCCTGGTGATACATGACGGCGCGGACGTCCGCCAGGGAATAAACGGTGGTTTTCAAGCTTCATTCTCCTTTTCCGGCGGGAAATGGTACATTAGGGACTGTCCCTAATGTACCATTTTCGTCTCAGAGGCTGACGTCGAGCTGGATTTCGAGGGTTTCGACGGAGCCGGCGGGGCAGAGGGCGATGTGGATGGGCATGGCCTTGCGGGCGGCCCGGTCGGCGTCGGACTGGGCGTCGTAGGAGTCCGCCCAGAGGAGGAAGCCGTTCTCCACCACGTCGCCGGGGCTGAGGCTGCCGACGGATCCGCCCCGCCAGACGCCGGGGGCCAGGGCGCCGGCGGCGGCGTAGCCCGCCAGCACGGCGGTGAAGCGGTTGATGAACACGGCGGAGGAGGCGTCGGTCTGGGGCAGCCGGCCCGGGCCCTCCGTCAGCAGGGAGACGGCGGCCTCCTGGAGATCCGCGGCGATGCGGTCCAGGATCAGGACCTCGTCGAAGCGGCGGCCGGAGACCATGCTCCCGGGCTCCAGCAGCTTCCGGCTGCGGCCCCGGGTGATGTAGACATTGCAGCCCACTGCCTTCAGCCGCAGGACCTCGGAATCGGTCAGCTCCACGGGCAGCATGCCGGGGACCCGGCGGTAGCAGAGGGAGAAGGCGCCCTCCGGGTTGGCGCGGCTCAGGCCCATGGCGGTGCCCAGGAGGGCTGCGGCGGCATAGGCGTCGGCGCCGTAGACCGTCAGGATCCGGTCGGA
>CAZRLU010000135.1:0-2476 GCA_964600995.1 uncultured Oscillospiraceae bacterium | reverse complement strand
TCAGAACAGGATCTCCGGCGGGGAGGCGAGGCCCTCCGGCTCCGGGGGATGGAAGCGCTCCGGCAGGCGGAGGCGCAGGGGCAGCACCAGATCCGCCCGGGGGCGGTGGCGCCGGGCCGATTCCTCCCAGGACAGGAGGGGCGCGGGCGGCGGGGGCAGAGGATAGACGCCGGCGGCCCGGAGGATGCCCCGGGGCCGGTCCCGGCCGTCCAGGAAGAGCATCGCGGCACAGCGGCGGGCCAGGCGCTCCGCCCGGGGACCGTAGAACACCAGGATCAGCCGGGCGGGGAGGAAGCGGAAGACCTCCGTGTCGCCATCCGCGTTCAGGGAGATCTCGGTCAGCGCCGGGCCCGCGTCCGGCTCCAGATGGTAATACAGGGCGTCCCGGCCCTCCTCCGGGGGCGGGGGCGGCGGATCCGCATAGGCCCGGCGCAAAAGCGGGGACTCCGGGGCGTCCTGCGGGAAGATCGCCGTCAGGGCCCGGTGCACCGCGCAGTGGATATCCTTCAGATCGCTCATATCGGCCGCCTTTCTCAGCTTGTCGGGGCTCAGATCTCCACCGCCCAGGCCTTCCAGAAGCCGAAGGCCTGCCAGGGGCGGACCTGAAAGACCCGGAAGACCCGGCCGCCCCAGTGGATCTCGTCCGGCGAAGTCCAGGCGTCGCCCTCCTGCTGGCCCAGGGAGAGGGGCTCGGCGGAGTGGATCAGGACGATGGGCTCGTGGCGGCTCTCCTCCGGCAGCAGGTCCAGCCGGGCGGGATCCGCGGGATGCAGGATCCCGTGGGTAAAGATTTCCTCCAGGTCCGTCATCACGGGCACGCCGTCCTCCGTGGTCCAGGTTTTGCGGACGACGGAGAACTCCACGGCGCCCAGGTCGGGATCGGAGAGCAGGTTTTCGATGCGCAAGGTGATTCCTCCCGGGGATGGTCAGGATTTGACTTCGAAATCGAAGGAGTCATAGAGGGCTCCGGTGTCGTAGAGGGGCTTGTCGAAGCCCTTGCCGGGGACGCGGACGGGCTGGCCGGAGGAGAAGTTCCGGATCCAGCCGCCGGAGACGGTGAGGGGGGCGTTGCCGGGCTTGATGCCATTGTCGATGTAGTCCCGGATGCCCTGGACCCCGGCCTGGCCGGCAGCCTCGAAGCCGGCGGTGACGCCGCCAGGGTCCCCGTCCGCCGCGGCTTCGCAGGCGGTGAGGAGACCGTCTGTGATGGCGGCCTGGGTGTCGGCCATGGCCAGCGCCGGGCCCACCACCGGCCGGGGCGGGATGTGGGCGCCCGGGGCGCCCCGCTCGTGGAGGGCCAGCAGCCACCGGCTGCGCCCGGAGGCCCCGGCGGGGAGGCCCACCTCGACCCGGGTGCGCCTGAGGAGCGCCAGGGCGTCGGAAAGGGCCTCGATCCGGGCGTGGTCTTCCTTGAGGGTGATGTTCATGAGAAGCCTCCGGAATGGTACATTAGGGACAGTCCCCAATGTACCATTTTCCCTCGTCGGGACGAAAAGATGGCGGATCTGGTCATTTTGGTACTTTAGGGACTGTCCCTAATGTACCGCGGGTAGGTGTGGAGCTTCAGGAGGGACAGGAGCTGCTGGCCGTAGACCGATTCCGCCAGGTCTGCCAGGCCGGAGGCCGAGGCGGAGCTGCCGGCGGAAGAGGCGTAGGTGATGGCTACGTCGTCCACCTTTTTGGAGGCGACCCTGGCGCCGTCCCCGGCGGAGGCCAGGGCGGAGAAGGAGGAGACTCCGCCGGTGGTCTCCGCTGAGGAGGGCATGGTTCTGGCATAGAGGGTCAGCTTATGGGCGACGTAGAGCCGGCGGGCTTCCTCAGCGTCCTCGCCGAAGTCCGCGAATCGGAGGGCTGCGGAGGCGGTGAAGGCCGACAGCACCGGCTCCGGGATCAGGTTGGAGAACTGGGGATAGAAGGCCAGGAATTCCGCGGAGGTCATTTGGAAGACCTGCGGGAGGGCTTGGCAGGAGCATCCTTGGCGGTGTTGGCGGTGGCGGCAGAGCCGGTGGCGGAAGTATCGGAAGCATCGGAAGCGGGAGCAGGCGTATCCTCAGCGGCGGAAGCAGCTTCAGCGCCTTCGGCGGCAGCATTCACGGCCGCGGCTTTCGGACCGGCCTCGCCGGTTTCGAGCGCTTCCGCCTGGCCGGCCGATCCGGTGCGGGCAGTTCTGGCGCCTTCGGCGGTAACATTAGCAACCTTGGCTGAGCCGGCTCCGGCGACTTCTCCGGCTGCGGAGCCAGCCTTCCGGCCTTCCGCATCCGCTCCGGCGCGGGGCTCCTGCTCCAGCCGCTTCTTCTGCTCCACGGAGCGGACCGCCTCGATGGATCCGTCCTGCAGCAGCATATCGAAGAGAGGGTCCTCCCGGATGGCTTCCGGCGCCTCCAGAAAGGTGAGCAGATCCCGCTGCCGGATGGTGAAAGTGGTTACGCCTGCCCGGTCCCGGAACTCCGCGCAGACTCTGGATAAAATCAGCATA
>CAZRLU010000134.1:1553-6536 GCA_964600995.1 uncultured Oscillospiraceae bacterium | reverse complement strand
CCAGCCTCTTCGAGCCCTGCGGCCTGACCCAGCTGATCGCCATGCGCTACGGCACGGTGCCCATCGTCCGGGAAACCGGCGGCCTGAAGGACACGGTGGAACCCTTCAACGAATACACCGGCGAGGGCAACGGCTTCACCTTCGATCAGTACTGGGCGGATCTGCTGCTGGACGCGGTGCGGCGGGCCCGGCGGGTCTTCACCGAGGACCGGCCCCGGTGGGATCTGGTGGTGCAGCGGGATATGGAGAAGGACGTGTCCTGGACCCATTCCGCCCGCCAGTATCTGGAGCTGTATGACGAGCTGAAGGCCCTGGGCTGAGCGCAGGGGCCCGGCTGAAAAATTCAGAAAAAATGAGCGGGGAGCGTTCCTTCGGAATGGAGGGACGCTCCCCGCTTTCGCATGCGCTGCGGTCGGCCCCGGGCGGGCTTCCGCCTCAGAGGCTGTGGAGCTGCAGCTGGTACAGCTTTTTATAGATTCCGTCCCGCTCCAGCAGCTCCTGGTGGGTGCCGGTTTCCCGGATCCGCCCGTGATGCATCACGATGATCCGGTCGCAGTTCCGGATGGTGGAAAGCCTGTGGGCCACCAGGATGGAGGTGCGGCCCTTCATCAGGCGGCCCACCGCCTCCTGGATCCACTGCTCCGTCTCGGTATCGATGCTGGCGGTGGCCTCGTCCAGGATCAGGATCCGGGGATCATAGGCCAGGGCCCGGGCGAAGGACAGCAGCTGCCGCTCTCCGGCGGAGAAGGTGGCGCCCCGCTCCGTGACCCGGGAGCCGTAGCCCTCCGGCAGCCGCTCGATGAACCGGGCGGCGTTCACCTCCCGGGCGGCGGCCGCCACCGCTGCGTCGGAGATGCTTTCCTCCCGCAGACGGATGTTGGAGGCGATGTCTCCTGTGAAGAGGAACACGTCCTGCTGCACCTGGCCGATGGCCCGGCGCAGCTGCTCCCGGGACAGCTCCCGGATGTCATGGCCGTCGATGCGGATGGCGCCCCGCTGGATGTCGTAGTACCGGCCGATCAGGTTCAGGATGGAGCTCTTGCCGGCGCCGGTGGCGCCCACGAAGGCCACGGACTGGCCTGGCGCAATCCGGAAGCTGACGTCCTTCAGCACCCAGTCCTCCTCCTTCCCCGTGTAGGAGAACCAGACGTGATCAAACTCGATTTCTCCCCGGATTTCCGGGAGCAGCAGGGGCCGGGGATTCTCCGGAATGTCCGGCTCCGTGTCCAGCAGGGTGAAGACCTTCTCCGCCGCGGAGATGGCGCTCTGCAGGGTGGTGAACTGCTCCGCCAGCTCCTGGATGGGCTCGAAGAAGGAATTGATGTACTGCAGGAAGATGTACAGGGTGCCCAGGGTGATCTCCGCCCGCAGGGCCGCGCCGCCGCCGGCCACCATGATGATGGCCAGGGCCAGGACGGAGAGCAGATAGATGCCCGGGCGGAAGATGGCGAAGACCATCATCTCCCGGAAGCCCGCCCGGTACAGGTCGTCGCTCTTCTCCTCAAACTCCCGGAACTTCCGCTCCTCCCGGCCGAAGATCCGGATGACCTTCATGCCGGAGAGATGCTCGGACAGGAAGGTGTTCAGGGCGGTGAGCCGGGTGCGGACGATCCGGTAGGTCTTCCGGGAAATCATCCGGAACACCAGGGTCAGCACGGCGATCACCGGCAGCAGGATAAAGCTGTACAGGGCCATCCGGGCGTTCAGGGAGAGCATGATGGCTGCCAGGCCGATCATTTTCACCACGTTCCGGAAGAGCCGGGCCAGGATGTTGGAGAAGACCTCGTTGATGGCCTCCACGTCGTTGGTCAGCCGGGTCACGATCTTGCCCACGGGGGTTACGTCGAAGAACCGCAGGGTCAGCCTTTCCACATGGCGGAACAGCTGGTTCCGCATCTCGAAGACGATGCTCTGGCCGATCTTCTGCAGCATCAGGGTCTGGGCCCGGTTGCACAGCATCAGAAGCAGCAGGCAGCCCAGATAC
This sequence comes from uncultured Oscillospiraceae bacterium, assembly GCA_964600995.1. Taxonomy (GTDB): domain Bacteria; phylum Bacillota; class Clostridia; order Christensenellales; family Aristaeellaceae; genus Aristaeella. The sequence continues at coordinate 4,552 of CAZRLU010000134.1, read as the reverse complement.
AGCCCCGCGGCCCGCAGCACCCCGTCAAACCGGAAGCCGGCTTCCTCCCCGGCCTCCCAGTGCTCCCGGCCGGAAGCCAGGACGGTCTCGGCGGTTTCCCCGGTGATGTAGCGGTCAATGGCGCTTCCGATGATCATGGGGCGCACCAGCTCCAGCCCCGTGATCAGCAGCACCAGGGCCAGGCTCAGCAGGAAGGCCTTCCGGTGGGGCTTCAGGAAGCCCATCAGCCGGGCCATGGGCCGCCCGTGATACCGGATATCCTGCCGGTCCTCATCCTGAGGACGGAACAGGTTCATGAATCTTTCCCGGAGGGTCATGCCGGATCCCTCCCTTCCGCCGGATGCACCCCGGAGGCCCCGGCTTCCGGGGCCTCCTCCTGCAGCTGCCGTTCCAGCTGCTGCCGGGCGTACATGGAGCTGTACAGGCCGCCCTGGCGCATCAGCTCCTCATGGGTGCCGAACTCCGCCCGGCGGCCGTCCTCCAGCACCAGGATATGGTCGGCGTGCTGGATGGTGGAGATCCGGTGAGCCACGATCAGGGTGGTCTTTCCCCGGCGCAGCTCCTTCAGCCGGGCCAGGATCCGCTCCTCCGTATCCGTGTCCACGGCGGACAGGGAATCGTCCAGAATCAGCACCGGAGCGTCCTTCATCAGGGCCCGGGCGATGGCGATGCGCTGCTTCTGGCCGCCGGAGACGGTGACGCCCCGCTCGCCCAGCATGGTTGCGTATCCGTCGGGGAAGCTCATGATGTTGTCATGGACATCCGCCGCCTCCGCCGCGGCCCGGACCGCGGCGGAATCCGCGTTTTCCGCCCCGAAGGCGATGTTGCTTTCAATGGTGTCCGAAAAGAGGAAGGAATCCTGGGGCACACAGGCGATGTCCCGGTGCAGCACCGCCAGGGGCACCTCCCGCAGAGGATGCCCGTCCAGCCGGATCATTTCCGGCCGCTCCGGCTCCCACAGCCGCATCAGCAGGTTCATCAGGGTGGTCTTTCCGCTGCCGGTCCGCCCCACTACTGCCAGGGTTTCTCCCCGGGCCACCCGGACGCTGATGTCCGAAAGGGTGGGATGGGAGGCGGGGGTTCCGGGATAGGAGAAGCTCAGGTGGTCGAAAACGATGTCTCCCCGCAGGGCGGTGACGGAGGGATCCCCCTCCTCCCGGATCTCCGGCTCCTCCTCCAGGATGGTCCGGATCCGGCGGAGGGAGGCGGTGCCCTGGGAGAAGTTGGAAACGCTCTCCCCCACGGCGATCATGGGCCACACCAGCATGGCCACATAGCTGTTGAAGGCGACGAACTGCCCCAGGGTGATCTCCCCCAGGATGGCCATGCGCCCGCCGAAGATCAGCGTCAGCAGCAGGGAAAGGCCCACGATCAGGTCCAGCAGGGGCATCACCGTGGCCATCAGCCGCACCACGGCCAAGTTCTTCTCCCGGGCGTTGGCGTTGGCCCGGGCGAAGGCGGCCAGCTCCTGCCGCTCCTGCACGAAGGCCTTGATGACCCGGATGCCGGAGACCGCCTCCTGGGCCTGGTCTGTCAGGGCGGAGAAGGCCTCCTGCCGGGCCAGGAAGCGGCGGTGCATCACCTTGCCGAACCAGAAATCCCCGAAGAGAATGATGATCAGCGGCACCACCGCGATCAGCGTCAGCTTCAGGGAAACGAAGCGGATCATGCTGCCCATCACCAGCACCAGCATCACCGTGGCGTCGAAGGCGGAGATGACGGTCATGCCCATCAGCTGCCGCACGGCCCCCAGGTCGTTGGTGAAGCGGGCCATCAGATCCCCGGTTTTGTGCTCGTTGTACCAGGACATGGACAGGGTTTCCAGGTGGGCGAAGAGCCGGGCCCGCAGATCCCGCTCAATGAGCCGGGCAGACCCGAAGATGAAGAAGCGCCAGCCGAAGCGGCCCAGCATGATCAGGGCGCCCATCCCCATCAGCCGCAGGGCGATGTTCCATACGCCCCCCATGTCCAGCAGCCCCTGGGCCAGCCCGTCGGTCAGCTCCCCGGAGAGCAGGGGCACCCGGGCATTGATCCGGTCCACGAGAAACAGCGCGGCGATGCCCAGCGCATAGCGCCAGGCGTATTTCCCGGCGCATGCCAGGGCCAGCTTCAGATCGTCCCTCACCTTTTTTCCTCTCTCTCTTTCGCGGCTGCGGCGGCCTTCCGGCCGACGGCGTCATTATATGTCAGCAGCCCCGGAAACACAAGGGGAAACCGGGCCGGGAAGGAGCCCAAGGGGCTTGACCGTCGGTCGCCGGTGTGCTATAAATGCTGTCAGGGAGAACAATCAAATCACATAGGAGGGCGGAGCCATGCGGAATGATCATCAGGGGGATTTTACCCTTCCCGGGGAAGCGGGTTATGAGCAGCTGACGCTGGAGATGGCAAGGAAGTGGGGAGCGGACGTGATCCGGGATTCCGACGGCACGAAGCTCTCCCCGGAAATCGTGGAGGCGGGGTACCGGATCTATTCCACCATCTGCATCATCCGGGAGCACAACGCCTTTGCCCAGGCCCATCCCGACGCCCAGCAGCAGTGCTTCCTCTGCTCGGAGCCCCGGCTTGCCCTTTCGGACACCCTGGAGATCGACCCCCTGAAGGGCTTCTTCACTGAGCAGTTCCAGGTCAATGATTCCCCGGAGGCCCTGGCCTGGTGGCAGGTGTGGGACCGGACGGCCGGAACTCTGCTGGACCGTTCCGCCTGGGAATACAAAGAGGGAAAGGTGACCCTGCGGGGCTGCGCCCCCTGGCACCGGTATACGGTTTCCTTCCTGGCCTGGCGCATCTGGGAAGAGATCAACATGTACAACCACACCACCAACCACTGGACCAGCGAGCACCTGCGCCAGCTGGATCCCCGGCATCCCGAGGCCTGGGAATACCTGCAGGGCTGGCTGAAAAACTGGTGTGAGAACAATCCGGACACCAACGTGGTACGGCTGACCTCCCTCTTCTACAACTTCGTCTGGATCTTCGGCAGCGATCTCCGCCGCCGCACC
>CAZRLU010000134.1:0-1543 GCA_964600995.1 uncultured Oscillospiraceae bacterium | reverse complement strand
GGACTGGGCCAGCTATGATTTCACCGTCAGCCCCGCGGCCCTGAAGGCCTTTGAAAAGGAATACGGCTACGCCCTGACGGCGGAGGATTTCATCAACGCGGGCCGGCTGCAGGCCACCCACCGGCCGCCCACCGCCGCCAAGCGGGACTATATGGATTTCATCCAGCGCTTCGTGGCGGAAAAGGCGAAGGTTCTGGTGGACATCATTCACGCCTACGGCAAGCAGGCCTATGTCTTCTATGACGACAGCTGGGTGGGCATGGAACCCTACGGGAAATATTTTGCCTCCGTGGGCTTCGACGGGCTCATCAAGTGCGTCTTCTCCGGCTTCGAGTGCCGGCTGTGCGCCGGAGCGGAGGTGCCGGTGCATGAGCTGCGGTTCCATCCCTATCTCTTCCCGGTGGGCCTGGGCGGCCTGCCTACCTTCATGGAGGGCGGGCATCCGGAGAAGGACGCGGTGGACTACTGGCTCCATGTGCGTCGGGCCCTGGCCCGGCAGACCGTGGACCGGATCGGCCTGGGGGGCTATCTGCATCTGACGGTGGGCCAGCCGGCCTTCAACGACGCCATCGAGCGGATGGCGGTCGTCTTCCGCCGGCTGAAGGCCCTTCACGGGACGGAGGCGCCCGCCGTGCTGCCCGTCACCGTGGGCGTGCTTCACACCTGGGGAAGCCTGCGCTCCTGGACCCTGTCCGGCCACTTCCATGAAACCGACGGAAACATTCTGATTCATCTGAACGAAGCCCTCTCCGGCCTGCCGGTGAAGGTGCGCTTCCTCAGCTTTGAGGACGTAAAAAAAGGCGCCCTGGCGGGGGTTGACGTGCTGATCAACGCCGGAAGGGCGGGGGACGCCTGGAGCGGAGGCGACGCGTGGAAGGATCCGGAGCTGGTGGCGGAGGTCACCCGCTTCGTCTGGGAGGGCGGCAGCCTCATCGGCGCGGGAGAGCCCGCCGCCGTGCCCGGCGGCGACACCCGCTTCGCCCTGGCCCATGTGCTGGGGGTGGATCAGGATGACGGCGCCTATGCCTGCCATATGCCCTGGGCCTGGGAAACCGAGGCGGATGCGCCCTTCTTCGTGGCGGAGGAGGCCCTGGGGGCCACCGCCGGCATCCGCCTCACCGCCCCCGACACCCGGGTGCTGCGGGAGAAGGACGGCCTTCCCGCCCTGACGCTGCGGTTTTTCGGCAAGGGTAAGGCGGTCTATCTGGGCGGCTTTGCCTACAGCCCCGCCGCGGCCCGGATGCTGCTGGAGCTGCTGCTGCATCTCACGGGGGCAGAAGGAAGGGCCGCCGGTATTACCGACGACCCGATGGCGGAATGCGCCTGGTTCCCGTCCCAGCGCACCCTGGTGGTGATGAACAACCGGGAGGAGCCGGCCCGGGTGACCGTCTCCCTGCCGGAGGGAGAGGTGCAGCTGTGCCTGGAGCCCCACGAAACCGTGTTCGAAACGGTCAATCCATCCTGAACATCATGCGCAGCTTGGGCTGGGCGCCGGTTTCCGGATCCATGACCAGCTCCAGCACGTCCTGCATGTAATCGTTCC
>CAZRLU010000133.1:0-6564 GCA_964600995.1 uncultured Oscillospiraceae bacterium | reverse complement strand
TAGGCGCCGAGGGAGACCGTGCCGTGGGGGCACTGGGAGCAGACGATGATCAGGGTTCCGTTGTCGCTGGCCTTGCGGATGATGGGGAGCAGGGAATCCGCATGCCGCGGGATGTTTCCCGCGCCGAAGGTCTCGATGACGATGCCCTTCAGCCTTTCCGTCATGATGGAGTCGAAGAGCTCGAACTGGATGCCGGGAAAGACCTTGATCACGCCGATGGGCACGTTTGCCAGGGGCTGGACGGAGAAGACGCCGTCGCAGGCCGGCAGCAGCGCGGCATGGTTGTACCGGATCTCGATGCCGGCCTCGGCCAGGGGCGGGTAATTGGGGGATTCAAAGGCGATCAGATCGTCGGCGGAATACTTGATGGCCCGGTTTCCCCGGAGCAGCTTTCCCCCGAAGTACAGGCAGACTTCATGCACCAGATTGTCGGCGGCGATCAGCAGCGCGGTGATCAGGTTGTCCCGGGCATCGTTGCGCAGCTCGCACAGAGGAATCTGGGAGCCGGTCAGGATGACCGGCTTGTTGTTCTTCCGCAGCATGAAGGACAGGGCTGAGGCCGTATAGGCCATGGTGTCCGTTCCATGGAGCACCACAAAGCCGTCATAGCGCGGATAATGGCGGAAAATCATTTCCCCGATGGCGTTCCATTCCAGCACCGTGATGTTGGAGGAATCCAGCAGGGGGTCCATGTCCACGATGTCCCACTCCGGCATGGCGGGATCATAGAGCTCCGGAATCTGCCGGAGCAGGGCATGGAACGCCTCCTTCTGGGGGGCATAGCCATGCTCCGTCCGGGTCATGCCGATGGTGCCTCCGGTATAAATGATCAGGATTCTTTTCTTCTGCATAGGCGGTCCTTTCAGACTTTAGCGGATTTGGGATTCCTGGCGGCCGGCCCGGCGTTCTCCTCCCGGAAGACGCGGCCGGACGCGGCCGGGAACTTGTTTGGAAAGGGAATGCCCGGAAGCATCCTTCCGGATGCATTATACCTGTTTTGTGCGGGAATGTCTGCCTTCCGGGCTTTTTTTCACGAATGGGAAATTTCATTCCGGCATGAAAACCCGGCATACAGCGTTTGACGCCAAATGGTTTGACATACCTAACTTTCAGTGATAAACTACGACTGTTAGCACAAGCTAACAGCAATGAGGCGGAAAAGAGGTTTTAGGGTATGGCGATTGTGGAATTCAAGGATGTTTCCAGGGTATACCGGAACGGGGAACATGAGCAGCGGGCGCTGGATCATGTGAACCTGTCCCTGGAGGAGGGAAAATTCATCGTGATTCTGGGCCCCAGCGGCGCCGGGAAAAGCACGCTGCTGAACCTGCTGGGCGGGCTGGACAGCCCCACTGAGGGGACGATCCTGGTGAAGGGAAAGGATATCTCCACCCTGACGCCCAATGAGCTGGCGGAATACCGGGCGGCTTCTGTGGGCTTTGTGTTCCAGAGCTACAACCTGATTCCCACCCTGACCGTGATTGAGAACGTGGCCCTGGTCAAGGAGATCGCCCCGGATCCTCTGTCCAGCCATGAGATGCTGCGGGCTGTGGGGCTGGAGGATCACCGGCACAACTTTCCCTCGGAGCTTTCCGGCGGCGAGCAGCAGCGGGTTTCCATCGCCCGGGCCCTGGCCAAGAACCCCCACATTCTCCTGTGTGACGAGCCCACCGGCGCCCTGGATTCCGAGACCGGCGTCATGGTGCTGAAGCTGCTGCTTTCCATGGCCCGGGACATGGGCAAGACCATCATCATCGTCACCCATAACCAGAATATCGCGAAGATGGCGGACGTGGTGGTCCGGGTGAAGAACGGCCGGATCCAGTCCTGCGAGGCGCAGGCGGCGCCCCTGTCTGTGGAAGAGGTGGACTGGTGATGCTGCTTAAAAAAATGTTCCGCACCCTCTGGCGCTACAAGGCCCAGTTCATCTCCATGGTCATCATGATCGCCCTGGGCGTCGGGGTTTTCCTGGGCTTCAACATCGAATGGTATTCCCTGGACGTCAGCACCCGGGAAATCTTCGAGGCCACGGGCTTCGCCGATTTCCGGATCTTTTCCGAACGGGGCTTCACCGGGGAGGATATGGAGAAGATCAAGGCCATCGACGGGGTGGAGGACGCCACCCGGTATCTGTCCATCAACACCGGGGTGAAGGACAGCACGGACATCCTGGCCCTGACGGTCAGCACCAACATGCAGGTGTCCGGCATCCTGCTGACGGCGGGGGAGCCCTACAGCGACACGGATCCGGAGGGGATCTGGCTCTCGGACTCCTACGCGGAGGCTAATGACGTTCACATCGGGGATCCGCTGACCCTGACCTATCAGACCCTCTCCCTGAGCGGCACGGTGAAGGGGTTGATCAAATCCGGCGAATATCTGATCTGCGTGCCGGATGAAACCCAGATGATGCCGGACTATACCTCCTATGGCTTCGCCTATATTTCCCCCGTGATGCTGGACAACGCCATCCCGGCGCTGTACAAGGCTTTCCTGGGCTCCTCCCTGTATCATCAGATCAACGTGAAATCCGGCCTGGACAAGGCCAGTTTCGTGGAGAAGGCGGATGAAGCCCTGGGCGCCACCCGCCTGATCCTGGACCGGGATGAAACCGTTTCCTGGGCGGGGGCCCGGGGCGAGGTGGAGGAGGGCATCACCATGGGTTCCGTCCTGCCGGTGCTGTTCCTGGCCATCGCGATCCTGACCATGGTGACCACCATGCACCGGATCACCGCCAGCGAGAAAACCCAGATCGGCACCCTGAAGGCCCTGGGCTTCCGGGACCGGCGGATCCTGCGCCACTATACCTCCTATGCCCTGATCATCGGCCTGACGGGCTCCCTGCTGGGCGTGGCCGTCGGCTACGGCCTGGGCCGGTTCATTCTGAGCCCGGACGGGGCCATGGCCACCTACATTGACCTGCCGGCCTGGCCCCTGTACGCTCCGGCCTTCACCTGGATCACGATCCTGCTGATCAATCTGTTCCTGACGGTCATCGGGTTCCTTTCTGTGCGGAAAATGCTGGAGGGAACCGCCGCGGACGCGCTGCGGCCCTATGTGCCGAAGCGGATGAAGCATCTGCGGGTGGAGGAGACAAAGGCCTTCAAGGCCCTGTCCTTCAGCACCAAGTGGAACCTGCGGGACTGCCTGCGCCACAAGTCCAGAAGCTTCATGACCCTCTTCGGCGTCGCCGGCTGCATGATCCTGCTGGTGGGCGGCATGGGCATGAAGGACACGATGGACGCCTTCCTGGATATCAACTACGGCCAGGCCATCAACTACCGCACCCGGGTATATCTGGATACGGAAAACATCACCCGGGAGGAGGCCTCCGCCCTGGCGGAGGAGCTGGAAGGGGACTGGTGTGCCCAGCGGGCCATCCAGATCGGCGACAAGGGGTACAGCCTTGAGATCTACGGCATCACCCGGGACAAGGTCCGGTTTGTGGATCCGGACATGAAGATCGTTTCCCTGTCGGACGAGGGCGCCTATCTCTGCGGCCGGATCGCCCGGGCGTATCATCTGAAGGCGGGGGACAGCCTGACCTTCTCCCCCTATGACAGCGAGGAGAAATACACGGTTCCCGTGGCCGGCATCCTGAATTCCATGACGGAGAGCGTCGTCATGACGGCGGCCTTCGCGGAGAAGGCCGGCATCCCCCATACGCCGGGCATCCTCTTTACCGACCGGGAGGACATTCCCGCCGACAGCCGCATCCAGAGCACCCAGTCGAAAAAGTCCATCATGGATTCCTTCGACACCTTCATGGATCTGATGAACAAGATGATCTGGCTGCTGGTGATCGCCGCGGTGGTGCTGGGGATCGTGGTGCTGTACAACCTGGGCATCATGAGCTATACGGAGCGCTACCGGGAGATGGCCACGCTGAAGGTGGTGGGCTTCAAAGACTCCCGGATCGGGCGGCTGCTGATCAGCCAGAACATGTGGCTGACGCTGATCGGCGTGCTGATCGGCATTCCCGCCGGGGTGGGCATCCTGCAGTATCTGCTGACGGCCCTGGCCTCGGAATACGAGCTGAAGCTGGCGCTGGGCCCCGCAACCTGGCTTGTCAGCGTGCTGCTGACCTTCGGTGTATCCCTGACGGTGGGGCTGATGATCTCCCGGAAGAACCGGACCATCGACATGGTGGCGGCCCTGAAGACAGAGGAATAAAAGCATAAAGCAAACCCGGCCTGATCGGGAGGATCAGGCCGGGCGTTTTTTGCTGCGCGGGATTACTTTGTGAACATGAACTGGTCAAAGCTGCAGAGAGTTTCCGCCGAATCGGAGGTGAAGACGAAATACAGGGCGTGAACGCCGGAAACCGGCGCATCCATCTGACCGCTGACCCAGGACCAGACGGTGCCTTCTCCGGAGGTTTCCTTTTCCGCCGCGCTGTCCAATACGCCGGCATCAAAGGCCACCGCGCCGAGCTTTGTGCCACCCGCTTCGGCCGTGGGAGCGTCCAGCCATACCTCCGCGGAGGCTTTCCCGGGATTCTCCCCGGCGGTCAGCAGCAGCGAGACGGTGCACGGGGCGCTCTCCGTCCCGAAGTCAAGGTATTTATAGCCCGCGATGCTGCCGTTTTTCAGGTTGCAGATGCTGGTGGCGTGGGTCGCGTTTTCGTCCCGGGTTGCCAGGATATAGGGCGTATTCGCCACGCAGTCCGAATGGATGTTGTTCCTCTCCATGGAAGGCGCCTGATGATCGGCGGCCTCCAGCAGCACGCAGGCCCGGTCCGCCGGAATGACTTCAAAGGCACTCATGGAGCCGGCGATGCCGGAGGAGGTGAATTCCATGGGCTCCATGACCGGGGTTTCCCCGTCCTTGTAAACCCGGATCTCCCCTGCCACGGCCTGGCGGGAGCTGGTGTGGGCGTTGGTCTGACGGTGGCCGAAGAAATACCACTTTCCGTTGATCTTTGCGATGCCGCCGTGGTTGTTGCCGTGGGCATAGGACGGGAACTCAGTAAAGATCATTTTTCCGCTCTCCGGATCCCGGACGTAGCGTCCGCTGGTATCCGAAACGATGTTGCCGTGGTTGCCGCTGATCACATAGCCGGGATCCGTATAGGTTTCCTCCACGCCGTTCTCACCGAAATGCCAGGTGCCGTTCATCAGGTCATCCGTCCACAGCCAGCCGATGGAGGAATTGTACCAGGTGCCGTCGGAATCCACGTCATAGCTGACATACAGGTAGACGTAGACGCCCAGCTCCTCCACATATCCGGTCAGGGAAGGACCCTCGTAGATCGGCAGATAATTCCGCGCGTCGTTCGGGAGCCAGCTGATGGCCTCGATCCCATCCCCGTCGGAGAGATCCTCCTTCAGCTGAAACAGCACGCCGATATGGCTCATGCCGCTGCTGTAGCCGTCCGCCGCCACCATGGCTTCCACTTCCGGGAAGGTATTGTAATAGGGTTTCATGCTGGAGCCGGCGATATAGATGGTGCCGTTCTCGATATAGATGGAAGGATCATATGCCGCCTTGACGGAGATCTTCCAGAGCGCCTCGTCCTCCTTCCAGGGGCCCGCGGGATTGTCCGAGGCCCGGAGTACGGAATAGGCGTTGAATTCATTGGAAATCATGTAATACAGATCGGTGGTGACATCATAGGCGCAGTCCGGCGCGAAGAGGCCGACAGTGGTGCCGGAGGTGGCGTGCTCAGAGATGTCCAGCACAACGCCCTCGAAGCGCCAGTCGCTCAGATCGTACACCGGCGCGGAATAGAGACGATAATTCATGCCGCAGTAGCCGATGCCGGTATCGTCATGGGATCCGTACAGATAGCAGCGCCATTCCTTGTCCGCCTTGGACCAGAAAACCTGGGGCTCCCCGTCGGGAATATGCTCCCAGCTGGGGAGGAGAGGGTTGAAGGCGCCCTGCTGCGTTACCGGTTCGCCGGTCTTCGGGTTCACGGTATAAACGAGGGGATCGGTGGTATAGTCGTATTCATCCCCGCAGTCCTTGCAGATGTAATGCCGGTATCCGCCTTCCGTATCCGTGGCCTCATGGCTGTCCGGCTGGAGCTGGTAATGGTGCTCAAAGGTCTGTGGCTTGAATTCCGGCTCCTTCTTCTGCCGCTTGGCCGCCCGGGCCGCCCCCGGCAGCGTCATGATCAGCATCAGGACCGTGAGAAGTGTCAACCCGATTTTCCGCTTATTCATCTTGAACTCCTGATCAAAGATATTCTGCTCATCACAGTAACATAAGTATATAAAAAGGATCCGCTTTTTTCAAGACGGATCCTGCAAATCAAAGGGATGAAATCTCCGGAGGCCGAAGGGGGAGCGGAACGGGCTTTCTTCCTCAGCCCTGCTCCTTCAGCTTTCTGGCCGCCTCCTCCCGCTGGCGGCACATCTCCGCCCAGCTGGGCATGGAGGCAAGCTTGTCTGCAAACTCCCTCATGGCGGCGGGAATATCGATCTTCTGGGGACAGATGGCCGCGCAGGCGCCGCAGCCGATGCAGGCGGAGGGAAGCTTGTCCTCCGGCAGCGCGTCCATCTGCATGGGCACGGTCATGCTGCCGGCGAACTTCAGGTCGTTGTAGGCATGGATCAGCAT
>CAZRLU010000132.1:0-6575 GCA_964600995.1 uncultured Oscillospiraceae bacterium | reverse complement strand
CTTTCACCTCCTCACGGACATATGGCGCTGCTTATCCTGCAGCGCAAGGATGTGCCAATTGGGGATTATATCAGAACCCGCCGCCCTTTGCAAGCTTTTTTTGCTCCGGCGGCGGGTTCATTTTCATTCTGTTTTTCTTTCGGGAAAATATTCCTCCGGGCCGGCCCTTTCCTATTCCGGCAGCAGCGTCCCGCTGCGGATTTTTCTTCCCAGCCGGCCTTCGGTGTATCTCCGCAGCAGGGCGAAGGGCGCCTGGCTTCCGGGGGAATCCGTCCAGGAGGCGGATCCCTTCGTCAGGGCCTCCCGCATCCAGCGGACCTGCTGGAACCCCAGGGGCTCCGGCAGCTTCCCGCCCGGCTCCGTCTCCCGGCTCAGCTCCTCCCGGCATTCCCCGCAGCACAGGCCTCCCGCCTCCGTGTCGAAGAAGAAGGGGCCCGTTTCCTCCATACGCTTCCCGCAGTGCACGCAGTGGTTCAGCCGGGGCTTGAAACCCTCGCAGGCCGCGAAGTGCAGCAGGAAGCCCGCCAGGAGCGGCCGCCAGGGCTGATCCGAGAAGGCCAGGCGGCTCAAGGTGTGCAGCAGCAGCATGAACAGCTCCCGCCGCTCCTGCTCCGGCTCCACCACCGCCTCCGTCAGGCTCAGCAGATAGGTGCCGCAGGTCAGACGCTCGTAGTCCTGCCGCAGGGTATAGAAGGTTTCGATCAGGGAAACCGAGGTCACCGTCGCCCGCCCCTGGGATTCAAAGAGCATGTAGTCCCCCAGGGCAAAGAGCTCTCCGGCGTTCAGATTGTGGGATTTCGGCTTTCTGCAGTTCCGGATGACCGCGTCGATCCGCCCTCGGGAGGGGCTGAAGAGGGTCACCATCCGGTCGTTGTCCCGGTAGTTCACATGGCGCAGCACGATGGCTGTGTTTTCCGTCAGGTTCATTCGCTTTGCCTTGCTTTGCCTCTGCCTTTTTTACTTGCTGTCCCGGTTCCGGATTTCGAAGCGCCGCACCTTGCCCGAGATGGTCTTGGGCAGCTCCTTCACGAATTCCACCTTCCGGGGATATTTGTAGGGAGCCGTCAGGTGCTTCACATGGTCCTGTAGCGCCTTCACCATCTCGTCGCTTTCCTCGTATCCGGGCTTCAGCACCACCGTGGCCTTCACGATCTGGCCCCGCAGGGGATCCGGCACACCGGTGATGGCGCATTCCAGCACCGCCGGATGCTCCAGCAGCGCGCTCTCCACCTCGAAGGGCCCGATCCGGTAGCCGCTGCTCTTGATCACGTCGTCCGCCCGGCCCACGTACCAGTAGTAGCCCCACTCATCCTTCCAGGCCAGGTCCTGGGTGTGATACACATTTCCCGCCAGGGCTTCCTCCGTCATCTCCGGATGCCGGTAATACCCCGCAAACATCCCGTAGGGCTTGCCGTGGTGTACCCGCACTACAATTTCGCCGGTGGTGCCCGCCGGGCAGGAGTTGCCCTCCGCGTCCACGATGTCCACGTCAAACAGGGGCGCCGGCTTGCCCATGGAGCCCTGCACCACCTTCATCCAGGGGAAGGTCACCAGCGTGGGCACCAGCTCCGTCTGGCCGAAGCATTCATGCAGCTCGATGCCCGTCTGCCGCTTCCAGTCCTCGGCGATCTCCGGGCTCAGGGGTTCCCCGGCCACCGAGCAGTGATGCAGGCTGGACAGGTTGTATTTCGAGAGGTCCTCCTGCAGGATGAAGCGATACATGGTGGGCGGGGAGCAGTAGGTGGTGATGCCGAACTTCTCGATCATCCCCAGGATCTCCGCGCCCCTGAACTTGTCAAAGTCATAGACGAAGACGCAGCTGCCGCCCAGCCACTGGCCGTACAGCTTGCCCCAGACCGACTTGGCCCATCCGGTTTCGGAGACCGTCAGATGCAGCCCGCCGTCCTCCACCTGCAGCCAGTACACCCCCGTCAGGATGTGGCCCAGGGGATAATAGAAGTCATGGGCCACCATCTTGGGCTGGCCGGTGGTGCCGGAGGTGAAATACACCAGCATGATGTCCCGGTCGCAGGCCAGGTCCTCCCCGGTGGGCTTCTCCCAGACGTCGGAGGCCGCGGCAAAGCCCCGGTCATAGCTCTCGAAGCCCTCCCGCTCCGACCGCACCAGGATCAGATGCTTCAGCGTCGGGCAGTCCGGCGCCGCCTCCAGCACCGCGTCCGCCACCACCGTGGTATGCTCCGTGGTGATGATGGCGCTGATCTCCGCCGACTGCACCCGGTACCGGATGTCCTTGGCGGTCAGCAGATGAGTCGCCGGCACGGCGATGGCGCCGATCTTGTGCAGGCCCATCAGGATGGGCCAGAACTCGTGGTGCCGCTTCAGGATCACCATCACCACGTCGCCCTTCCGGATTCCCAGGGAGCGGAAGTAGTTGGCGGCCTTGTTGCTGTCCAGCATCATCCGCCGGAAGTCATACCGCACCACGTCCCCCTCCGGGTCCGTCCACAAAAGGGCCGGCCGCTCCGGATCCTCCCGGCCGTAACGGTCCACCACGTCATAGGCGAAGTTGAAGCCCTCCACCTTTTTCAGCCGGAAGTTTTTGTTGAAATCCTCATAGCTGAGGAAATCTCCTTCCACGTCCACATATTCCTTATATAACGGCTGCATAGGCATACCCTTCTTTCTGCGAATGATTCCGCTCAGTCATTCACGCTGGTTTTGATGACCACCGCGATGAAGCGGCAGTCTCCCTCCGGGGCGTACATCACATGAGGCAGGGAGGAATCGTAATACACGCTGTCCCCGGGGGCCAGCAGCAGTTCGTTTCCTCCCAGAATAATTCGCAGATAGCCCTCCAGCACATAGTCAAACTCCTGGCCCTCATGGCTGTGGGCCTGCTTGACCACGCCGGGCTGGTCCTTCTCCACCGTCACGATGAAGGGCTCCGCCAGCTTCCGGGAAAAGTTGTAGGCCAGATGCTGATAATGGTACTGCTTCCGCCGGTCAAACACCAGGCCCTTTCCGTTCCGGGTCAGGATATAGCCCCGGAGCTTGGGGCTCTCCCCCGTCAGCAGATCGGAGATGTCCACGCCCAGGGTTTCGGCGATGTTGAACAGATTGGAAAAGGAAAAATCCTTCTCTCCCCGCTCGTAGGCCTGGTAATCCTCCAGGGAAATCTGGCTCCGCTCCGCCACTTCCTCCTGGCTCAGCCCCAGAATATCCCGCAGGTCCGCGATCCGCATGGCGATCATCTGAATCTGATTCATCCCTGTTCCTCCTTTTCGGGCGCTTCTTCGGCAGGTTTTCGGTAGGATATCACGATTTCCCTCCGAAAGCAATCCGGCAGCCTGGCTCTTTCTGTTCTCCCGTTGTTTTTCTTTCCGGCTTCCCCCCGGATCCTTTTTCCGCTCCAGGGCCGGAGCTCCGAAGGTTCCGGGAACCCGGCGCGCCTTACCTTCTCTTCCGGATCAGGGCGGCCGCCCCCAGCCCGGCGCCCAGCAGCATCAGCCCGATTCCGGCCCAGAGCCCCGTCCGGTTTTCCATCGGTTCCGCCGTTGCTCCCCCGTCCGGGAGCAGCTTCGCCGCATCCCTGTCCGGCTGCTCCGTCGCCCGGGCTCCGGCCGTCGCGGCTTCCGCCGCTTTTCCGTCGGGTTCCCCCGGCGCCGCCGGAGCCGTATCCAGGGCTTCCTCCGCAGCCGTCATAGCCATATCCGCGGCTTCCTCCGCCGTCATTTCCACAGCGGCCATGCTCACGGCCTCCTCCGGGGCTGCCTCCTCCGCCGTCTCCATCGCGGCCATGTTCACGGTCTCCTCCGGGACGGCCTCCACCGCGGCCTCCGCCGCTGTTATTTCCGCAGCGGTCTCCTCCGCAGGCTCCGGCGCCGCCTGATCCCGGGCCTCTTCCTTCGCCGCGGTCTTCTCCGCCCGGAGGGATTTCTCCACAAGCGCCGGGGCCAGGCCGTTCACGGCGTCGCTGCTTACTTCCTCCGAAACCGTCATGGCGCCGGAACCCGTCGCGGGCGCCGCCGCCCTCCGGGTCAGGCCTGCCACATCCCGGCCCGCCAGGATCCCGCCCAGCAGGATCGCCGCGGCCGCCGCGGTGCCCATCGCCCGCCGCCAGGGCAGGATCCGCCTCGGGGTCGGCTTCCCGCCCCGGCTTTCATTCTCCGTCTTTCCCCCGGTCCGCTCCGGGTCGGTTCCGATCGCGGCTTCCGCCCCTCCGGCATTCCCCGGAGCCCGCTTCGCCGCCTCGGCGCGCACGGCCTCCCGCCAGTCCTGCCGGAAGCTCTCCGGCACCTCCGGCGTCTCCGCCGCCATCCGGTCCAGCTCCGCCTGAAGGGATTGCTCCGTCCGCTCTTCCCTGTTCTGCTCCCTCACGGCGCGCCCCCTCCTTTCCGTTTCCGCTCCCGGCGCTCCTTCTCCGTCCTCCCGTCCGGTTGGACGTTCTCCGGCGACTTTTGTTCCTCCCGGGCGAAAATTTCCCGCAGCCTTTCCCGGGCCCGGCTCACCCGGCTCTTCACCGTGCCCTCGGAGACCGACAGCATCGCCGCGGTCTCCCCGTAGCTCTTTCCCTCCAGCTGGGTCAGCACCAGGGCGTCCCGCTGGTCCTCCGGCAGGCCGGCGATGGCGCTCCGGAGGCGGGCGTGCTCATCCCTCCGCAGCGCTTCCTCCTCGGTGCCCGGAGAAGGATCCGCCGGGTCGACGCCCCTTTCGCCCAGCTCCTCCAGGGAGTCCTCCCTTCTCCGTCCCGCCTTCCGCAGCCAGTCCAGGCAGCAGTTGGCGGCAATCCGGTAGACCCAGCTTTCGAAGGCGCATTCTCCCCGGAAGTCCCCCAGCCGGCGCCAGACCCGGATCATGGTCTCCTGGCCGCAGTCCGAGGCGCTCTCCCGGTTCCCGGTATAGTGCCAGCAGACCCGCCATACCAGGCCTTCCAGCCCGGCCATCAGCATTTCGAAGGCCTCCGGATCGCCCCCCTGGGCTTTCCGGATCAGCATCTCGTCCATCCGTCTCCCGCCTCCTTTCCTGCGGAATGAAAAAGCGCCGCGCCCGCGCCGTCCTCTCCGGACCGGCGCCAGCCCGGCGCGTGCCGCCTAGGCCGTCTGCTCCGTCCCCTCCCGGGGCCGGTTCAGATCGTAGGGCGTCGTCTGATACACAAAATAGTTCAGCCAGTTGCAGAAAAGCAGATTGGCATGGGCCCGCCACCGCACCTTGGGCGGCTGCTTCGGGTCGTCCCCGGGGAAATAGTTCTCCGGCACGTGGATGGGCTTTCCCGCCCCCAGATCCCGGAAATACTCCTGGGCCAGGGTGTCCGGATCGTATTCCGAATGCCCCGTCACGAAAAACTGCTTGTACTTCCGGGCATAGACCGCATAAACCCCCGCCTGGGGCGAGGAGGCCAGGATCTGCAGCTCCGGCCGGGCCTCCACATCCGCCCGGTCCACGGTGGTGTGCCGGGAGTGGGGCACCTCGAACTCGTCGTCAAAGCCCCGGAACAGAATGCTCTTTTTATATTCCACCTGATGGGGGAAAACCCCGAAGAGCTTCTCCGGCAGATCCCGCTTCGGAATGCCGTAATGATGATACAGCCCGGCCTGGGCGCCCCAGCAGATGTGGAAGGTGGAATGCACATGCTCCTTCGTCCAGTCCATCAGGGCGCAAAGCTCCTCCCAGTAGTCCACCTCCGCAAAGGGCAGGTGCTCCACCGGCGCTCCGGTGATGATGCAGCCGTCATAGTTCCGGTCCATCACCTCGTCAAAGGATTTGTAGAAGGCCTGCAGATGCTCCGGCGGCGTGTTGGCGGAGGTGTGGCTGGCCGGCGCCGCCAGCTCCAGCTCAATCTGCAGCGCCGTATTCCCCAGCAGCCGGGAGAACTGCACCTCCGTCTGGATCTTTTTGGGCATCAGGTTCACCAGCAGGATCCGCAGGGGCCGGATGTCCTGGCTCATGGCCCGGTTCTGGGTCATGACGAAGATGTTTTCCTGCTGCAGCACGTCCACCGCCGGCAGGTGATTCGGAATCTTGATGGGCATAGGCCGTCTCCTTCATTCTGTGCTTCGGCTTCCGGCCTCAGCACTTCTCCAGCGCCTGGGCAATGTCCGCGATCAGGTCCGCGCTGCTCTCCAGCCCGCAGCTCATGCGGACCAGGCCCGCCGGCACCCCGGCTGCCTCCAGCTGGGCGTCGGTCATCTGGCGGTGGGTGGTGGTGGCCGGATTCAGACAGCAGGTCCGGGCGTCGGCCACATGGGTTTCGATGGCCGCCAGCCGCAGGCTGTTCATGAAGGCGGAAGCCGCCTCCCGGCCGCCCTGCAGCTCGAAGCTCACCACGCCGCAGGAGCCCTTCGGCAGGTATTTCATCGCCCTTTCATGATAGGGATCCCCTTCCAGCCCGCAGTAGCGCACCGACTTCACCTTCGGATGCCGGCTCAGGTATTCCGCCACGGCCTGCCCGTTCTCGCAGTGCCGGGCCATCCGCACATGCAGGCTCTCCAGCCCCAGGTTCAGATAAAAGGCGTGCTGGGGGCTCTGGACGGCGCCGAAGTCCCGCATCAGCTCGGCGGTGAACTTGGTGATGAAGGCCCCGACCATGCCGAAGTACTCGGCATAGGAGATTCCGT
>CAZRLU010000131.1:0-6702 GCA_964600995.1 uncultured Oscillospiraceae bacterium | reverse complement strand
GCGGACAAAGATTACAGATTTGTCAAAAAAAGGGTTGACGAAAACCAACAGATCCATTATACTGTAAGCATCCACCTGGGGTTCGCGACAGTCCTTCGGTTTTCCCCACATTTCGAAAAATGGAGCCCGGGTCTACAGTACCGCTATGCCATGCCCCCGTCCTGGACGCCAGGGGACGGCAGATGCGGTCGGCAGGGCACCAGCCTGCTTCACATAGCGGGTGAAAAAACGGGGACATCGGCTCCCTGGGCCTCAAGCCTTCCGGAAACGGAGGGTTTTTTTATGCTGTTTTCCAAAATGTTACAAAGTTGGGGAGAGAATGTTTCATTTACATTTCCAAATATCTATGATAAGATAAAGTATTCGATGAAAGGGGGCGCCCTCATGACCTTGCCTGACCTGTCCAAGGTGACCGCGATCCTGCCGGATCTGGCGGATTACATTGTATATGCGGCGATTGCCGTCGTGACGGCCATCGGTTTTCTGAAATGCCTGATTCCGTTGTGGAATACCTCCGCTGCCCTGCGGCGCGCGATCCGGAGGCTGCAGGACCATGCGGGGGATCCGGGAAAGCCCATCTGGCAGGAAGCCGGATTCATGGGAAGACGGATGAAGGGATCCTGGCTGCGGTTCCTGCAGAACGCGGAGCAGCTGGACCGGCGGGGCCTGCCCACCAATGTGGAGGATTACATCAACGACGATACGGTGACCCATTCCCACGGGAACGCCACCCTGGCGGAGCTGATTCCCAACCTGCTGACCTCCCTGGGTATCCTGGGCACCTTCATGGGCCTGTCCCGGGGCTTGTCCGGGCTGAACTTCGCCGATGCCTCCCAGCTGATTTCCGGCATCCCGGACCTGCTTTCCGGCATGCGCTTTGCCTTCGGCACCTCGGTGGCCGGTATCTCCTGCTCCCTGGTTTTCAACATGCTGAACCGGATCTCCCAGGGATCCAGCTACCGGGCCATCGATGATTTTGTTTCCTCCTTCACCCAGCTGGCCATGTCCAGGCCGCTGGACAACGACGTGCAGCTGATCTGCCAGAACCAGGACCGGAACCACATGCTCCAGGGGATCAACGAGACCCTGGCGGATCGGCTGGCGGAGAACGTAGGCCTGGCGATCACCCGGGCGATGGATCCGGTGACGGGATCCATGGACCGGTTTATCCTCGGGGCGACCCGGAACCAGATTGAAGGGGTGCAGCGCATCGTGTCCCGGTTCCTGGAGGAGATGGATCGGGCGCTGGGCGGACAGATCCACGCCCTGGGGGATACCCTGGACGCGGTATCCTCCAACCAGATGCTGGCGGCCCGGCAGGCGGAGGAGACCCTGCGCTCCGCAGGCGGCATCGTACAGGACGCCCGGAACCTCCGGCAGCTGACGGATCAGATCCTGACCCGGTTCGACGGCTATGTGGCCGAAATCCGGGAAACCCGGGGAAGGGACGAGAACTTTGAGAAGCGAACCGGCGAGCTGCTGGGAAGGATGGAGAAGCAGAACCTGGAGCTGACCGGGCTGATGGAAGCCCTGGCCAAAAGAGTGGAGGCCATTCCGGAGGCCGGCTCCCGGGAAAAGACGGAATCCGCCCTGGCCGGAATCCGGGAGGTGACCGAGTCCCTGAACGAGCGGGTGCAGGCCATCTCCGAAACCCTGACGGCCCTGTCGGAGGAGGTTTGATCCGGTATGGCGCGACAGTCCATTCACAACAGGCGGGCGGGAAGAGGATCCACCGGAGGGGGCGCCTCCTGGATTTCCTATTCCGACATGATGGCGGCGCTGCTGCTGATCTTCGTGCTGATCCTGACCTACAGCCTGTATCAGTATTTCACCATGCTGGAGACCAAGACCGCCGAGCTGGAGGAGCAGCAGACGCTGCTGCTGGCCCAGCAGGTGCTGCTGGATGACAAGGAAAAGGAACTGGGTACGCTGCAGGTTTCCCTGGACACAAAGCAGAAGGAGCTGGATGAGGCCAACGCGAGGCTGCTGACCCGGGAGGAGCTGCTGGCGCTGCTGCAGGCACAGCTGGAGGAAAAGGAGCTGGCCCTGACCAGCGCCACCGCCAAGCTGGAGGAGCAGCAGATTGCCCTGGCAACCCAGGCCCGGCGGATCGACGACCTGGTGGGCGTGCGGACCAATATCATCCGGGAGCTGTCCAGCGCTCTGACGAAGGCGGACCTGAAAGCCAAGGTGGATGCGAACGGATCCATCGTGCTGGACAGCGCGGTGTTCTTTGAGACGGGAAAATCCGAGATCAAGGAGGAAGGCAAGGCGCTGCTGGACCGCTTCGTGCCGGTGTACCTGGAGGTACTGCTGAGTGAGGAGTACGCGGATTTCCTGGGAGAGATCATCATCGAGGGCCATACGGATTCCACGGGCACCTATGACAACAACCTGAAGCTGAGCCAGCAGCGGGCGCTGCAGGTGGCCCTGTACGTGCTGAACATGCCGGGGCTGAACCGGCAGCAGAAGCAGCTGCTGCAGCAGATTCTGACAGCCACCGGGAAATCCTGGGCGGATCTGGTCTACGACGCTGCCGGCGTCGAGGATGCGGAGGCCTCCCGCCGGGTGGAATTCAAGTTCTCGCTGAAGGACGCGGACATGATCGAGGAGATGCAGCGGATCCTGGAGGAGAACGACCTGGGAAAGCAGGAGGAGGCGGAAGCTTCGGAAGCTTCCTGACAGCAAAAACGAGGAAAGGCGGAAACAAGAAGATGCGGGTCGTGGCGGTCCTGCTCATGGTGCTCTGCCTGGCGGCCGTGGGGCTGACCGGGTATGTGTACCTGACCGCAAATGTGATTATCACCGGAATTGACTGCGTCGCGGCCGACGCGGCGGACCAGGGGGAGTTTTTTCAGGAGCTGAAGCGGGAGATCGGGGCGGAAGCCTTTACGGGCACCCCCTTTGAGACCCGGGACCTGGGAGAGGCTGGGGATTATCAGTTCTATACCTACCGGGTACAGCTGCGGAACGATACCTTCGTTCGCGCGGAGGTGGCCCAGATTCAGATTTCTCCCATGAACGGGGATGTGCTGCAGACGCCGGAGACGGGTCCGCAGGAGATTCCCCCCCGGGGAACGGGGGAGATTCAGGGGACCATCCTGACGGGAAAGGACATGCATAATGTCCGGGAAATCCTTGTTACCTATTATCTGTGGGGGCTGCCCTTTTCCATTCGCACCACCTACAGCAGATAAAGAACCGGAAAGAGAAAGGAAAGAAGAGCATGAGGATTGTTCGCTGCCTGGTCCAGCATATGGAGAATCCGCTGGGCTATCAGATGGAGAAGCCGGTCTTCTCCTGGATGACGGAAGAAGCTGACGGAAAGCATCAGGAAGCGGCCCGGCTGCGGGTCTGGAAGGAGGAGGATCAGGGCGATCCCGTCTATGACACGGGATGGGATAAGCTGGATTCCCTCGGCACGGCCGTGGAAATGACGCTGGAGCCCAGAACCTGCTATTTCTGGAAGGTTTTGGTCCGCAGCGACGCGGGCGAGGAGGCGGAGAGCGGCCTGAACCGGTTCGAGACGGGAAAGATGGGGGAGGCCTGGCAGGGAAAATGGATCACCTGCGACAAGACGGAAAAACGGCTTCCCATCTTCAGCACGGATTTCCGGCTGAAGGCGGGAAAGGTGGAATCCGCCCGGCTCTACATCTGCGGCCTGGGACTTTATGAGGCGGAAATCAACGGGAAGCGGGTCGGAGAGGAATACCTGACCCCCTACTGCAACAACTATACCCAGTGGATTCAGTGCATCACCCATGATGTGACGGAGCTGCTGGCGGGGGAGAACCGGATCGCCGTGACGCTGGGAAACGGCTGGTACAAGGGAAGATACGGCTTTACCGCCGGGCCGGAGGCGGAAGGCTTCTACGGGGACAGCTGGAAGCTGATCGCTGAGCTGCGGATCCGGTTTGAGGACGGCACCGAGCAGGTGATTGGCACGGATGAAGGCTGGCAGGTAAGCCGCAGCCGGATCACCTTCTCCAACATCTATGACGGGGAGCAGCGGGACGACACGCTGCCGGAGCTGCCCGGGGAAAAGGCTTCCCTGCTGGAGGAGGAGCTTCCCCTGGTGGACCGGATGAGCATTCCGGTGCGGATTCAGCAGGAAAGGCGCCCGGAGGCGCTGCTGCATACCCCGGCCGGGGAATGGGTCTATGACCTGGGGCAGAACCTTTCCGGCATCTTCCGGCTGCGGGTGCATGAGCCCCGGGGAGCCCGGATCCGGGTGCAGGTGGGCGAGGTGCTGCAGCAGGGCTGCTTCTACCGGGACAATCTGCGGACCGCAAAGGCGGAGTATGTCTATATTTCTGACGGGGAGCCCCATGAGCTGCAGCCCCGGTTCACCTTCTACGGATACCGGTACGCCCGGGTGGAGGGCGTGAGCCATCCGTCGGAGGAGGACTTCACCGGGCTGGTGCTCTATTCGGACATCCGGCCGGCGGGATGCCTGGAGACCGGCGTGGAAAAGATCAACCGGCTGATCAGCAACATTCAGTGGGGCCAGCGCGGCAATTTCGTGGATGTGCCCACGGACTGCCCCCAGCGGGATGAGCGGATGGGCTGGACGGCGGATACCCAGGTGTTTGTGCCAACGGCCTGCTACTTTACCGACAGCGCTGCTTTCTACCGGAAATTCCTGTACGACCTGCGGTCCGAGCAGAAGCAGTTCGGCGGCATGGTGCCGGATGTGGTTCCCAGCGCGGGACACCAGGGCCAGGGCTCCAGCGTCTGGGGAGACGCGGCCACCATCATTCCCTGGGACCTGTACCTGTTCTACGGCGACCGGAGCATTCTGGCCGAATCCTATGACAGCATGAAGGCCTGGGTGGACTACATCCGCCGGGAGGACGGGGAGGACCGGGGCTATGCCCGGCACTGGCATTACGGCGACTGGCTGGCTCTGGACAATCCGGCCGGAGGGGTGGACCAGGTCAAGGGCGGCACGGAGGACGCCTTCGTGGCCTATACCTACTATCTCTTCAGCACCCGGCTGACGGCCCGGGCCGCGGAGATCCTCGGGAAAAGAGAGGACGCGGCAAAGTACCGGGAGCTGGCGGAGGAGATCTACCGCTACATCCAGGCGGAATACTACACGCCCAACGGACGCTGCGCCATTGAGACCCAGACGGCCTATGTGCTGACCCTGTTCTATCATCTGAACGAGGACCGGCCCAGGGCCCTGAAGTCCCTGCTGAAGCTGATCCGGGCCAAGGGCAACAAGTTCGTGACCGGATTTGTGGGCACACCGCTGATCCAGCGGGTGCTGACCGCGGAAGGGGAAAACGAGCTGGCCTATCATATTCTCTTCAATGAGGAATACCCGGGATGGCTCTACGAGGTCAACCTGGGGGCCACCACCGTCTGGGAACGCTGGAACAGCATGGAGGCGGACGGCAGCGTCTCCTCCACGGGGATGAACAGCTTCAACCACTATGCCTACGGCTCCGTGGGAGAATGGATGTGGCGGACCATGGCGGGCATCAATCCGAGAGAGGATGCGCCCGGATTCAGAAGGGTGGACCTGAAACCGGTTCCCCACGGGAAGCTGGGCAGCGTGAAGGCGGACTATGATTCCCCGGCCGGGCGGTATCACGTGGAGTGGAAGGTGGAGGACCTGCATCATGTGATGCTGAAGGTCTCCGTGCCCTTTGACTGCGAAGCCAGGCTGGAGCTGCCCTGGGCGGCGGACTGGCAGGACCGGACGCTGGAGGCGGGAGTCTACAGCTTCGAGCTGATCTCCCGGGAGCCCCTGATGAAGGTGCACTCCGTCCGGGACACGGTGGGCGAGCTGCTGGATGAGCCGGCCACCTGCAAGATCCTGATGGACAATCTTGAGCTGATCCACTTCTCCACCGCGGCCATGCGGGCCAAGCCTCTGGGCGAGCTCCTGCGGGAAAGAGGACAGGAGGAGCTGATCCGGAGGCTGGACGCAGAGCTGGCGCAGGTGCCCTGCTGAGAAAGGGCGGAAGCCTCCTGATCCCATGATTCCGAAGGGAAAAGAAGAAGCCGTGCGGCAGATGCCGCACGGCTTGCTTTTGCCCTTTCAGGGAGGGAACGGAGGAAATCACTCCTCGTCGTCGTCCTCGATCTTGGCGTTGGCAATGATCTTCTGGGCTTCGTTGGCGGGGACTTCCTCATAGCGCTCAAAACGCATGGAGAAGGAGCCTCTGGCCTGGGTCATGGAGCGGAGATCCGTGGCATACTTGAACATTTCAGCCATGGGAGCCTCGGCTTCCAGCAGCTGCATGCTGCCCTGCTGATTCATGCCCATGATGCGGCCGCGGCGCTTGTTCATGTCGCCCATGATATCGCCCATGTACTCATTGGGAACGAGCACTTCCACATGCATGATGGGCTCCAGCAGAACGGGGTTGGCTTCCATACAACCCTTCTTGTAGGCGATGCGGGCCGCGGTCTTGAAGGCCATTTCGGAGGAGTCCACCGGGTGATAGGAGCCGTCATACAGCTTGGCGCGGATGTGCACCATGGGATAGCCGGCCAGCACGCCCTTCACCAGGTTTTCCCGCAGGCCCTTTTCCACGCTGGGGATGAAGTTGCGGGGAACCACGCCGCCCACGACGGCATCCACGAACTCGAAATCCGTATCGCTGTCGGTGATGGGGCTGAATTCGATCCAGACATCGCCGAACTGGCCGTGTCCGCCGGTCTGCTTCTTGTGCCGGCCCTGGACCTTCA
>CAZRLU010000130.1:0-6785 GCA_964600995.1 uncultured Oscillospiraceae bacterium | reverse complement strand
TGGCCGGGGTGTTCTCCCAGCGATATGTATGGAACGAGCAGAAATATGTCCGGACGGCGGAGAAGGAAGCCCGAAACAAGGTGATGGAAGGGCTGGAGACGGATCCGGAGGAAACGATCCGGACCTTGAAGCAGAACGGGGTTTCCTACCTTCTTTCCCGGGTGAAGGAAGGAAAGGAAGAACTCGGTAACCGGACTGACCTGCTGCGGGAGGAATTCCGGAACGGGCATTATATTATCTACAGCCTGCAGGCGGAAAATCCGTAAGAGACGGAAATGACGGTCGCAGGGACTCCGGGAGTAATACTGCAGATCGGGGATCTGCTTCTCACAGGATGATGGGATCAGGAGGGACACGGGATGAAAAAAACGGGTTGGATGCTGATGTTGCTGCTGGCGCTGGCGATGTTGCTGACGGCAGGCGGGGTGGCCTCGGCGGAAGAAGTGATTACGCCGGAGCTGGAGATCTTTGTGAACAGTCACGGCTCCATGGATATGATCGCTCACCCGTACGCGGTGATTCCCTCGGATTATGTGGCGCCGGCGGGCTTCACCCCGCATAACAGCTTTGAGGTGCATGTGAACAACGCATACCGCTTTTGGGAAAGGTATCACACTGCGCCCAGATGGAGCGTGATGCAGACTGAAGGGGATCCGGTGTCATTTACCGTGACCGAATCGAATATGGGAGATGATTCTCAGCCATATATCCTTGTGACGCTGGATGCAACGCCGCAGACAGCCCAGGAAATCCTGTTTGAGATTACCTGCGACTGGGGAGACTATGCCACGCAGACCGGGACAAAGGCATTCTACATGGACTTTCTGGAAGTGGAGCTGCCTTCCCCGGAGACTTCCATGACGACCTTCACCATGAAGGTCGGGCTGGAGCAGCTGATCAGCCCGGACTTTGGGCTGAACCTGGGCTGGACTGAGGGAAAAGCAGGCTGCAATCTGTTCTTCTCCCAGGACGGATATTTTCCCAGCAGCTACGGTTTCCGTATGGCTGATGGGCAATGGCTGAAGCCCAGGAAGGCCGGGAATGTGACCGGAATCGTATCTCTCAGCTATGCGAACCTGTATCTGGAGAAGCTGGTGCTGTTCCGGATTGCGGACGAGGAGGGCAATTTTCCGGAACCGGTTCCGGAAACTGTTCCGCTGGATGAGACCCATTTCCCGGATGCCGGATTCCGGGCATATATTGCAGATACCTGGGATCGAAACGGGGACGGCACGCTGAACGCAGCAGAACTGATTAATACGAGATGGGTGGACCTGGTCAACGAGGAGGCCATGTCCCTGAAGGGAATTGGATATCTGCCCAGGCTGGACCATGTCTCCATCAACAATACGCCTGTTTCCAGCCTGGATCTGACAGAAAATTCCGCGCTGGAAAGCGTCTTTGTGACCAACGCGGGGCTGACGAAGCTGAATGTGAACGGCCTCACAGGGCTGCAGAGCCTGTGGTGTGAGAACAACAATCTGAGGCAGCTGGAAATAGTGTCGAACCCGAATCTGAGGGAGCTGACTGTCAGAGATACTTCCATCAGATCCATTGATCTGAGCGGGAATCCGCTGCTGACCAGCCTGGATTTGTACGGATGTCAGCAGATGAGGACGCTGGATCTGAGCCATAATTTCGAGCTGGAGAGCTTGTACTGTTCCAACAGCGGTTTGACGGCGCTGGATCTGAGCCAGAACCCGTCGCTCCGCAGTCTGTCCTGTGATTATAGCCAGCTGTCCAACCTGGATCTTTCCGGCTATGCGGTACCCTTGGACTATTTCTCCTGCGAAGGGAATGTGTATATGACGGATAGCCCGGTGCGAGTGGAGGATCTGCCGGGGAACTTCGATCCGGAGAAGGTTTCGAATCTGACAGGAGCGGCGATTTCTTCGGACGGGCTTCTTACCCTGACGGAGCCCTATGCGACCTATACCTATGATTGCGGAAACGGAGTCAGCGCTTCCTTCCGGCTGAAGCAGCACTATGCCGGACCGGCCATTTCCTGCGACACGGACCTGGCGATGGTGAACGAGACTGTGACGGTGCGGGTCGCGGATGAGCGGACAGACAGCTTCAGCTTCGTCATTGAGAATGAAGCCGGAGAGACCTTCTATCCCGGCGAGTTCCGGGACTGGTCCCGGGAGGAAGAAGAAAATGTCCGGTACTACATTGTGCCGATGAAAGACTTCGGTCCCTCAGGGACGCTCCGGCTGAAGGTCTGCGCCTGGCTGGACGGGGATATTCAGACGGAATACAGCGAGCTGAGCTTTGACTATATCAACAACGGAAGGCTGGAGAAGCTTTCCTCCGACCTGCCGGAAACCCATGACCTGGGTCAGCCCCTGACGGTGACGCTGGAGAACGTGGCAGAGGGCAGCGAATTGACGTGCAGTCTGAGAATGTACTATGAAGATGGAAGCTACAGGGAGCTTTTAGAGATATGGGACGGAAATGTGATCAATTACGGGGCAGAGGAGTTTGCGGAGCCGGGAAGATACCTGTTCACAGCACAGCAGAGGAAAACCGGCTGGGTGGAAAGTCATGTATACGAAAAGGAATTCACGGTGGAGGGGGACATTCCTCCGGCACCGGCGGTGACGGTAAACGCGCAGAATGTGCTGAAGGATGACACCCTTGTCTTCACCATCCGGGCGGAGGGCATGACCAAATTCCGCTACAGGTCCACCGAAGGCGGGGAGTACGACACCTTCGATACTCCGAGGGTTGTGGACGGCGTCACCACCTATTCCACCTGGGTACATGAAGTGAGAGACTGGGACTACAGCTTCTCCGCCCTGGTAAACGGGATCTGGAGCGAATGGTCCGAGCCCCTGGCGATTCATGTTTATTCCCTGGGAACCCTGGAGACGCCGGAGCTGGAGCTATCCGAAACCTGGCGGGCTGGGGAATCCATTTCCGTGAATATTCCGGAAACCCCGGAGGGAACGGAACTATCCATGACATGCGCGTCTGTGGGGGAAACGCCCTATTACCACCGGTATTTCAGCGAACTGACAGCGGGGGAGAATCTGATCTTTCCATTTGGCCTGGATGCGGGAACTTACGAGCTGTGTCTGTCGGCATCCGCAATCCACTATGAGAGCGGGGAAGACAAAACTTTCCGGTTTACGGTGGAGGGAGTACGGCCCGGGGCACCGGCGCTGGATATTCCGGAATCGTATACGGTCGGAGCGATCGTGCCCATCCGGATATCTGCGGAAAACATGGATGCGGCGGCACTGGAGAAGTACTGGGGCGACTATGAGATCTACCATGCGGAAAACGGTACCGCGATGATCCCGTACCTGGCCTCAGCCGTAAAGGTCGCCTTCCGCGCCCGGGTAAACGGCCTCTGGTCGGAAAAGACGGAGGAGGTCTGCCTGCCCTCCCAGGAGGAATTCTATGGCGGCCAGCCCGGGCCGGAGCTGACCATGGCGGACCGGATTGCCCTGGGCGAGGACCTGCCGGTTCAGGTGGGACCCGTTCCGGGAGCCGGCTGGTATGCCTACAATGTGTCCTGGCATGATCCGGAGGAGGATGAGTGGACCGATATCATTTATGAGAAATATATCGACGCCGGAAGCGGATCCCTGACGATTCCCTCGGCGGAGCTTTCCCTGCCCGGGGATTACAGGATCACGGTGAACGTTTATCTGGCGGATGATTACTGCACTTACCTCTGCGCCACCACGGAGGAGCTGACGGTTTACACGGACGGGCAGCAGGATCCTGCGCCGGTGGCCTCGGTACAGAAGGACAACTGGCTGGTGGGAGAGGACATTCTCTTCTCCGTGAGCCAGCCGGCGGGGGCCGATACCCTGCGGGCTGTCATCTATTATGATTCGGAGGACTGGAGCTGGCTGGAGGATACCCGGACGGTGGAATTCCCCGCAGATGGGATCCTGAGACTGAATTTCGAGGATGACGGCAGCTACCGGGCGATCTTTGCCACCCGGAGAAACGGGACCTGGTCGGAGTTCTCCGCGCCGGTAACCTTTACGGTGGAGGCGCCGATGGAGGATCTGCCCGGGGTTCGGATTCAGGCGCCGGCGGAGGCAGTGATCGGAGAAGGACTGAGGATTTCCTGGACGTCTGCGGAAGGGGCAGAGCAGTACGAGCTTTACCTGAGCAGATACGACAGCACGGGGAATGTATTCCACATTGTGCTGGGAAGCGATGTGACGGAATATACCCTTGACACCGGAGATCTGTCGGGGCTGACGGGTGGAATCTATGATGTGGGGATTCTGACCCGGGCGGTGGGCTTCTCCTCCGGTTGGGGGAGCGGAAAGATTTCAATGCTGGATCCGGCGATCCGGCCGGCCGTGTCGCAGGTTTCCGCGGACGGCGGGCAGGCGGTCATCCGGGTGACGGGTATCGTCAGCGAGCGGCTGCGCCTCCGGATCAACGGGAAGGACGCTGGGTATCTGTCGGCGGATCCGGGACAGAGCACCCGGGATTATCGGCTGCCCATGACCTCCGACCCCATGATGGTTTCCGTGGCCAACTACGGCAGTAATCCTGCCGCCTGGTCGGCCTGGAGCGCGCCTGTTTCCGTTTCTTCCGCGGTGACGCTCTATCCGGATTCCATCGTGCTGCCGGAGGAACTGACGGTAATTGAGAAGGAGGCCTTCGCGGGCATCCGGGACGGGGTGAACATCGTCTGCGGAGCGAATATCCGGGAGATTGATCCGGAGGCCTTTGGAAACAGCCAGGTGCTGCTGGTGGTTCCTCCGGACAGCTATGCCCTGCAGTGGGCTGAGGCGCATGATGTGCCTTATCTGGTCCGGGCGGAGTAAGATGATACAGAGAACATATAGGGGCATTGTTGGGCATTTTTGAAGGATCTCAGGAGGAGAAAAAAGTGAGCCACAACAAAGAAGCCTGGAAGAAATTCATCCTTTTGGTACTGTGTCTTGGCCTGGCGATGGGAACCGTATCCGCGGCCGGCGAGCCGGCCGCGGATGCGGCTGCTGAAATCACGGAGACGATGACGGAAACGGCCGCAGAAACAGGCGATGCCCCGCCCGAGGAGCTGAGCGATGATGCGGGTGGGACAGAGCAGGTCCATGCAGAAACGGGCGCCTTGACCCCGGCCATCTCTGATCAGCAGGCCGCGGCAGGCTTCATTTCCCAGCTGATGACAGGAAGGGAGCTGACGCCCCCGAAGCCCCGGGGAACCCTCGGCGGAGCCCGGCTGACAGGCCGGGAGGCGCGGATGTACGCGGCCTTGAAGACAAAGATCCGGGAGGTGGCCACGGGACAGCTGAGCGACACCAATTTCAGAATTCCGGTGCGGGACATCTATGAAAACTGGGTCTATGCCGACACCAGCGAGCTGAACATCGATTTCGCGCTTGTGGTCCGGGCGCTGCTGTATGATCTGCCCTACGATCTGTACTGGTTTGACAAGACGGCGGGATACGGCTGGGTCACCCCCGCCTACGTCGTCCGGGACAGCAGCATCTATCTCTCCGATTACGGAACCGGAACCATGAGCGTTCAGTTCAAAGTGTCCGCGGATTACGCGGAGAGCCGAAAGCCTGGGACCACGAGCTTTGACAAATCCTTCGGCACCCGGGCGGTCAGGGCGGCGGCCAACGCCCGGAGAGTGGTGGAAAGCAACCTGGGCAAATCCGACATGCTGAAGCTGCAGGCCTACAAGGACTATATTTGCGGTGCGGTGGACTATGACTATGCCGCGGTCTACAGCACCCCCTACTACGGGGACCCCTGGCAGCTGGTGAATGTCTTTGATGACGACCCTTCCACCCGGGTGGTCTGCGAGGGCTATTCCAAGGCCTTCCAGTTCCTTTGCGACGAGAGCATCTTTCAGGGCGGGGTCTCGGTGGTCAGCGTCACCGGCACCATGTCCGGCGGCACCGGCGCCGGCGGACATATGTGGAACCTGGTCCGGATGCCAGACGGGCGCCATTACATGGCGGATATCACCAACAGCGACAGCAATGCGGTCGGATACCAGGGGGATCTGTTCCTGAAGGGGTACTTTACCTGGACGCCCTCTCAAAACCGGTATACATATCTGGCCGGGGGTACCTCGCAGATTTCTTATACCTATGATGGAACGACGCTGCTGCTCCTGAATGCCAGCGGGATGTTGGCCATGTCGGGGACGGATTATGCGCCCACGGCGGCGGACTATGTGGATTCCGGCTCGACGCTGATCCTGCCTGATAATCTGAAGCGAATCCAGGAGGAAGCCTTTGCCGGCACGGATGTCCGGAATATCGTGATTCCGGCCTCCTGCACCTTTGCGGATGCCAGGGCCTTCGCAGACTGCGAAGCCCTGGAGCAGGTGATCGTGATGAACGCGGACATGATGATGTCGGTGAGCGCCTTTGACGGCTGCGATCATCCAATTACCCTGCGGGTTCCCAGGGGGAGCATGCTGGCCACCATCCTGTCGGGAAACTCAAAGGTGACGGTGGTGTATCTGGAGAACTGACGGATCCGGACGGGTCATCCTGCAGGCAGAGTGCGGACAGGACGGACGGAAGCCGGAGATCATCGGAAAGCCCGGTCCATGGACAAAACCGGGGACGCATGGTAAGATAACATGTATCGGGAGCGGCAAAAAGCCGGCCCGGGGAGGAACAAGGCATGAAGGGTATTATTCTGGCGGGCGGCGCGGGAACGCGGCTGTATCCCCTGACGATGGTGACCAGCAAGCAGCTGCTGCCGGTGTATGACAAGCCCATGATCTATTATCCCCTGAGCACGCTGATGCTGGCGGGGATCCGGGAGATCCTGATCATCTCCAC
>CAZRLU010000129.1:0-6799 GCA_964600995.1 uncultured Oscillospiraceae bacterium | reverse complement strand
GGCTCCGCTACGATGTCGGAAACCGTCATGCGGGGGTTCAGGGAGGAATAGGGATCCTGGAAGACCATGGTGGCCTTCTTCCGGAATTCCTTCAGACTCGCCTTGTCCCCGATTTCCTTCCCGTCATAGATCACCTTGCCGCCGGTGGGCTGATACAGGTGCAGGATGGAGCGTCCCACCGTGGTCTTGCCGCAGCCGGACTCCCCCACCAGGCCCAGGGTCTCGCCCCGCCGGATGGAGAAGGACACCCCGTCCACCGCCTTCAGCGGCTTGGTGCGGAAAAAGCCCATGTTGATATCAAAATACTGCTTCAGGTCCTGAACCTCCAGCAGCGTTCCGTGCTCACTCATGCTTTCCGTCTCCTTCCAGGGTGATGACGCCCTGCTCCGCCAGATCCTTCACGTTCATCCAGCAGCTGCAGATATGATCCTTCCCCACCCACATCTCCTCGGCCCGCTTCGTCAGGCAGATCTTCAGGGTCCGGTCACACCGGGGCGCGAAGGGGCAGCCGGCGGGCATGTTCAGCAGGTCGATGGGGGTGCCGGTGATGGGCTGCAGCTTCTCCCCGTTGTTCTCGTCCCGGGGGATGGACCGCATCAGCCCCTTGGTGTACTCATGGGCGGGATGATAGAAGATCGCGTCCGCGGTGCCCCGCTCGCAGATGGAGCCCGCGTACATAACGATCACCTCGTCGCACATCTGGGCCACCACGCCCAGGTCATGGGTGATCATGATGATGGCCATGCCCAGCTTCTTCTGCAAGTCCGCCATCAGCTCCAGGATCTGGGCCTGGATGGTCACGTCCAGGGCGGTGGTGGGCTCGTCGGCGATCAGGATATCCGGCTCGCAGGCCAAAGCCATGGCGATCATGACCCGCTGGCGCATGCCGCCGGAAAGCTCGTAGGGATACTGCTTCAGCCGCTTCTCCGGCTCGTTCACGTTCACCAGCCGCAGCATCTCCAGCGCCCGGGCCTTCGCTTCCTTCCCTTTCCGGGGGGTATGCAGCGTGATGGCCTCCACCAGCTGGTGGCCGATGGTATAGGTGGGATTCAGGGAGGTCATGGGATCCTGGAAGATGATGGAGATCCGGTTTCCCCGCACGTGCCGCAGGGTCTTCTCATCCGCCCCCACCAGCTCCTGCCCGTCCAGCTTCACGCTGCCCCGGACGATTTTCCCCGTGGGGGCCAGGATCTGCATCACGGAGTAGGCCGTCACCGATTTTCCGGATCCGGATTCCCCCACGATGCCCAGGACCTTGCCCCGGTCCAGCCGGAAGGAGACTCCGTCCACGGCCTTCACTTCGCCTGCGTCGGTAAAAAAGGAGGTGTGCAGGTCCGTCACTTCCAGCAGCGTATGCTCCTGGGTTTCCCGGGTGGCGGCCTGTTCCTTGTTCTCTGACATCGTATTCTGCCCTTTCATTAATCTTTCTTCCCGGTTTCTCAGGCGTTCAGCTTCGGATCGAAGGCGTCCCGCAGCCCGTCCCCGAAGAGGTTCAGCGACAGCACGATGAGACAGATGACCACCGCCGGAATCACCAGCCGGTAGGTATAGCTCGTGATGCCGTTCAGCGCCTCGGAGGCCAGGGAGCCCAGGGAGGGCATCGGGGCATTGACGCCCAGGCCCATGAAGGAAAGGAAGCTTTCCGTGAAGATCGCGTTGGGAATCTGCAGCGCCGTGGAGATGATGATCACGGAGATGCAGTTGGGCAGCAGATGCTTGCGGATGATCCATCCGCCCTTCGCGCCCGTGACCTGGGCGGACAGCACGTATTCCTGCTCCCGCAGGGACAGGATCTGTCCCCGGATCAGCCGGGCCATGCTCACCCAGTACAGCAGGCCGAAAACGATGAACATGGAAATCACATTGGAGCCGATCTTCTCCAGGATGGTTCCCTCCACGTTCAGGGTCTTGCCCAGCACCACCGCCAGCAGGATGATCACCAGCATGTCCGGCAGGGAATAGATGATATCCACGATCCGCATGATGATGATGTCCACCTTGCCGCCGAAATAGCCGGCGATGGAGCCGATCACCATGCCGATCACCAGCACGATAATGCTGGCGAAGAAGCCCACCGCCAGGGAGATCCGGGCTCCGTACACCACGCGGATGAAGTAGTCCCGGCCATGGCCGTCGGTGCCGAAGATGTGGGGGAAGAGCTTCTCCCCCTCCGCCATCCGCTTCAGCTCCGTCTTGCCCCAGGTGAAGGGCGCCAGGTTGTTGTAGGAGCTGTCCACCGGCTTGCCGGGCCGCACGCCCAGCATGCTCTCATAGGAATAGGGCCAGACCATGGGCAGGATGATGACCGCCAGGGTGATCAGCACGATCAGGATCATGCTCACCGTGGCCACCTTGTTTTTCAGCAGCCTCCTGCATCCGTCCCGGAAGAAGGTGCTGGAGGGGCGCATCCTGGAAATATAGGCCTTTTCCTCCTCCGTCGCCGGCTCAAACAGCTTCGGATCCAGGTGCAGGCTGAAGGGTTTGTTGGCATTCAGCATATCTCTCAGCCCTCCCTCATTCAAATTCGATCCGGGGATCCACAACCTTGTACAGGATGTCGCTCACCAGATTCATGATGACGATCAGGGAGGCCAGGATGATGGTGGTTCCCATGATCATGGTGTAGTCCCGGTTGATGATGCTGGAGATGAACTGCCGGCCGATGCCCGGCACGGCGAAGATCTGCTCCACCACCATGGACCCGGTCACGATGTAGGCCAGCATGGGGCCCACGTAGGTGATCACCGGGATCAGGGAATTCTTCATGGCATGGCCGAAGATGATCCGTCCCCGGGAAACGCCCTTGGCCCGGGCGGTCCGGATATAGTCCTGCCCCAGCACGTCCAGCATGGAGGAGCGGGTCAGCCGGGTGATGTAGCTCATGGGATACAGGGACAGGGTGATCACCGGCAGGATCAGCCCGCCCTGGGCCGCGCCGTTGGCCGGCAGCAGCCCCAGCCGCACGGAGAAAATGATCAGAAGCAGCGTGCCCATGATAAAGGAGGGCATGGAAACAAAGGCGGTGGTGATCACCATGATCACCTTATCCAGCACCGTGTTCCGCCGGATGGCGGCCACCGCTCCCAGCACGATGCCCGTCACCGTTGCAATGGCAGCGGCAATAACGCCCAGCCGGGCGGAGGTCTTCATGCCGTCGGCAATGATCGCCACCACCTGGCGGCCCCGCTGCTTCAGGGAGGGCCCGAAGTCAAACCGGGTCACGATATCCCGCAGGTAGGTGACATACTGGGTCATCAGGGGCTTGTCCAAGCCGTACTTGGCCTCCAGGGCGGCCTGGGCCTCCTTGGAGATGGCCTTCTCCCCCACGAAGGGGCCGCCGGGCACGGCATGCATGACAAAGAACGTCACCGTAATGACGATCCAGATGGTCAGCAGCGCCAGCAGCACCCGCTTCAGAACGTAAAACAGCATCTTGGAACTCATGCGCACAACTCCCGTTTTCCATTCAGCGCCGGGATTTTCCCGGTCCGTCCGCCGGTTTTCCTTCTCCGGGAAAAAGGCTTCCGGAAACATGCAGAATATTATAATGCCCCTCCCGGGAAAAGAACAGGGAAAAACATTAAAAATACAATATCAGGAGGTCGGAATGTTCGTCTTTTCCCGCTGTCCGGGAAATCCGGAGGAAGAAAAATCGGAGAAGTTTCGGTTTTCGGCAGGCGATGGCAGGGAAATCCGCCGGCCGTGTGGAATTATTATTGGAAATGCTTTTCCGAACCGGAGGCCTTTGATTTCATGCGGAAAGTAATGAACTACCGGCGTTTTTTGTGGACAGCAGGCTTCATGCTGGTCCTCTTTTTGGTGCTTTTTTCGCTCCTTTCCGGCCGGCTGAACGCCCGGCAGGAGGAGGAGACGGCTCTGCGGCGGACGCTGATCCGCCTGGAGGATGAAAACGCCTCCCTGGATGCCCAGCTGCAGCTGGTGGACACGGAGGACTATATCGTTTCCAGCGCCATGACAAATTACGCGTTTATGAACCGGAACGACCTGCGTTTTCAGTTCACGAATCCGGAGGCCCTCTACGCCTATACGGAGCAGGAGCTGAAGATCCTGATGGACGAAATGGCGGACTGAGAGCCGCCGGCCGGCCGGGCCGGATTCCCGCAGATCCACAGAGGAGGCGCCATGCAGAAAGTCGCGGTGATCGGGATCGGATCCAATTCGGTACGTATGCTGGTTGCGGAGGTGGAAGAAGACGGCTTCCGCCGCCTGACCCGGGACCGGGAGGGCACCCGCCTTTTTGCCGGTCTGGACGGGGAAGGAAACCTGCGCCGGGACAGCATGGAGAAAACCGCCGCCGCCGTGCAGCGGATGGCGCTTTCCTCCCGGAAGATCGGCTGTGAGCAGCTGCACATCTTTGCCACCAGCGCCTCCCGGGACGCCCGGAACGGCGGGGAGTTTCTCCGACTCCTGACGGAGAAGACCGGCGTTCTGCCGGAGATCGTCTCCGGCGAGGAGGAGGCGGTCCTCAGCTTTCTGGGCGCTGTCGAGGCCGTGCCGGAGGCCCGCTCCTGCGGCGTGATCGATATCGGGGGCGGCAGCACGGAGCTGGTGATCGGAAGCCGGCCCCGGATCAGCTTTGCCATCTCCTGCCAGATGGGGGCGGTGCGCCTCTTCCGTCAGCTTCCGATCCGCCGGCGGGAGGACATGGCCGCCGTGGAGGCGGCGGCGGAAAACATTCTCCGGGAAAAGCTGGCCTTCTCTCCGGTGCCCTTCCTGCCGGAATGCTGGGTGGGAACCGGAGGCACCTTCACAGCCCTGGCCGCCCTGGCCCGGGGCATCCACTGGACGGACCGGGCCTTCATGCACGGAACCCGCCTGGGGCGGAATCAGATCCGGGAAATCGGGGAATCCCTGGCGGATATGACGCCGGAGGAGCGGCTCCGGCTGGAGGGGCTCCAGCCCAGCCGGGCGGATATCGTGGTGCACGGCATCTGCATCCTGCTGGCCGTCATGCGCCATCTGAAGATGGAGGAGGTCGTGGTCAGCGAATACGGAAATCTGGACGGCTTCATCCGTCAGCGTTATTTCTCTCCTGAGAAGGAATCATCTCCCCGCGGCCGGCCCGGCCCCGGGGCATAAAAAACCGGCGGGCGCCGATCATGGCGCTCGCCGGTTTTTTGCGGAGGAAAAGGGCCTCCGGAATCAGATTTTTCTTTCCTTGCCCAGGAAGGTGATGGCCAGGGTGCCGGGGCCGCAGTGGGCGCCGATCACGGGGCCCACGTTGTCGATCCGGATCTGCAGTCCGGGGCAGCGCTTCTCCGCCAGCTCCTTCAGCTCCCGGGCTTCCTCGGGCGCGTCGGCATGCAGGATGATGGCGGGGCTCTCCGCCGGATCCGGCTCATATTCCATCATCCGGTCCACCAGCACGTTCAGGGCCTTTTTCCGGCCCCGGACCTTCTCCACGCTCTGCAGGGTCCCGTCCCGGGCTTCCGTGATCACCGGCTTGATGTCCAGCATGGTCCCGAAGGCCGCCGCGGTGGGGGAAATCCGCCCGCCCCGCTTCAGGTACTTCAGGTCGTCCACCGTGAACCAGCCGTGGGCCCGCAGCTTGTTCTTTTCCAGCCAGTCGGCCACTTCCTCGATGGGGGCGCCCGCCCGGTACTTCTCATGGGCCTTCAGGGCCAGCAGCGCCACCGGCGTGGAGATGGACAGGGTGTCCACCACGATGAACTTCCGCTCCGGATAGGCCTTCAGCAGCCGCTCCCGGGCGGAATACACCGCCTGGATGGTGCTGCTCAGCTTGCTGGAAAAGGCAACGAAAAGCAGATCCTTCTCCTTCAGGATGGGCTCGAAGTATTCCATATAGGTTTCTTCGTTCAGAGCGGAGGTCACCGGCACGGCGCCGGCCCGCATCCGGTCGTAGTAGCTCTTGTGGTCCAGGGACTGGCCCAGGTCGTCAAAGTATTCCTTGCCGTCCAGGGCGTAGGGCATGTAGACCACGGGGATATCATATTTCACCTTCAGGTCATAGGGCAGGTCGCTGTCGCTGTCCATCATGAATACATAATCCATTCTCAGCATCCTCCAGGGCGGCCGAATTCTGTTCCCGAAAGCCTTCGCGGAACAGAGCCATTATATGTCAGCCCGCCCGAAAAAGCAAGCCTTCTGGAGCTTCCCTGCCCCGCGGGTTTCCCGGTTTTTTCCTTTCCCGCATTCCCATCCGTTCTCCGCGAAATGAGGCTTGCGGGAAGGGGCGGAGAAGCGTACAATGGAGCGGGTCTGAACCGAAACAGAAAGCGTGGAAGAGAATGGGCAAAAGCAGAAAGAACAGCCTGAAGGAATGGGCGCTGGTCACCCTGGGCGTGGTCATCATGGTCATCGGGATCTACTTTTTCAAATTCCCGAACAATTTCTCCACCGGCGGGGTCACCGGCGCTGCCATCATCCTGAAGCACTATATTCCCTCCATCACCCCGGGCACCTACGTCACCATCATCAACGTGGGCCTGCTGATTCTGGGCTTCCTGATCCTGGGGCCGACCTTCGGCGTGCGCACGGTCTATGCCTCCCTGCTGATGTCTCTCCTGCTGGATCTGCTGGAGATCATCTGCCCCCTGTCCCGGCCCCTGACCAGTCAGCCCCTGATGGAGCTGATGTTCGCCGTGGGCCTGCCCGCGGTGGGCTCCGCCCTTCTTTTCAACATGGACGCCTCCAGCGGCGGCACGGACATCGTCGCCATGATTCTGAAGAAATATTCCTCCCTGAACATCGGCATGGCCCTTTTGTGCAGCGATACGGTGATCACCCTGGCGGCCTGCGTCGCCTTCGGCATGGAAAC
>CAZRLU010000128.1:0-6808 GCA_964600995.1 uncultured Oscillospiraceae bacterium | reverse complement strand
CTTCCGGAACCGGATCGCCGAGCCCCTGTACGTGCAGGCGGCCTACAGCGCCGAGGCGGAGAAGGAGGACATCAAGCTGACGACCCACGAGGGACAGGAATGCGACATCGTCATCTCCGGACAGCTGAAGGTGCAGGTGGGAGAGCATTCCAGCATCCTGAACCCGGGGGATTCCATCTACTACGATTCCGGCACTCCCCACGGGATGATCGCCGTGGGCGGCCAGGACTGCCTGTTCTACGCCATCGTGCTGAACCCCACCGGCGCCCCGATTCCGGAGCTGACGCCGGAGAAGATCCTGCCGGGCACCGCGCTTGAGGAATTCCCGGAGGAGAACGGCCGAACCCGGGTGTGGCACCGGTTCGCCGACGTGGAGAAGGATGAGAACGGCACGCCGGTGAAGATCACCTTCAAGAACACGGAAAAATTCAATTTCGCCTTTGACGTGATGGACGCCATCGCGAAGGAGGTGCCCAACAAGCTGGCCATGGTGCATCTGGACCGGAACAAGAAGGAAAGCCGCTTCACCTTCCGGGATATCCAGCGGGCCTCCAACCGCTGCGCCAACTACTTCACCGCCCTAGGGATCAAAAAGGGGGACCGGGTGATGCTGGTGCTGCGGCGGCATTACCAGTTCTGGTTCGCGATTCTGGCGCTGGAGAAGATCGGGGCCATCGCCATTCCCGCCACCGCCCAGCTGCAGGAGCATGACTTTGAGTACCGCTTCAATGCCGCGGGGGTCAAGGCCATTCTCTGCACCGCGGAGGGGGACACCGCCCATCAGGCGGAGCTGGCGGCAAAGAACGCCCCCAGCCTGCAGCATATGCTGATCGTGAACGGAAGCCGGGAGGGATGGCGCAGCTTCGACGAGGAATACGTGCGCTATTCCACCCACTATGACCGGACGGAGGACACGGCCTGCGGGGAGGACCTGATGCTGATGTACTTCACCTCCGGCACCACCGGCTATCCGAAAATCGCGGCCCACAGCTACATCCATCCCCTGGGGCATCTGCATACGGCGAAGTACTGGCACTGCGTCAACCCCAACGGCCTGCACCTGACCATCTCCGACACGGGATGGGCCAAGGCCGGATGGGGAAAGATCTACGGGCAGTGGCTCTGCGAGGCGGCCATCTTCGTGTATGACTTCGACCGCTTCGATGCGGCGGATATCCTGCCCCTGTTCGCCAAGTACCATATCACCACCTTCTGCGCGCCGCCCACCATGTACCGGATGCTGATCAAGGAGGATCTGAGCCGGTACGACCTGAGCAGCGTGACCCATGCCTGCAGCGCGGGAGAGGCGCTGAATCCGGAGGTCTTCCGGCAGATCGAGAAGCAGACCGGCCTGCAGATCATGGAGGGCTTCGGCCAGAGCGAGAGCACGATGATCATCGGAAACCTGGCGGGAGCTCCCCACAAGCTGGGTTCCATGGGCCGGGTGGCGCCCATCTACCGGGTGGAGCTGCTGGATCCGGACGGAAAGCCCGTGACGCCGGGTACGCCGGGAGAGATCTGCATCGACATCTCCAAGGGCATTCCCATCGGTCTGTTCCGGGAGTACTACCTGGACGAGGAGAAGACCCGGGAGGTCATGCACGACGGCTGGTACCACACCGGCGACGTGGCCTGGATGGATGAGGACGGCTTCTACTGGTATGTGGGCCGGGCGGACGACGTGATCAAGAGCAGCGGCTACCGGATCGGGCCCTTCGAGATCGAGAGCGTGATCATGGAGCTGCCCTATGTGCTGGAGTGCGGCGTCAGCGCCGCGCCGGACGAGGTCCGGGGCCAGGTGGTGAAGGCCAGCATCGTGCTGACGAAGGGCACCGAGGGCACGGAGGAACTGAAGAAGGAAATCCAGAACTATGTGAAGCAGCACACGGCGCCCTACAAGTATCCGAGAATCGTCGTGTTCCGGGACGAGCTGCCCAAGACGGTGAGCGGCAAGATTCAGCGGGCCCTGCTGTGACGGGCCGGCCGGCTGCGGGGAGAAAGCCCCGGCACGCCGGCCTTTCCGTTTCTCTGCCGCGGGAAATGCGGCGGGAAAAAACGGGAAGGGAAGCATCCCGGGCCGGAGGATCCCGGGGAAGGAGAAGAAAAAATGGCACAGGAAATTACCAAGATCGTGATCACCGGCGGACCCTGCGCGGGAAAGACCACCGCCATGAGCTGGATCCAGAACGCCTTCACCGCCAAGGGCTATATGGTGCTTTTCGTGGATGAGACGGCCACGGAGCTGATCGGCGGCGGCGCCCCCTGGAAATACACCCGCTGCAACCGGGACTATCAGTACAGGCTGACGGAGCTGATGCTGGCCAAGGAGCGGGCCTTCACGGAGATCGCCAAAACCTTCGACGCGGAGAAGGTGCTGATCGTCTGCGACCGGGGAGCCCTGGACAACCGGGCCTACATGAACGACGAGGAATTCCGCTATGTGCTGGACCGGCTGCAGACCACCGAGGTGGAGCTGCGGGATCACTATGACGCGGTGTTCCACCTGGTGACGGCGGCCAAGGGGGCGGAGCAGTTCTACACCCTGGCCAACAACGCCGCCCGGTATGAGACGGTGGAGGAGGCCGTGCGGGTGGATGACGGGCTGATCACCTCCTGGACGGGGCATCCCCACCTCCGGGTCATCGACAACCGGTACGACTTCCAGGAAAAGATGCTGGCCCTGATCACGGAAATCTCCGCCTTCCTCGGGGAGCCCAGGCCTCTGGGCACCAAGCGTCGCTTCCTGATCCGGTATCCGGACATCCGGGAGCTGGAGAATCGGCCCAACTGCCAGCGGGTAGAGATCTTCCAGGCTTATCTGCACAGCGAAATCCCGGGAGAGATGATCCGGATCCGGCAGCGGGGGCTGGACGGAAGCTACGTCTATTTCAAAACCCGGAAGAGGATCCTGGAGGGGAACAAGCGGATCGAGCTGGAGGAGCGGCTGACCCGGAACGAATACCTGGAGCTGCTGATGCAGGCGGATCCCAACTACCGGCCGATCCGGAAGACCCGCTACTGCCTGAGCGAGAACGGGCTGTATTACAACATTGACATCTATCCCCAGTGGACGGATCAGGCCCTGATGGAGACCGACACCTATGACAGCGACCAGCAGGTGGCGGCGCCGGAGGGCATCGGGGTGATCCGGGAGGTGACCGGGGAGGTGGAGTTCACCAACCCCTGGATTGCCCGGATCCGGAAGGATTCCTGAGGGCCGGCGGAAAGCGAGGGGACGGGGCATGATCAATTCCACGCTGTGCTACATTGAAAGAAATGCGCCTTCCGGGGAGCGGGAGGTGCTGCTGCTGCACCGGGTGAAGAAAAAGAACGATCTGAACCATGACAAATGGATCGGCATCGGGGGCAAGTTCGAGGAAGGGGAGAGCCCGGAGGACTGCCTGCTGCGGGAAACCCTGGAGGAGACGGGGCTGCGGCTCACCTCCTGGCGGTACCGGGGGATCGTGACCTTCCTTTCCTCGGACTATCCGGAAACGGAATTCATGCATCTTTTCACCGCCGACGGCTTTGAGGGGGAGCTGAAGACCTGCGACGAGGGAGACCTGGAATGGGTGCCCAAAACCCGGATGCGGAGCTTTCCCACCTGGGAGGGGGACCGGATTTTCCTGGATCTGCTGGATCAGGAGGCGCCCTTCTTCTCCCTGAAGCTGCGGTACGAGGGGGACCGGCTGCGGGAGGCCGTGCTGAATGGAAAGCC
Organism: uncultured Oscillospiraceae bacterium; assembly: GCA_964600995.1. Taxonomy (GTDB): domain Bacteria; phylum Bacillota; class Clostridia; order Christensenellales; family Aristaeellaceae; genus Aristaeella. The sequence goes on along the minus strand of CAZRLU010000128.1, from coordinate 3,090 downwards.
TCTCCGGTGACGCCGGATGAATCCGAAGCATAAAAAGGAAACCGGCTCCCTCAGGAGCCGGTCAGCGCCTCATAGGTGACCCCGTATTTCTCCGCGATGCCCCGGGCATAGGACCTCCCCTCCGGCGGGGCGATCCGGACGCGGAAGGTGGAACGGCCCTCCGAAGTTTCCGCCACCAGGGATACGGCCTTCGCCGGGACCTCCTCCCGGTTCAGGGAAACATCCAGATCCTGCGCCAGCTTATGCATATGCGTATTGTAGATGGCGCGGGATCCTTTTTTCAGAAGGGCCCGGACCGCGTCCACGGCGATGTAGTAGCCCTCCTCGAAGGAGGTGGTGGAGAAGGTCTCGTTCAGCAGCACCAGGCTGCGGGAGGAGGCCAGGGCATAGAGCTCCCGGAATCGGCGGCATTCCTCGCCCAGCCGGCCCAGGTCCATGGTCCGGTCCTCATCGGCGGGAAAATGGGTCAGCACCCGGTCCACCGGATCGAAGGAGAAGGATTCCGCCGGAACAAAGATTCCGCTCTGGGCCAGCAGGAACAGCTGCCCCACGGCCTGGGTGACGGTGGTTTTACCGCCCCGGTTGGCGCCGGTGAGGAGATACACCCGCTTCTCCCCGTCGAAGGAGAGATCGTTGGGAACGGCCTCCTCCGGAGAAACGGAGCCGATCAGCTTCAGATTCCAGAAGCCCCGGGCCTCCATGCCGGGGGCCGACTCCGAAGGCTCCCGGACGGCGGGCTTGCAGAACTTCCAGCCCCGGGCGGTCAGGGACTCCAGATATTCCGCCCAGCGGACATAGAACAGCAGCTCGGGAATCAGATCCGCCATATCCCGGACGCTGATATTCAAATATTTTCCCAGCACATCCTTCAGCCGCCGCACCAGCCGGGAAACCAGCCGGGAGGCGGCTGCGTCCATCTGGCGGGGGATCTCGGCGGACCCGTCCTCCCGGGGGATGGAGGCCAGGGACAGGCCCAGCAGGGGATTGCGCAGCATGGCGGCGGACCGGGTGAAGGAATCCACCGCCTCCCCCGGGGAGGGCGGCGCGGCGGGATGCCAGGAAAGGCTTCCGTTCCAGTCCGCCTCCGGCTCCACCTCGTCCCGGGAGAGAACGGCGGACACGAAGTTCTTCAGGACCCCGGAGCGGCTGAAGGCCTTGGCGTTGACGGAAACCAGCCCCATGCTGATGGCTTCGAAGCGCTCGTTGAGATTGACGCCGATGGTCAGGCTGCGGACGCCGGAGGCCTCCACCCGGAGCTCCTCCACATCCCGGCGCAGGGCGGCGAAGCCGTTGCTTTCATAAATTTCCTCCACCGCCCTGCGCAGCCCCGTCAGACCTTCGGAGACCAGATCCCGGTCCGCAAGGCAGGCGCGGATGGCCTCCACCGTCAGGATGTAGGCGTGATATTCCTCCAGGCGGTGCATCAGATCCCAGACGCCGGCCTCATCCCCGGCCTGGCGGCGGACGATGCCGTAGTCATAGAACATCCTGACCCGGTCCAGCAGCTCCGTCAGGCGGGAGCGGATCTCCGGATGCCGCAGGAGATCCCCGAAGACATCGCAGCGGAAGCGGCTGACCGCCGGATCCGGCGTCAGGCTGGTCATAACCCGCTGCAGCAGCGGGATCTCCGCGGGCTGCTGCGCCACCTTCTCCACCAGGGCGTCCAGCCCCAGGTCGTGCCAGGCGTCTTCGGGGAGGGGCTGGTAGGTGACCCGGTCCTGATAAGGGAAAAGGATGCTGAGCTTGTTCTGATTCATTTTGCACCTCCGGAAAAGGGCTTCAGAGGGGACGTCGCCTTCATTTTACCATGGGGGAAGAACCAGGACAAGGGGCCGCCGGGCCCGGGAGGAATGTATTTCCGGTGTACTGGCTTGTCTTTTCCGGCCGCGGCCGATATAATGGACAGGTGCCCCCGGGAAACGGGAAGAGAGGAGGACGAAACCGTGATCGAATTCAACAAGAAGAGCAATCTGCTGATGCAGAATAAATATCAGTACTCCCTGCAGGACGTGGAGGAGCCGAACCTCTACCGGGAGATCTTTGACTATGAGCACATCCCGAAGGTTGCCTTCAACATGCGGAACGTGCCCATGAGCGTGCCGGACGAGATCTGGATGACGGACACCACCTTCCGGGACGGACAGCAGTCCGTCAGTCCCTTCACGCCCAGGCAGATCCTGCACCTGTTCAAGCTGATGAGCCGGCTGGGGGGCCCGAAGGGGATGATCCGGCAGAGCGAGTTCTTCCTTTACACGAAGAATGACCAGGAGGCCCTGCACCTGTGCCAGGACGCAGGGCTGAAGTTCCCGGAAATCACCACCTGGATCCGGGCCAACGAGAAGGATTTTGAGCTGGTGAAGCAGGCGGGGGTGGCGGAAACGGGCATCCTGGTGTCCTGCAGCGACTATCATATCTTTAAAAAGATGCATCTGACCCGGGGCCAGGCCATGGACAAGTATCTGGGCATCGTGAAGGCGGCGCTGGACCGGGGCATCCGGCCCCGGTGCCACTTTGAGGATGTGACCCGGGCGGACTACTACGGCTTCGTGCTGCCCTTCGCGGAGCAGCTGATGAACCTGAGCCGGGAGAGCGGCATTCCCATCAAGATCCGGGCCTGCGACACCATGGGCTACGGCGTCAGCTATCCCGGCGCGGCCCTGCCCCGGAGCGTTCCCGGCATCGTCTACGGCCTGAACCACTACGCCATGTTCCCCTCCGCCCAGCTGGAGTGGCACGGGCACAACGACTTCTACAAGGTGGTGACCAACGCGGCCACGGCCTGGCTCTACGGCTGCTCCAGCGTCAACTGCACCCTGCTCGGCATCGGAGAACGGACAGGAAACTGCCCCATGGAGGCCATGGCGGTGGAATACCAGAGCCTGCGGGGCGACGACGGCGGCATGGACCTGACGGCGATCACCGAGATCGCCGACTATATGGAGCGGGAGATCGGCATCGAGATCAGCCCCCGGCAGCCCTTCGTGGGACGGCATTTCAACGTGACCCGGGCGGGCATCCACGCCGACGGCATGCTCAAGGACGAGGAGATCTACAACGCCTTTGACACGGCGAAGATCCTGAACCGGCCCG
>CAZRLU010000127.1:4427-6838 GCA_964600995.1 uncultured Oscillospiraceae bacterium | reverse complement strand
GCGGCATCCGCCAGGAGCTGCGGCGGAACCGGCATGTGAAGTCCTGCCGCCCCGGCATGTACGGCGAGGGCGAGGACGGCGTCACCGTGGTGACCCTGAAATAATTTTGCTGTTCACGGCAGCCGCCGTGAACAGGAATCTTTTGTTAGCACTCGTTTATGACGAGTGCTAAATTTTGCTTGCAATTCATGTTTTGGAGTGCTACAATACCCTCCGGAAATGAAACAGCCTGCTTATGCAGCGACTCAGGAGGGATACTGATGGCGATTCAGAAGGAAAACGGCAGCGTCTCCATTGACGCTCAGAATATTATGCCGGTGATCAAGCGCTGGCTCTACTCGGACAAGGATATCTTCCTGCGGGAGACCGTCTCCAACGCCTGCGACGCGATCACCAAGTTCCGCATGCTCCGCCCCGATTCCGGGGAGGAAATGCAGGTCACCGTCACCGTGGACAAGGAGAAGAAGCTCATCCGCATCTCCGATACCGGTATCGGCATGACGGCGGAGGAAGTGAAGAAGTACATCAACCAGGTGGCCTTCTCCGGCGCTGCGGAGTTTATGAAGCAGTTTGAAAATGAAAAACCGGAGGAAAAGGGCGACATCATCGGCCACTTCGGCCTGGGCTTCTATTCCGTGTTCATGGTTTCCGAAAAGGTAGAAATCGAGACCCTCTCCTGCCAGGAGGGCGCCGAGCCGGTGCACTGGGTCTCCGCCGACGGCATGGATTTTGAGATTTCCGAAGGCTCCCGCGCGACCCACGGCACGGATATCCTGCTCCACATCTCCGAGGAGGAGAAGGAGTTCCTGGATATCTGGAAGGTTCGGGAGATCCTGCGGCGGTACTGCGGCTTCATGGCCTACCCCATCTTCCTGGAGGACGCCAACGCCAAGCCCGTGGAGCGGGAGGTTCCCGTCGGGGATGAGAAGAACGAGGACGGCACCCCGAAGACCGAAAAGGTCATGGAGCTGCCCAAGCCCGAGAAGATCAACGACACGGATCCCCTGTGGCTCCGGAAGCCCGCCGACTGCAAGGAGGAGGAATACAAGTCCTTTTATCACCGGGTCTTCATGGACTTTGAGGATCCCCTGTTCTGGATCCACCTGAACGTGGACTATCCCTTCAACCTGAAGGGCATCCTCTTCTTCCCGAAGCTGCGGCGGGATTTCGGCCCCAACGACGGCCAGATCAAGCTCTTCGCCGGCCAGGTCTTCGTAGCGGACAACATCAAGGAGGTCATTCCCGAGTTCCTGATGCTCCTCAAGGGCGTCATCGACTGCCCCGACCTGCCCCTGAACGTCAGCCGCTCCTTCCTGCAGAACGACGGCTACGTGAAGAAGATCTCCGCCCACATCACCAAGAAGGTGGCGGACAAGCTGAACTCCCTCATGAACACCGAGCGGGAGACCTATGAGAAGTACTGGGACGATATCGCCCCCTTCGTGAAGTACGGCTGCGTGAAGGACAGCAAGTTCTTCGACCAGGTCCGGGGCGCCCTGCTGCTGAAGAAGACCGACGGCAAGTATGTCACCCTGGAGGAATACAAGGCCGCCAACTTCGACAAGACGGAGAAGAAGGTCTACTACACCAACGACGAGAAGCGCCAGGCGGCCTCCGTCAAGCTGTATACCGACCGGGGCATCGACGTGGCGGTGCTGAACACCCTGGTGGACGACAACTTCATGTCCTTCCTGGAAACCACCGGCAAGGAGGAGGACCGGGTGACCTTCGTCCGGGTGGACGCCGACATCGCCGGCCTGAAGGAGGAGTCTGAAGAAGGAAAGGATCTGGATCCGGAGAAGCTCCAGTCCCTCTTCCGCGCCGCCCTGGGCAAGGAGGACCTGGAGGTGAAGCTGGAGTCCCTGGGAGATCCGGAGATGACCGCCATGGTCACCGAGGATGAGCAGATGCGCCGCTATAAGGAGATGAGCCGCTTCTATGGCGAGCGCTTCCCCCTGCCGGACCGGTTCACCCTGGTGCTGAACCGCCGGAACGACACGGTGCAGGCCCTCGCCTCCCTGGATCCGGAAGCGGAGCACACCAAAATGCTCTGCTGCCAGGTCTATGATCTGGCCCGCATGGCCGCCCAGCCCCTGGAGGCCGAGGAGATCACCGCCTTCCTGGATCGCAGCCGGAAGCTGCTGAACCTGGTGGTGAAGGCGGAGCCGGCGGCGGAAGCCAAGGCCGAACCCGCGGCCGAGTCTGCCGAAGCTCCGGCTGAGGGAGACACCCCCGCCGCTGAATAAGCTTCCATGGATTGGAAAAGCCCGGGAGCCGGACAGGCCCCGGGGCATACGAAACCCGCCCGCGGAAATCCGCGGGCGGGCTTTTGCGTCTCCGGCTGCCGGGGAAGTTAGCTCACCGTCTGCCGGCGTTCCGGCGCTTCCGGCCGAAGCCTGTCAGCGCCCACA
>CAZRLU010000127.1:0-4327 GCA_964600995.1 uncultured Oscillospiraceae bacterium | reverse complement strand
GCTCACCGTCTGCCGGCGTTCCGGCGCTTCCGGCCGAAGCCTGTCAGCGCCCACAGCCCGGCGGCGGAAAGAACCGTCAGGGCGATCCAGAGGCCGATGGGGCTGTTGTCCCCGGTCTTGGGCACCTCCGGAACCACCGGATTCGCAGCCTCGCTGACCGTCAGGTTCGCTTCCGCCTTGCCGTCGTCAAAATGGATGCCGACGGTGTGATTGCCGGCGGAGAGCTTCTGGAGCGTCGCCGCCTTCAGGGTCACCACCGTGCTGCCCGCCTTCGCCTCATAGTCTCCGGAGGCCAGGGCGGCGCCGTCGATCTGCACCCCGGTGAAGTGGCTGAAGCAGGTATCGTCCGCCTCGCTGCGCTTGACCGTGATGACCACGGAGGCGCCGCTCCCCCGGGTCCAGGCGCTGTTGGTGATGGAAACCACGGAATAGGTCGCCGGGATCACCGGTGCCGAGCTTCCCTCCGTCCACTTGGCGAAGAGCTTGACGTTGCCGGTGACGGGGGTGCTGAAGTCGAAGGCAGCTGTGCAGGCCGCGTCCGTATACCAGCCGCCGAAGGTCCATCCGGTTTCGGTGGGATCGGCGGGCTTGACGGCGGTGCCGCCGTCGGTCACGGTCTGGGCCGTGGGAGCCGTGCCATGCCCGTTGGCGTCGAAGGTGACGGTCCAGCTGGGAACAGGAGAGGCAGTTTCGATGTATTTGCAGATGACCGAGAGACTGCCGCCCGCCGGGCTGTGGAAGAATTCCGCAATCTCCACGGTCCCCTTGTTCGCCGTCAGGGTAGAGCCGCTTTCGAGGGTGGCATTGTCCGCCCATTCCAGAGTGGCGGGATCTGTGTCCGGATAGGCGTCGATGCTGATCACAAAGTAATAGGGCGTACCAGCCACCGGAGCGGTGGTCAGCTTGTCAGCGATCTGACAGGCCTGATCAGTATAGAGGAAGGACGTGGACATGGTCACGGGAGCCATGGCGCTCGCAAACAGGGTTTCCAGCGTGTCGGTCTGCACGTCCCAGCCGCCGGCGTTCTCCAGGGTGCCGGTCACATTGGCTTTGATGCCGATCACCTTGGGCAGGGGCGCCTTGGGCACGATCAGGGCATGGATGGCCTCCGTCGTCCCGCCGGCTTCATAGATACATCCTTCCTGAATGATGCCGCCCGCCGGCTCCTTGATCATCAGCCCGTCGCCGATCACCAGCGCCGTACCAGCCGAGGCGGCATGCTTCTTCGCATCCGTTTCAACCTTTTCCGTTCCGTTTTCAATTTTGATATTTCCCTTGGAATGGATACCGGTTGCCGCGGTTTTGGTGGTAACCGTGCCCCCGGAAATCGTCAGATTGCCGTCCGCACGAAGCGCCTGACTTTCGTTTTGTACCCAGGTTTCAGCGGTCACGCTGTTGCCGGCGATGGTGATGTCGCCGCCGGCCGCGATGCCGTGTACACGACCTTTTGCTGTAACTGTGGCGTTTGCGATTTCCACTTTGCCGCCAGAGGAAATACCCGCTCCGTCTCCGGTCCCCTCTTCGCTGCCTGTAGCGGTCACCGTTCCGCCGGAGATGGTGATATTGCCGTTGGCCGCTCGAATACCGGTGAAGCCGCTGCTGATTTCAACCGTTCCAGCCTCGATCTTGATATCGCCGTTTGTATTGAACCCCCAGCCGCCTCCCGCACACGTTACGGAGCCGCCCTTGACTGTGATACAGGAATCGGCCCAGACTGCGCTCATCAGCCCGCTTCCGGAAATGGAGAAATCGCCGTTGAGGGTAAGCGTGCCGCCGTTCCCTCCATCGGCAACGACATTAAACGCGGTCGCCGCTTCAGCGTAATTCAGCGTAGCCTTACCCTCCGCCGTCAGGTCAATGCCAAGTGCGTAGATCATTGCCTGTTCATGCATTCCGCTGATCACCGGGTTGTTCAGCGTGAGGGTCTTGGTGGAGGGGTCGAACCTGGCCTTGCCGCCGTCGCCCAGGATATCTTCTTTGTTGGCGCTGGTGACCTGGGTGCCGCTCACCCAGACAGGGTATTTGGTCACTGCGCCGAGTTTGACCGCAGTTGCAACGGCGCCACCCGCAGTGATGATACTCTTCTGATCATCGCTTACCCGGCCGCCTGCAGGGGAGATAATCCCCATGTTTTCACCCAGATCAATAATCGTATAGGTATTATCGCTCTTACCCCGCGGCTTGATGGCTGCCTGACCGCCGCCGGCAGTAACAGAACCGCCGTCGAGATCGGCACGCCATACACTGATGCCCACCGAATCGCTGCCGGTGGCTGTGGCGCTGACGCTGCCGCCGGATATGGTGAAATCGCCAGTATGCATCGCTTCAGTATTTCCAGTGGCCGTAATGCTGCCGCCGGATATATTTATATCCCCGGCATACAGCTGGTTGTTCACCACCAGGCTGCCGCCCTTCATCTCAATTTTAGTTCCATAAACATACGCGAGCGGATCTTTTTTGATGCCGTCGGAAATGGTGAGGGTATAGCTGTCATCCCCCTCAAAGATAATATGTCCGGCATCTGTGGTCTCCGGCTGAATGGATTCAATGGTTTTATCCGCATCGATGTTAATGGTCAGTTTGGTGTTTTCATACCCCTTCAGCGTAACCTTTTCCCCATCCTCCAGATTGCTGGCATTGATCGTGCTTGTTCCGCTGAAGGATCTCGCCAGCGCCGTACCCATGGTCTGGGTAATCAGCAGCATGATCACGGTCAGCCATCCGAGCATCCTGATCGCATTGCGTTTCATAAGTACATCCTCCCCTGTAAGTACATCCTCCCCTGGTATAAATATAACCACATTTAATTTTATAACATCCGGAACAGCTCTGTCATGGGCCGAACGGCCCATTTTGGCGGCCGTTTTTCATCTTATTTTGTCCTGAAACGCGGTCATCCGGCAGCCGCCGGTCATCTCTCATTCTCCCGGAGGCGCCGGGCCGCGGCCACCAGCCGCTCGTCGTCCTCCCCGTCGCAGGTGATCAGCAGCAGCAGCTGATCCTCCGGCCGGACCTCCGTCAGGTTCGGATGCATGCTGGCGGCAAGCAGGGCGTCCAGGGTGCTCTGCCGGGTATTCCGGCTGTCGGACTGAAGATCCAGGATGTTGACGTATCCGGGTTTCCCGGAGGTCAAACTGATTTTCGCCAGGGCGAAAAGCACATACTCCCCTTCCTCATACAGGGTGTCAAACCGGAAGCGGGCGTGGCGGTGGAAGTAGGCGAACTGCCTGTATTTCCGCAGGTTTCCGAACATGGCGCCGCTTTTCATATTGTGCCCGTACAGCAGGAGGGTATAAGGCCGGGTCAGCAGGTCGGTCCGCTCGTCCAGGAAGATGGCGCCGTTGCCGTTCCGCTTCCCCATGGCGTCATGGTCCAGGAAGAAGGTGTTATCCCGGCGGGCCACCGGCTCATCCAGATCGTCCATGGTGATCCAGCCGATGATGTGTTCGCTTTTCTTCCGGAGCTTCTGGATCCTGGGGACCAGCCGAAACCCGTCCGGATAGGGCACCGAAGGCAGGGTATCGGAAACAGCCGGACTCCCTCCGTTCCGGCCCGCCGGGGCGGAGGCGGTCGCCGGCTCCGGAAGCGCCGCATCGGCGGCTGCATTCTGCGCCGCTTCTTCCGGCCGGTACCCGGGGTCGGATGCAGGCGTCTGCGCCTGCACGGAGCCGGCGGCTTCTTCCATGCCCGCAACTTCCCGCAGCTCCCGGGCGGTTCTGCGGGAGGCGATCAGATCAGCGCCGTACATTCCCAGCCGCACCGCGCCGTAGAGGAACATCAGCGCAGAAACGCACAGCAGGATCCGCCGCAGGAGGATCCTGCCGCGGGGCGGGGAATCAGGCGCCTGTTTCTCAGGTCCGGAAGGATAATATGGCATGGGTGAAATTCCTCACGATCCCGGCAGACAGCAGAAAGGATCCTCCATGGGATCGGACGCCCGTAATGCTGCCTCCGGTTTTTTGACGATGCGGGGGAATGAACCCCGTGGATTTGCGTTCCGCCAGGTTGTATGGACATTCTCCATTTTATTATAACCCATCCGACGGCAGGCTGTCATGGGCCAAACGGCCCATTTTGAATGAAATCGGCTTCCTGGTCCGAACGAAAAAAGCGTGGCCGAAGCCACGCATTTTTCACTGATTGCTTTCCGGTGATTATTCTTCCAGCTCCTCGTCCAGCAGGGCCAGATCGTCCTCTTCCTCCTCCTGCTGGGCAGCCAGGGCCGCCTCGTCCTCCGGGGTGGCATCCTTCTTTTTGAAGAGCTCCTCCCGCAGCTTCCGGTCGATCTCCGCCGTCAGCTCCGGATGATCCTTCAGATAGAGCCGGG
>CAZRLU010000126.1:0-6864 GCA_964600995.1 uncultured Oscillospiraceae bacterium | reverse complement strand
GAGCGCCAGCCTGTCACGCTGGAGGTCGAGGGTTCGAGCCCCTTCCGGGTCGCCATCCCATATGCCTTGGTAGCTCAGTCGGTAGAGCATGTGACTGAAAATCACAGTGTCGGTGGTTCGATTCCGCCCCAAGGCACATTTGCGGTAGTAGCTCAGTTGGTAGAGCGCCACCTTGCCAAGGTGGAGGTCGCGAGTCCGAGCCTCGTCTACCGCTCCATTTTTTCGGTGCCATAGCCAAGTGGTAAGGCGAAGGTCTGCAAAACCTTTATTCTCCAGTTCGAATCTGGATGGCACCTCCAAATGCCGTTCCCCTGCGGGAACGGTTTTGTTTTTTTATCCGGATTGTGCTATAATCTGAAGAAATGATTCCAAACCGAATCCATGAGCCTAAGGAGAAGCTGAAAATGAAGAAATACGGACGCGTTTTCGTGATTGTTCTCGACTCCCTGGGAGTGGGAAGCATGGCGGATTCCCCGAGCTTCGGAGACTACGATGTGGACACGCTGGGGCATATCGCCCGGAAGGCGGCGCATCTGAATATTCCGAACATGCAGCGCTGGGGGATCGCCAATCTGCATTCCCTGGAGGGGATCCCTCCGGTGGAGCGCCCGCTGGCCTACTACGCGAAGCTGAATGAAAAGAGCGCCGGGAAGGATACCATGACGGGCCACTGGGAGATGATGGGAATCCATACCACCAAGCCCTTCATCACCTTTACGGAAACCGGCTTTCCAAAGGAGCTGCTGGATGAGCTGAGCAGAAGAACGGGGCATGTGATCATCGGCAACAAGGCCGCCAGCGGAACGGAAATCCTGGACGAGCTGGGGGAAGAGGAAATCGCCACGGGCCACATGATCGTCTACACCTCCGCGGACTCGGTACTGCAGATCTGCGGAAACGAGGAAACCTTCGGGCTGGAGGAGCTGTACCGGTGCTGCGAGATCGCCCGGGAGCTCACCATGAAGGACGAATGGAAGGTGGGGCGCGTCATCGCAAGGCCCTATATCGGGAAAAAGAAAGGGGAATTCGTTCGGACGCCGAACCGGCACGACTACGCGGTCAAGCCCTCCGGGAAAACCGTGCTGGACGCCCTGAAGGAAGCGGGGAAAGATGTGATCTCCATCGGAAAGATCAGCGATATCTTTGCGGGGGAAGGAATCACGGAGGCCTATAAATCGAAGAGCTCCGTGCACGGGATGGAACAGACCATCGAGGTGGCCGGAAAGGATTTCGACGGGCTGTGCTTTGTGAACCTGGTGGATTTTGACGCGCTGTGGGGACACCGGAGAAACGTGAACGGATACGCGGAGGAGCTGGAACGCTTTGACGTAAAGCTGGGTCTGCTGGAGAAGCAGCTGCGGCAGGACGACCTGGTGATTCTGACGGCGGACCACGGAAACGATCCCACCTACACGGGAACGGATCATACCCGGGAAAAGGTGCCCTTCCTGGCCTATTCCCCCTGCCATGAGAAGGCGGGGGCGCTTCCCGAAACCGATACCTTCGGGGTGATCGGCGCAACGGTGGCGGACAACTTCGGCGTGAAGATGCCGGAGGGAACCATCGGATACTCGATTCTGGATATGCTTAAATAAGATAAGCAGAGGGGAAAGCAACCCGAAGGCCAGCCCGGGAAGCGGGCTGGCTTTCCCATATCAGAGCACCGCGGGGAATGCCAGGAGGCCTGGCTGCCCGGACCCGAAGCAAGTGTTTACCTGATGTTTACACTCCGGGGCCCGGGTTCGTGGTATACTTGATCAAGGCGGCGAAGGCCGCCAATCCTGGAAAAAAACGGGTGAATGATCTTGAAGGCTGTCTGGAAAAGAGAGATGCAGTGCTATTTCCATACCGCGGTCGGTTATGTTTTTATCGGAATCTTCCTGCTGATCTCCTCCGTTCTCTTCTTTCTGACGATCCTGCGCCAGCATAGCGGGGATCTGCCTGTTTTTATCGGACAGATGAGCTACCTCTGGATGCTGCTGAGCCCGATCCTGACCATGCGGCTGCTGGCGGAGGAGAAGCAGAAGGGAACGGATCAGCTGCTGATGACCTGCCCGGTCAGCCTGGGGGGGATCGTGACCGGGAAATATCTCGCGGCGGTAACCGTGCTGATCCTGACCGCCGGAGCAACGCTGGTTTACGCCGGGATTGTCGCGGCCTACGGAACCGTGTATCCGCAGGAGCTGGCGGTGAATTATCTGGGCTTCCTGCTGCAGGGATGCTCCTTTGCCGCGATGGATCTGTTTCTGAGCGGATGTGCCGGAACGCCGGTTGTGGCTGCCACGCTGAGCTTCGGTGCCAACTTCCTGGTATGGCTGATTGATCTGATGACGGATCAGATTCAGGTGGCCTGGATTTCGGAGGGAATGCGCTTTTTGAGCCTGTACAACCGGAACGAGCCTTTCCTGATGGGGCAGTTCAGCTGGGCGAATCTGGTTTTCAGCCTGAGCTTTATCACGCTGTTCCTGGCGGCGACGGTTTACCGCATGGAAATGAAGAGAATCGGTTAAATCCCGGAGAGGACGGAAAATGAAGAAAAAAATCTGGAAGGGATTCCGCAGGCCGGGAAGGGCCTGGATCCTGACCGGCCTGCTGATCCTTCTGGCCGCGGCCCTGACGGGGCTGAATATCCTGCTGACATCAAGGGAGAAGAAGGAAGGGTGGCGGACCGACTATTCCTTCAACAGCATTACCACCCAGAGTGAAACCACGAGAAAGGTTCTGGCGGACCTGAAGGATCCCGTGCATATCTATGCCATGTTCCGGAAGGGGCAGGAGGATGCACCGCTGATGGAGCTGCTGGACCGGTATGCGGCGGAGAGTGAGATGATCACCTGGGAGCAGACGGATCCGAGCCTGAATCCGGCGCTTCTGACCCGATTCGCAGGGGGAACCGAAAATGTGACGGCGGATTCCATCATCGTTTACTGCGAGAAGACAAACCGCTGGCGGATCCTGAGCCCGGATGAATTTGTATCCCTGAGTATGGATGAGAAAACCGGAGCTTACAGCTACGCCGGATTTACCTACGAGCGGGCGCTGACCGGCGCGATATTGTATACTGTCCGGGCGGAAATCCCCCGGATCGTGATCCTGCAGGGGCACGGAGAGCTGGACGGGGAGACGGTGAAGGCCTTTGACGACCTTATGACGGAAAACCAGTATGAAGTGGTTTACCGGGAACTGGCGGACACGGAATATACACCGGACCCGAAGGAGCTCCTTGTCTTCTTCAGCCCCATGCGGGATCTGACCGAGGAGGAGACGAAAAAGGTCCTGGCCTTTGCTGAAAAGGGGGGAAGCCTTCTTTTTACCTGCGATTACACGGATCCGATCGGGGAGATGCCCAATTATGCAACCGTGCTTCGGCTGTACGGCTTTATTCCCCGGGAAGGAATCGTGATCGCGGACAAGGAGGATCCGAACAGCTATTACAGCAATATGCGGATCGACCTGATTCCCACCATGCGCAGCACGGACGTAACCATGGACCTGCTGGCCTCCGGCGCGGATACGGTGCTCATGCCCGGATGCAGGGCTTTTGAAACTCCGGGCGAAACAGACCGGAACCTGATGCTTTTTCCTGTGCTTGAAAGCGGCAAGACCGCGTATCTGAAAAAGATCACCCGGGATATTTCCAGCATCGAGAAAAGCGAAGCGGACGAAACCGGCCCCTTCGTTCTCGCCCTGCAGGCGCAGAGGATGACCTCGGAAGGATATGTCAGCAGGGCTTTTATCAGCGGAAGCTCCGGGATGATGACGGAGGCGCAGATTTATGCCATCACCGACGTCCAGCAGCTGATGATCCGCATGATGGAGTATCTGACGAACCAGCCGGGCTCGAACCTGGACATCATGGCCAAAAACGCAATCCGGCCGGGCCTCAGCGCAAAGGGAAACGGGCTGGGATCCGTGGTGATCAGCATTCTTCCGCTCTCGGTTCTGCTGGCCGCCCTGATCGTGCTGGGGCGGAGAAGGAACAGATAGGCGAAGGGAAACCCGGGAGGAAACATGCTGAAGGTAGAAAAGAAGAAAACCGGCAGCCGCCGGAAAAAACTGCTGGGCATCCTGGCCGCGGTTGTTGTCGCAATCCCGGTGGCGGGGGCGCTCCTCGGAGGACTGCCCCGGGAGAAGGAAGAAGCTGTCCCGCCCAGGGTAGAAACAGGAGGCAGCCTGGTCAGCCTGGAGCCGGAACAGATCCGGAAGATCCGTATCCGGCGGGGCGAAACGGAGATATGGGAGGCGGAAAGAAACGAGGCGGGGGAACTGCGGATCTCCGGAACGGAAGGATGGCAGCTGGATGAGACGCTGGGCAACCGCATTGAGGACGCCCTGGCCAATCTGGTTTACGAGGACGTGCTGACGGAGGATGAAGAGGAATACCGGGAGCGGCTGGGGGAATTCGGGCTGGAGACGCCGGCGCTGACGGCGGAGGCTTTCTATACGGACGGCTCCAGGATCAAAATTCTGATCGGCGACCGGGTGAAAACAGCGGACCGGCAATGCAGATACATGCTGGCGGAGGGGGATCCCCGGCTTTTTGCCGTGGCGGAAAGCCTTTGGGAGGATCTGTCCGTTGAACCGGAGCTGCTGCATCCGGTGGTCCAGCCGGGGATTCAGGCAGACCGGATCGACCGGATTACGGTGCTGAACGGGGAGGGCCTGGTTCAGGCCGAATGGATGCTGGAAAGGGCAGAATCCGGCAGGAACACGGCGGAAGAATGGATGATCTCCTTCCCGGTCCGATATCCGGCGGACAGCCAATGGGCGGAGAATATGAAAAAGAACGCCTCCAATCTGAGACTGGGTATCTATATCGGAGAGGAAAACGCCGGGAACCTGGCGGAATACGGGCTGGAGAAGCCGGAATTTGTCATTGAGATCCATCAGAAGCCGGGGATGAGCGGCTGGATTACGGAATCAGGAGGCTATGACGTGAAGGAGCACGAGGAGGAAACCCTGCGTTTTTCCCTGGGCGGCCGGCGAAATGAGATGACGGATTACTGTCTCTATGACGGGAAAATTTATTCCATGAATCACTTTACCTCGGCGGCTTTTACGGAGACGAATCCCCTGGAGACGGCTTCCAGATTTCTCGTAACGATCCCGCCGGAGAACCTGAGCAGCCTGCAAATCGAAAGAAGAAACGGCGGGACGGATCAATATGAGCTGGTCCGGAGAGAGGCGGAAGGATCGGAAGAGGAGACGACGATCTGTCTGAAGAACGGGGAGGAAATCCCATATTCCGCTTTTCAGGCTGCATATGAACGCATGATGACCGTTCGGGCGAGCGGAAGGCTGCCGGAGAACGGGAGCCCCGGGGAGACCGAAGTCCGCTATTCCTTTGAAAGGCTGGACGGGAGCGTGCAGATCCTGGAGCTGCGTGAATTCGACCTGGCCCACGACGCGGTCACCCTGGACGGGAAGAGCCTGTTTTATGTGGCCAGGAACGAGATGGGGGAACTCCCATGAAAAAACGCCGCCACAGGGCGGCGCGGAGAAGATGCGGGACGGATCAGACGCGGTAGCCGGTGATGAACCGGTCATAATAATGAAGGGAAACCTGCTGGCCTTTCTCAAAGGCGGGAAGAGGGAGCTCCGAGTCCCAGTAGAACATACGCTCCCTGTCCCCGTGCTTGTCGGGTTCGCCGAGAAAGATCAGATCGCGGTAGGCAACCCCTTCCACCAGGGAAACATCCTCGCTGAGACGGTCAAAGATAAAATCCGCCTCATGGGAACGGCCGTGGAGAGCCCGGTCCACATGATGAAAATAGGACCGGAGGGGACGGATCATCAGATCATGGAAGAAAATTGCAAAGCATCCCGTGAAAATGACCAGCACGGAAACCAGCAGCTCCGGACGGTTCTGCTTCCCGTCATCCTGCAGGACGGCCAGCACGATCAGGGCCAGAAGAACCAGGGAAACCGCCCCCAAAACGATTCTGCGGCGACGGATCTGCCCGTTCAGGGAGAGAAGAACCTGCTCGTTGTACAATGAATGCATTTCAATGCTCCTTCCGTGGCAAACAGTTTCTTTCAGATATGTTAACAGAAACGGTGCATCGTGGCAAGAGACGAAAAAAACCCCCGGGCCCGGGGAAACGGTCCGGAGCGGATCGCTCTGGAAGCCGCGGAAGGAAAATAGTTAACAAAAATTTAAGAAAAAAGACGAAAAGATTCTTGCTTTTCCAAGGCCGCTGTGATAAACTTCAGAAGTTAGCCCGGTTGGCTGCCGGGCGGCTGCATGTGTGAATCTGACACATGTTCCGGCGGCCGATCCTACGTCTCTTTCAGCGCATTTCTTCCGCGCCTTCCACAGCGGGGGTTCTGCGTGCCGCAAGCCTGCTTTCACCAGGCGGAGGCAGAAAATGCCGCCATGTTCCGAAACGGTGGGTTGCCGATGGAGGAAGAAGGCGGCGATGCCCGGAATTCTTTCCGGGCACGGGCCACTCCGGAAGGGCTGACAGTGGGCCGGAAATTGCGGAGAAATCCGCGGCTGTTCCCATTTGACCAAAGGTCAAGAATTGATGGAGGTGTAAGACACACATGGCACGCATTGCAGGCGTCGACCTGCCTAGAGAAAAGCGCGTTGAAGTCGGCCTGACTTATATCTACGGCATCGGCCTGACCACTTCGCAGAAGCTGCTGGCGGAAGTCGGCATCAACCCGGATACCCGGGTCAAGGATCTCTCTGAGACTGAAATCAGCAAGCTGCGTGAATACATTGAGCATCACCTGAAGGTGGAAGGCGATCTTCGCCGGGAAGTGTCCCTCAATATCAAGCGGCTGATCGAAATCGGCTGCTACCGTGGCGTGCGTCATCGTCACGGCCTTCCCGTCCGCGGACAGAACACGAAGCAGAAT
>CAZRLU010000125.1:0-6982 GCA_964600995.1 uncultured Oscillospiraceae bacterium | reverse complement strand
CCTGATTACCGCGCCGGAGGGAACCACCCTGGAGGAGGCGAAGCAGATCCTCACCCGGCACAGGATCGAGAAGCTCCCCATCGTGGACGGGGAAGGAAACCTGCGGGGGCTGATCACAATCAAGGATATCGAGAAAGCCCAGAAATATCCCAACAGCGCCAAGGATGAAAACGGCCGGCTGCTGTGCGGCGCGGCGGTGGGCGTCACGAAGGACGTATTTGAGCGGATCGACGCTTTGCTGGCGGCCAAGGTGGATGTCATCAATATTGATACCGCCCATGGGCACAGCGTGGGCGTCCTGAAGCAGGTGGAGGCGATCCGAAACCGGTATCCGGATATCACGCTGTTTGCCGGAAATGTGGCGACGGCCGCGGCCACCCGGGATCTGATTTCCGCGGGCGTGGACGTGGTGAAGGTCGGCATCGGGCCCGGCTCCATCTGCACGACTCGGGTGGTCGCGGGCATCGGCGTGCCCCAGATTACCGCGATTGCTGACTGCGCGGAGGAAGCGGATAAGCACGGCATCCGGATCATTGCCGACGGCGGCATTAAATACAGCGGCGATATCACGAAAGCCCTGGCGGCAGGCGGAAGCGCCGTCATGCTGGGGTCTCTGCTGGCGGGGACGGAGGAATCCCCCGGCGCCACGGAGATCTATCAGGGCCGCAGCTACAAGGTTTACCGCGGCATGGGCAGCCTGGGCGCCATGGCGGTGGGCTCCGGAGACCGGTACTTCCAGGAGGGCGCCAAGAAGCTGGTGCCCGAAGGCGTGGAGGGCCGGGTGCCCTACAAGGGACCCGTGGCGGAAACCATCTTCCAGATGGTGGGCGGCCTGCGGGCCGGCATGGGCTACTGCGGCGCGAAGAACATCGACGCGCTTCGCCGGGACGCCGAGTTCATCAAGATTTCCGGCGCCGGCCTGGCGGAAAGCCATCCCCACGATATCAGCATCACCAAGGAGGCTCCCAACTACAGCCGGAGCAACTGAGCATAAAAGAAACCGGGCGCTTTCCCGAAAGGGAAGGCGTCCGGTTTTATCACTCCGCCTCCACCATGTCCTCACAGAGGATGCGGAGGAACTTCAGGACGTTTTCATCATTGCCGTTGGAGACCAGCACGGAGAGGAAGCCGTTTTCCATCGCCACGTATCTGGAAAGACCGGGCAGCCGGGACAGGGGGATGCCGTAGAGGTGGCTCTCGCCGGAATCCGCCTGGCGGCGCCAGCCGGACTGCAGGCTGAGATCCCGGGAGGTAAAGATGGAGGTGATCTCCTCCATGGATTCCAGGGCCACCCAGGCTCCGCCGGAAGCCATGGAAACGAACTGATCCCGGGGCAGGAGATAGAGATCGCCCTCGCCGGCGGCGATATAGGTGGAGAGCTGCATGGGGCCATAGGTGGAATCACCGGTGAGCAGCAGCGCGTTCATCTCCTCCATGTCGGGCATCTGCTGCTCCTGCACGCGCTTCATATAGTCATTCAGCCCCGCCTCGTCGGCCAGGCCGGAAATATAGAGCTCCACCTTTTTGTTGGCGGGGGAACGGTAGGCCGTGACGGTGAAAAACAGATTCACGGCCACAGCGCCCAGGACGATGACCAGGACATATTTCCACCAGGAATAGTACAGATGCTGACGCAGGGTGTCGCGATTCAAAGGCGTTTTCATACACAGAACCTCACAGAACGGGACGCTGTCCCCGGAAAGGCTTTTCCGGAGAAGCATTCCCAAAATAAAAACGAAACATGGTCTTCATCCGGAGAGTTTAGCAGAAAAAGCAGGAGAAGGCAAGATCATTGACTGAGGGAAGACAGATGTGATATAATTTCCCCGAAGAGACATCCCGGACTGATGGAAAAAGTTGATAAGGAGGGCTTCGGAATGTCAAAGATGATCATTACCGTGGGCAGACAGTACGGATCCGGCGGCCGGTATGTGGCGCGGCTGCTGGCGGAAAAGCTTGGGATTCCCTTCTATGACAAGGAGCTTCTCGCGGAGGTGGCGAAGGACAGCGGAATCTGTCAGGAGCTGCTGGAGGAGCACGACGAGAAGAACACCCGGAACTTTCTTTTCTCCATGATGAGCGGAACCCAGCCCATAGGGGACACGAGCTCCATGTATATGGACATGCCGCTGAATCATCGGATCTTCCTGGCCCAGTTTGATACCATCCGCAGGATCGCCAGCGAAGGCCCCTGCGTGATCGTCGGCCGATGCGCGGACTATGTGCTGCGGGATCAGGAGAACGTGCTGAACGTTTTCATCAAGGCCGACAAGGAAGAAAGAATCCGCCGCATCGTGGAATACTACGGGGCGGATCCGCTGAAGGCCGAGGAGGCGCTGAAGAAATCCGACAAACAGCGGGCCTCCTATTACAACTATTACGCCACCGGGATCTGGGGCAATGTGGAGAACTATGACCTCTGCGTGGATACGGGGGCCCTGGGCATTACGGGCGCGGTGGAGCTGATCGCCTGCTGCGCGGCGCAGATGGAGAAAAAAGCGGAGCAGAAGGATCCGGAAGCATGGTAAGGAGAATTCTGCTGCTGGCGCTGGCGCTGATCCTGACGGCGGGAGCCGCCGGCGGGGAGGTTGCCTGGCCGGAAAGCACCGAGGGCCAGCGGATGCTGAAGCGGTATGCGGAGACGGCGAACCGGTTTCTGATCGAGCAGGGGGAGCCGGGAATCAACAGCCTCTTCGAGGCCTATCCCGGGCTGGTGACCTTCGGCATCACGGATCTTCCGGGGGCGGAAGTCCCGGAAAAGGTGGAGATCACCGCACGGCTGTTCAGGGAATCCATCAACAGCCTGGAGGTGCGGGTTTCCGACCCGGCCCGCTTTCCGAGAATCGCCGCTTCCTTTATCCAGGCGCTGACGCCGGAGAAGGGCACCCGGGAGGAGGCGCTGGCCGCGCCGACCCAGCGGATGCAGCGGGCTGTGAAATCCCCGGAATCCTCCTTTGAGGATCAGGTGGAAACCCTGAACGGGACGGTTCCGTATATTTACTACGCCTATTATCCGAACCAGTATCACGACGGGGTCAACTGGCTGCAGATGACCATCGTGTTTCCCATGGCGGGATACTGGGACGGCAGCGGGCTGCTGACGGGTTCGGAGGCGACCCGGGGGCCGGATACCTACTCGGATCACGCTTCGGACTATGACGGATACTGGTCCGACGACGATTACGTGCATTACGAGATCTTCGTATCCCCGACGCCGGAGCCGGATTCCGCCGCCGCGGAGCAGGACCCCGGCTGAGACGGCTGTTGTTTCTGTGTTGTATTTTACCGGAAACCCTTGAAGGAATCCCTCTCCAGGGCTACAATTCCTGGATGGGGGATCCTTATTTTTTGTGCAAGAAGGAGTATATCCATGAGCAAGATCCTGATGAAAACACCCCTGGTTGAGATGGACGGGGACGAAATGACCCGGATTCTATGGAAGGAGATCAAGGAAAGGCTGATCCTGCCCTTCGTGGAGCTGAAGACGGAATATTATGACCTGGGGCTGAAGCATCGGGATGAAACGGGAGATCAGGTGACCATCGACAGCGCGAACGCAACCCTGAAATACGGGGTGGCGGTGAAATGCGCCACCATCACGCCGAACGCGCAGCGGGTGGAGGAGTATCAGCTGAAGCAGATGTGGAAGAGCCCGAACGGAACGATCCGGGCCATCCTGGACGGAACGGTGTTCCGCGCCCCGATTCAGGTTCCGGGAATCCGGCCGACGGTACGGACCTGGGAAAAGCCCATCACCATTGCCCGCCATGCCTACGGCGATGTTTACCGGAACGCGGAGATCCGGGTGCCGGGAAGCGGAAAGGCGGAAATTGTGTTCACGGGGGAGGACGGACAGGAGATCCGGCAGCCGATTTTCCAGTTCCGCGGGCCCGGCGTTGTGCAGGGAATGCATAACCTGGACAGCAGCATCACGTCCTTTGCCCATTCCTGCTTCCGGTATGCCCTGAGCATCGGGCAGGACCTCTGGTTCTCCACCAAGGACACCATCAGCAAAACCTATGATCACCGGTTCAAGGACATCTTCGCGGAGATCTACGAAAAGCAGTACCGGGAGGATTTTGAGAAGGCGGGGATTACCTACTTCTATACCCTGATCGACGACGCGGTGGCCCGGGTTATGCGCAGCAAGGGCGGGTTCATCTGGGCCTGCAAGAACTATGACGGGGACGTGATGAGCGACATGATCGCAACGGCCTTCGGAAGCCTGGCCATGATGACCAGCGTGCTGGTGAGCCCCAACGGCCAGTTTGAATATGAAGCGGCGCACGGAACCGTGACGCGGCATTATTACCGGCATCTGAAGGGCGAGGAAACCAGCACGAACCCGGTGGCCACCATCTTCGCCTGGAGCGGCGCGCTGCGGAAGAGGGGAGAAATGGACGGGCTTCCGGAGCTCCGGAGCTTTGCGGACCGGCTGGAGCAGGCGACGCTGGACACCATCAACAGCGGCATCATGACCAAGGACCTGGCCCTGCTGTACGAGGGAGAGGCCAAAAGCGTGAACAGCGTGGAATTCCTGGACGCGATCGCCTCCAGAATCTGAAAAGAAATATGCGGTTCGGACCGCCGCCTGCGGGCGGCGGTTTTCTGCTGCCGCAGGCCGGAAGGAATATGTTTTTCAAAGCCGGCGCCGGATGAGTTTTCATTGACTTGACCCGCTTTTCATGGTATCCTTCTGTCGGTGAAAGTTGCCTCGGAAAATGAGGTATTCCACGAACAGGAAAGGGAGTGCTGCCAATGGATTTTCTGGATAAACTGTCTCTCGCGGGCCTTGTTCCCGTGATTGCCATCAACGACGCGGAAGACGCAGTTCCGCTGTGCCGGGCCCTGGCAGAGGGCGGGCTTCCCGTGGCGGAGATCACCTTCCGCACCGCCGCGGCGGAGGAATCCATCCGCCGGGTGCATGAAGCGCTGCCGGATGTGCTGCTCTGCGCGGGCACGGTGCTGACGACGGAGCAGGTGGACCGGGCTGTGAATGCCGGCGCCGCTGCCATCGTGAGCCCCGGTCTGAACCCCACTGTGGTGAAGTACTGCGTGGACAAGGGAATTCCCGTCTGCCCCGGAACCAGCAATCCCTCTGATATTGAAGTGGCCATCGGCTTCGGGCTGAAGGCTGTGAAGGTTTTCCCGGCGGAAGCCATCGGCGGAATCAAGCTGATCAAGAGCATGGCCGCGCCCTACGGAGACATGAAATTCATGCCCACCGGCGGCGTGAACGAGAACAACATGCTGGACTATCTTTCCTTCCCGAAGATCCTGTGCTGCGGCGGCAGCTGGATGGTTCCGAAGGACGCGGTGGAAGCGAAGGACTGGGCAAAAATCACGGAGCTGACCCGCTCCGCGGTCAACAAGATGCTGGGCCTGGAGCTGCGCCATGTGGGCGTGAACAGCGGAAGCCCCGAAAAAGCCATGGAAGACGCGAAGATGTTCGCGAAGCTGCTGGGCTGGGAAATCAAGGACGGCAATTCCTCCACCTTCGTGGGAACCGGCTTTGAAATGATGAAGAAGCCCTTCAAGGGCACCCACGGCCACATCTGCATCGCGACCAATTTCATCACCCGCGCCAAGTGGCACCTGGAGCAGAGGGGCTTCGAGTTTGTGGATGAGAGCGAAGCTTCCTACAAGAACGGCAAGATGACCGCGATCTATCTGAAGAACGAGATCGCCGGATACGCGATTCATCTGCTGCAGAAATAAATGAACGCTCAAAGAAGAAAAGGAGGATGATTCCCATGGCCAAAGTAGTTACCTTCGGTGAGATCATGCTGCGCCTGAAATCCCCGGCTTATGAGCGCTTCTTCCAGAGCCCCGCGCTGGAAGCCACCTTTGGCGGCGGCGAAGCCAACGTTGCGGTGAGCCTGGCCAATTACGGCATGGACGCGTCCTTTGTGACGGTGCTGCCCAAGAACGATATCGCGGACGCCTGCATCCGGGAGCTGCGCGGATTCGGCGTGGACACCAAAGGCATCGTCCGGAAGGATGGAAGACTGGGCATCTACTATCTGGAGACCGGCGCGGTGCAGCGTCCCTCCAAGGTGATTTATGACCGGGCCGGCTCCGCGATCGCGGAAGCCAAGGCCGGGGACATCGACTGGGAGAAAGTCTTCGAGGGCGCGACCTGGTTCCATCTGACCGGCATCACCCCCGCCATTTCCCAGGGCGCCGCGGATCTGAGCCTGGAGGCGGTCAAGGCCGCGAAGAAGCTGGGCGTGCATGTTTCCTGCGACCTGAACTACCGGAAGAACCTCTGGAAATACGGCAAGCGTGCGGATGAGGTCATGACGGAGCTGGTTCAGTACGTGGATACCGTGATCGCCAATGAGGAAGATTTCCAGAAATCCCTGGGCCTGAGCGCCGAATCCTCCTCCGCTGCGGAAGAGGGACAGATCGACGTGGAGCTGTACAAGAAGATCGCGGCCGGCGCCATGGCGAAATATCCGAATATCAAGCGCGTAGCCATCACGCTCCGGGAGAGCAAGAGCGCGAACCACAATGACTGGAGCGCCTGCCTGTACAACGGCAAGGATTTCTTCCTGAGCCGGAAGTACAGCATCACGGATATCGTGGACCGGGTCGGCGGCGGAGACAGCTTCGGCGGCGGACTGATCTACGGCCTGAACAACTATGAAAGTGAGAAGGATGCCCTGGAGTTTGCCGTTGCGGCGTCCTGCCTGAAGCACACGATCCCCGGAGATTACAACCGGGTTTCCGTGGCGGAAGTGGAGTCCCTGATGAAGGGTTCCGGAACCGGCCGCGTGCAGAGGTAACAAACGACGGGGGAGCGCCGGAAGGATCCGGCGCTCCCTTTTTTCATGCCGGAAGATTTCCGGACAGAAATGCGAAAAAGCCTGAAAAAAGTGCTTGACCTGACCGGGAAACAGTGCTATAATAACCTCTGTTCCGGCGGAGAAAAGGAATCCGGAACCTGGTCGCATGGCTCAGTTGGTAGAGCACATCGTTC
>CAZRLU010000124.1:0-6992 GCA_964600995.1 uncultured Oscillospiraceae bacterium | reverse complement strand
TCAGCATCCTGCTGTTCCTGGTGCTGAACATTCTGGTGCCCATCGGAAACTTTTTCCTGCGGTTCCTCTTCCACCTGGCCATGCTGCCCATCGTGGCGGGGGTCAGCTATGAGGTGCTGATGGGACTGGCCCACAGCAACAGCCGGATCGCGCATATCCTTCGCTGGCCAGGGCTGCAGATGCAGCGGCTTACGACCCGGGAGCCGGACCGGTCCATGCTCGAGTGCGCCATCGTATCGGTGAACGTAGTGCTGCACGGCCTGCCGGAGCACGCGGAAAAAACGCCGGAGGGATGGGCGATCCTGCATGATTACCGCGAATCCGAAAAAGGCTATGTTCCTCCGGCCCCGGCGGATGAAGAGGCCGGCGAACCGGCGGAAGGGGAAGACTCCGTGGGATGAACAGCCGGGAGAGACTGAAAAAGGCAGCGGAGGAGCTGCAGAAAAAGGGCGTTCCGGATCCTGAATATGACAGCGGAATCCTGCTTGCGGAAGTGACCGGCATCCCGTATCTGGAGCTTCGCATGGGCGTGGAGAATGTTCCGGACGGAAGCCAGGAGGCAGCCTTTGAGAAGCTCCTGGCCCGGCGGGGCGCCCGGGAGCCGCTGCAGTACATCCTGGGGAATGTGACCTTTCTGGGGATTCCGTTCCGGGTAAGCCCGGGAGTACTGATTCCCAGGCCGGAAACGGAACTGCTGGCGGAATGGGCGATCAGCGAGATGCGGGATGCGGCGGAACCCGAAATCCTGGATCTCTGCTGCGGAACCGGATGCCTGGGGCTCAGCCTTGGAAAGAGGCTGCCGGGGGCCCGGGTGACCCTGACGGATCTGAGCCCGGATGCGGTCCGGCTGGCAAAGGAGAACGCGGAGAAGCAGGGCGTTGCCTGCGACATCCGGCAGGGCGATCTTTTTGAGCCCTGCGAAGAGCGGCGGTTTGACTGCATCCTCAGCAACCCGCCCTATATCCCCTCCGGCATCTGCGAGGATCTGCAGCCCGAAGTACTGCGGGAACCCCGGCTGGCGCTGGACGGCGGGCCGGACGGACTGGAATTCTACCGGCGGATCGCCGGGGACGCCCCGAGGCATCTGAAGCCGGGCGGCCTCCTTTTCCTGGAAGTCGGGGATGGCGAGGCCCGGGCGGTGCGGGAGCTGCTGGCGGAGCAGGGGGCGGAGGAGACGGAGATCCGGAAGGATTACTCCGGAATTGAAAGAATGATGTGCGGAAGATACCGTCGGACAGGGGAAGCATGTTTGAAAAACTGAAGGCCATCCAGGAACGATACAACGAGCTGACCGAAGCCATGGGGCAGCCGGAGGTGACCGGTGATTTTGCCCTGCTTCAGGAAATCCTGAAGGAAAGATCAGGCCTGGAGGAAACGGTCAGGGAATATGAGGCCTATCTGGAGCTGCAGCGGCATCTGGAGGAGGCCCGGGAGCTGATGGGCGATCCGGATATGGCGGAGGAGGCCCGGGCGGAGGCCGCAGAGCTGTCGGAAAAGAGCGCGGGGAAGCTGGAAACGCTGAAAATGCTGCTGGTTCCCCCGGATCCGATGGATTCCCGGAACGTGATGATGGAAATCCGGGCCGGGGTCGGCGGGGAGGAAGCTGCGCTTTTTGCCGCGGACCTGATGAGAATGTATCTGAGATACTGCGACCGAAGCGGACTGAAGGCGCAGATTCTTTCCGTGTCCGACACGGAGCTGGGAGGCGTGACCGAGGCCATGCTGAAGATCTGCGGGCCGGACGCCTATGCGCGCATGAAGTTTGAGAGCGGCGTGCACTGCGTGAAACGGGTTCCCGTGACGGAAAGCGGCGGAAGGATACACACCTCCACGGCCTCTGCAGCCGTTTTTCCCGAAGCTCGGGAAAGCGAGCTTGTGATCCGGCCGGAGGAGATCAGGATCGACGTTTTTCACGCGTCCGGGCATGGGGGCCAGGGCGTGAACACGACGGACAGCGCTGTCCGGATCACCTATCTTCCCACGGGGCTGGCTGTCAGCTGCCAGGACGAGCGAAGCCAGCTGCAGAACAAGGCCAGAGCGATGGAGATCCTTCGAAGCAGGCTCCTGGATCAGCAGCGGGAGGAAAGCAGGTCCGCCATGGATGCGGACAGAAAAAGCCAGATCGGCAACGGAGACCGGAGCCAAAGGATCCGGACTTACTACTTTAACCATGACTATGTCGTGGACCATCGGCTGGGACTGACCATCCCCCGGGTGCAGAATACCATGAACGGGGAGCTGGAGCCTTTTATCAGCGCCCTGAGACTGGCGGAGAAGACGGAGCGGCTGAAATCGCTCCACGACTGACCCGGGTTCAGCCGGATGAGAACGGAAGAAGGATAAGAGATGCAGACACAGGTGCTGAAGGCAGAGACGCCGGAAGCGATCGCGCTGGCGGCGCGGCTGCTTTCGGAGGGAAAACTCGTGGGATTTCCGACGGAGACGGTATACGGACTGGGGGCAAACGCCCTGGACCGCAAAGCGGTGCTCTCCATTTTTGCCGCGAAGGGCCGCCCCGCGGATAATCCGCTGATCGTTCACATCTGGTCCAGGGACCAGCTGGAAGGGCTCTGCAGCATTCCCCCGGAAACGGAAAAGCTGATGGACGCCTTCTGGCCCGGCCCGCTGACCATGCTTTTCCCACGGACGGAACGGGTTCCGGATGAGGTGACGGCAGGACTTCCCACCGTGGCCATCCGGATGCCGTCCATGCCCTGCACCCAGGCTTTGCTGAAGGCCTGCAACCTGCCGGTGGCGGCGCCCAGCGCGAACAAATCCGGCAGGCCCTCCCCGACAACCGCGGCCCACGTTCTGGAGGATATGGAGGGGAAAATCCCGCTGATCCTGGACGGAGGCGCCTGCAGGGTCGGGCTGGAGTCCACCGTGCTGGATATGACGGGAGCGGAGCCGACAATTCTGCGGCCGGGCGGCATCACGAAGGAAATGCTGGAGGCGGTTCTGGGAAGAAAGGTCGCGCTGGCGGGCAGCATTCTGCGGCCCCTGGCGCCGGAGGAAAAGGCGCTCTCCCCGGGCATGCGGTACCGCCACTACGCGCCGAAGGGCAATGTGACCCTGGTGGAGGGAAGCGAAAGCAGCGTGCTGGAGACGATGAAGGCATCCTGTCTGAAAGACAGGCAAGCGGGGCTGCGCAGCTGCGTGCTCTGCTTTTCCGAGCACAGGGAGATGCTCTCCGATTGTGATCCCCATGATATCGGTTCCAGGAGCAACGGGGCGGAAACAGCCCATAAGCTGTTCGATGTCCTGCGGCAACTGGATGAGGAAGGAATGGAAACCATCTACAGCGAGGTGCTTCCCCCCGAGGGAATCGGCCTGGCCGTGATGAACCGCCTGGGGAGGGCGGCGGCTTTCCGAAAAATTCAGGTGTGAAGAAGCCGGCGGGGAGCCGCCGATAAAAAAACTGCATATCCCTCCGAAGGGATACGCAGCAATAAAAGAAGAAGGAAAAGTCAGCGGCGGTTTGCCTCCAGCGCGCAGGAAGCGGCGTGAATGCCGTCCAGCGCGGCGGAGACAATGCCTCCCGCGTAGCCGGCGCCTTCCCCCGCGGGGAAGAGACCGGATATCTCCGGACACTGGCCGGAGGAATCCCTTGGGATCCGGACGGGAGAGGAGGAACGGGTTTCGGGAGCGGTCAGCACCGCGTCCGGGAAAGCAAAGCCCCGGAGCTGCCGGTCCAGGACCGGGAGCGCTGCCTGCAGATTCTGCAGGATAAAGCCGGGGAGAACCGCCCGAAGATCGGCGGGAACCACCCCGGGACGGTAGGAGGGAGACACATCGCCGAAGCGGGAGGAGGAGCGGTTCATCAGAAAATCCTCCACGCGCTGCGCCGGAGCGGTGAAATCCGGCAGCGCCGCCCCTGCGCCGCCCCTGCCGGCCTTCCAGGCGGCTTCCTCAATCTGCCGCTGCAGGGAGAAGCCCGCCAGGGGATGGGAACTGCCGAAGTCCTCCGGCCGGACCCCGACCAGGAGCGCGGAGTTGCTGTTCTCCGCATCCCGGGCATGAAAGCTCATGCCGTTCACAACAACGCCCCCCTGCTCGGAGGCAGCAGCGATCACATGACCTCCGGGGCACATGCAGAAAGTATAGACGCCTCTGCCGTCCGGCGTATGGCAATTCAGCTTGTAGGAGGCCGGACCCAGCCGGGGATGCCCGGCGAAGGCGCCATACTGGCTGCGGTCAATCATCGCCCTCGGATGCTCAATGCGGACTCCCATGGCGAAGGGCTTCTGCTCCATGGGAATCCCGGACTCATACAGGTTTCTCATGGTGTCCCGGGCGGAATGCCCGATGCAGAGGAGCAGCGCCTCCGTGGGGATCTCACGCCTTTTGCCCCGGTGGGATACCAGGGCGCCCGCAATCCGCCCGTTTCGGATCAGCGGCTTTTCCAGACGGGTTTCGAACAGAACGGTGCCTCCGAGGGAAATGATTTCATTCCGGATGGAGGCGACCACCGGCCGGAGCCGGTCCGTTCCGATATGAGGTTTGGGATCAATCAGAATCTCTTCCGGAGCGCCGTGGGCCACAAAGGTTTCCAGGACTGTCCGGAGAAAAGGGGATTTGACGCCGGTGGTCAGCTTTCCGTCGGAAAAGGCTCCCGCGCCGCCCTCTCCGAACTGTACGTTGGACTCCTCATCCAGGATTCCCTCCGAGGTCAGGCGGGAGATATCCGCGGTGCGCAGGTCCACGGACCTGCCCCGTTCGATGAGAACGGGCTCCGCGCCCGCACGGGCCAGAGTCAGCGCGCAGAACAGGCCTGCGGGCCCGGCCCCCACGACCAGCGGAGGCGCAGCGAAGCGGGCGGGCGGCCAGACGGGATCCGGATCCTCCGGGACCCGGGACAGCTGACGATGCTTTTTCAGCAGCGCGTCTTCATTCCGGACCGAGAGATTCAGGCTGAGCACGAAATGGACATCGCGCCGGTCACGGGCGTCCACGCTGCGCCGCCAAACGGAGAAGGATAAAAGGTGATCCGAGGGGATGCCGAGCTTTCTGACCAAAAGATCACGCAGAAACGAATCGGTATACTCCAGGGGAACGGCAAGATTGGCAATTCGCAGCATGAAAATCTCCTGTAAACAAGACTTTTATTTCCCGGGGAACACTGGTATTATAGGAGACAGGGAGAGAAGATTCAATGGCTCCGGGAAGATGTTAAAAAAATAAAAATACATATTTACAAAAATGTAATAAATAGATATAATGTAATGGAGAATAATGTGTTGAAGCCCCGGCTTCATCGGTGACCGGGCATGACACAGGTTCACCCGGAAACCTGGGGCCGGCCCGGCCGGACCGGCAGGCGCGGAATAAAAAACAAAACAGTTGAGATGAACAAAAGGAGTGCGTTGCGGAATGATGTACAGGAAATGGTTTCTGATTACGATGGCCGTTCTGCTTTCGCTGAGCATGATGTGTCTGTCCGGAGCTGCGGCCGAGAGCGCTGCCTCCGCAGCGGAAGCGTCGGCGGGGGAGACGGTCAGCGCTGAGAGCAGTGCGGCATCCGCGGATGCCGGTGACGGCGGAGCTTCCGCCGCCGGCGGCGCTGCGTCCGCAGGAGCCGGGTCAACCGCAGCGGAATCCAGCGCGGCTTCGACGGATGCGGGAGACGGCAGCGCTTCCGCCGGCAGTGCGGCAGCCTCTGCCAGCACGGAGCATACCAGCGCGGAGGCGTCCTCCGTATATACCTCTGCCGGCGGCGCGGGGGCGGGTTCCGCAAGCTCCTCTTCCAGCACCACGAGCACCACGACGACCACCACGACGACCACCACCAGCTCCAGCAGCACCAGCACCACCGCGGGCGGCGCTTCCGCCAGTGCGGCCGGCGCCAGCGCAGGCGGGAGCTCTGCCAGTGCCAGCGCAAGCGCAAGCGCCAGCAGCTCCGGAGGGAGCAAAAAGTCCGGAGGAAAGTCCAGCCGGAGCAAGTATCACCCGGTGGAGTCCATCATCCGTTATACCGAGGTCACCGGCAAGGGCTGGACGCTGATCAGCAAGGTGAATGTGCGGACCCTTGCCAGCGTCTACAGCAAATGGGTCACACAGATCCGGTCCGCGGGCACGGAAGTGGAAGTCACGGCAGAGGTCATGAACAGCAGCGGCGAGATCTGGTATGCCGTAAAGCTGTATCAGGGCTATGTCGGATATATCCGCGGGGATCTGCTGCGGGTCAATGTGGAGCCGGTCGAAAAGACGGAGGCGGAGCAGGTTGTGATTCAGACCGTGAAGCAGCAGACCAGCCAGTCTCCCCGGGTTATCTATGTGGTTGTTCAGTCGGAGGAGGATGTTCCGGAAGAGATTTCCGAAACGGAAATCATCTATATTACGCCGGAGCAGGCCGCAGAGCTCGGCATCGGCTGAGAATCCTGGAAATGAAAAAGAACGGGCCAATTCCCTTCAGTGCAGGGAATTGGCCCTGTTTTTTACGGTTGGTGCCAGCGCAGGGAAGCGGGATCCGTGAAGGCGGCTTCCGGATAGCGAACCTCCGTCAGTTCAAGCCCATGAGGAGGCGCGGTCATGCCGAGATCCAGCCGGTTTCCGGTGTCCAGCGCACGGGCAAAGGCATCGGGCTCCAGGCGGTGCAGTCCGATCTCCACCAGGGTGCCGACGATGATCCGGACCATATTGTACAGGAAGGCATTGCCGGATACCTTCAGCGTCAGCAGGTTTCCGTCCTGCAGAAGAACGGGGGAATCAAGGGTGCGGACCGTGGTTTTCGCCGTGCCGCCGGCGGCCTGAAAGGCGGAGAAATCGTGACGGCCCGCAAGGGAGGGAAGGGAATCCCGCATGGCTTCCACATCCAGCGGGACGGGAACATGCCAGGTCAGATTCCGGTAAAGGGCGCTTGCGTGCCTTGAGTTCATAATCCGATAGGTGTAGGTTTTCCCGCAGGAAAGGAACCGGGCGTGAAACTCATCCGGAACGAGACGGCCCGATCTGACGCGGATGTCCGGGGGCAGCAGGTTGTTGAGCACGAAGGG
>CAZRLU010000123.1:0-7002 GCA_964600995.1 uncultured Oscillospiraceae bacterium | reverse complement strand
TTCGAAACTATTTCGAAATAAATTTAAAATTCATTTAACTCGTGCGTTCGCCGTGTAGATATGGGCTTCTCAGACGGTGCCTTCCGGTTTCGCCGCCCGCTGCTGAGCTCTCCATTCCGCGAAAGCCTTCAGCTCCGGCTCGGAAAGTTTCAGCGCCAGGCCCATCACTGCCAGATCGTCCGCGATCCCGATCAGGGGAATGTAATCCGGAATCAGATCTCCTTTCTTCAGCAGGTACAGGATGGCTCCCACCAGGCAGGCAATCACCTTCGGGGAAACCACTGTGTATTCCTTCGTGATCCAGGCCTTGACCATGGCGATCATCAGCGGCAGATCGGAGAGCGTTTCCCCGATGGTCGGTACGGTCTTCAGCTTCTCCTCCAGCTGGATCAGAAGATCATCCACCTGGGAGGGATTCTTGATCACATTCTCCGCGCCGGAAATTCCCTTGTTCAGCAGTTCCTGTGCCTTGTCCAGATTGAAATCCATGGTTTTTCCTCCTTTTTCTTTGACGGAGGGATCTCCTCCGCTGTTCTCGTTGCTCTGCCTGCGCCTCAAAGGGACGCATACATGGAAGCCATCAGCTTCGGAATAAACCGATAATGATCCCCGGGAATATTGGAAGTCAGATACACGCAGGTCAGGTTCTCCTTCGGATCCACGCAGAACCAGTTGCCGTGAACCCCGTCCCATCCCCATTCGCCCACGGAGCCGTTGATGTCTGCGGTCTCGGGATGCATCATCACCCGAACGCCCAGCCCGTATCCATAGCCCCGCTGCGTCTGCCAGTTGTAGCTGGCCAGCTGCTGGGGCGTAAGGTGGTTCGTCGCCATCAGGTCAATGGTCTTTCTACCCAGGATTCTCTCCCCGTCCAGCGTGCCCCCGTGCAGCAGCATCTGGGCAAATCTGGAATAATCCCGGACCGTGGAGTAAATTCCTCCGCCGCCCTTCTCGAAGGATGGCTTTTCCGTCCGATGCTTCCGGTCATCCGGGGCCAGGCCCTCCCGGATATAGTACAGCGTCGCAATCCTCTCCTGCTTTTCCTCGGGAACAAAGAAGCCCGTATCCTGCATCCCCAGCGGCTCGAAGATTTCCTCCCGCAGATACTCCCCGAGGGTTTTCCCGCTCAGCACCTCGATCACGCCGCCGAGAATGTCGATGGAGAACCCGTACATCCACTTCTCCCCGGGCTCAAAGGCCAGCGGCAGCTGCCCTACCAGGTTGCAGTACTCCCTCGTTTCCGGCAGTGGCCTTCCCTGATCCAGATACTCCGCGTCCTTCGCCTTGCGGATCCGGGCTGCCGCGGTATCGTCTCTCGGATAGGGCACGCCGCTCGTCATGGTGAAAAGCTGCCGCATCGTCACCTCGCCCCCGGCCGGAACGATCTCCACGCTGCCATCCTGCTTTTCCACCGCGATCTTCGGGTTCCGGAAGCCGGGAAGGTATTCGCTGACCGGATCCCAAAGCTTGAAAAGCCCCCGCTCGTAAAGCTTCAGGATCCCCGCCACCGTGATGACCTTGGACATGGAGGCAATGGGAAAAATCGTGTCTTCGGACATGGGCTTTTTCTGTTCCCGGTTCGCATAGCCATAGCTGCCCTCAAAGCAGACCTCATCGTTCCGGATGATTTTCGCCGTGCATCCCGCGATCTCCCCGGAATCCACAAACCTGCGAAGCGTTTGCTCCACCAGCGGCATCATTGACATTCCCTCCTGTTTCCCTCACTTTGCATACATTTCGACATGCCTTCTCTATTTCCTTTTCAACCTTTGGCTCAGCTGCCTCTTTTCTTTTGCCGAAAAAAACCTGAATCCGCTTTCTGTGTTCTGAACGCTGTGAAAAAACTTATGTCATAATTCGTGCAATGGGAATTGTCAAAGCTTTTGTTTTGTTATAAAATATCGAACTGGTGATATGTTCAGCTGCTGTGATACTTTCGATAGAGTCCGGATCTGGCTGGGATTGATTCACCGAAAAAGAAAGAAGGAGTGGCAAACATGGAAAAAGTCAAAAGAATCGGTGTCCTTACAAGCGGCGGCGACGCCCCCGGAATGAACGCTGCGGTTCGTGCCGTCGCGCGTACTGCCCTGACTTACGGAATTGAATGCATCGGCATCCGCCGCGGCTGGCAGGGGCTGATCAATACCGACTTTATTCCCCTGAGCCGTGCCAGCGTTGGCCATCTGCTTTCCCGCGGTGGAACGATCCTGTATACTGCGCGCAGCGAAGAATTCATGACGCCTGAAGGCCGTCAGAAGGCTGTGACCACCTGCAAGATGCTGGGTCTGGATGCCGTCGTTGCCATCGGCGGAGACGGAACCTTCCGCGGCGCCCTGGAGCTTTCCCGCCTGGGCGTGCCGGTCGTGGGCATTCCCGCCACCATCGATAACGACGTTGGCTGCACCAACTATACCATCGGCTTCGACTCCGCCTGCAATACCGCTATCGAATGCATCGACAAGATCCGGGATACCATGCAGTCCCACGAGCGCTGCTCCGTGGTGGAGGTCATGGGCCGCAACGCCGGTTTCCTGGCGCTGTATGTGGGTACCGCCGTCGGCGCCACTGCCGTGCTGGTTCCGGAACACATCGAGGATTTTGAGGCCAACGTGATTGAGCGGATCCGGGCTGCCCGTCTCGCCGGCTACACCCATTTCATGGTCGTCGTCGCGGAAGGCGCCGGCAATGCCTTTGATGTCGGCAATAAGATCCATGAAGCCCTCGGAATTACCCCCACCATCACCGTCATCGGTCATATTCAGCGCGGCGGTTCCCCCACCGGGCGCGACCGTGAAACGGCCACCCGCATGGGTTACTATGCGGTCAAGGCCATCGCGGAAGGCCATATCAACACCATCATCGCCACCCAGGAAGGCAGCATCGTTGAAATCCCGATCGAGGAAGCCCTGACCCGGACCAAGCATCTCCAGATGGATCGCTATCAGATCATGGAAATCATGCAGTTCGGCACGGATCATCCCACGGATATCTGATTTCCCGGAGGGAAGCTTCTTCCCTGAATCAATAATATTTGAAGAGCGGTCTCTTCCCCGTCGGAAGAAGCCGCTCTTCTCTTTTTCGTTATTCATAATTTTGAGCGTTAAGGCCCGATGGGCAGCTGAATCACGCCCCCATGGGGCTCTGCCGGCGGAGCCTCTGTCGGAGCGGAAGGCGCTGCTGTCGGACTCCCGGTCGGAAGGTTGGTGTCAGCATCAGTCGGAGCCGCTGTCGGTTGATCGTCAGGAATGGAAGGGGCCGGCGTCTCCGTCCCGGCAGGCTGCTCCGGTTCGGCTGTCCTGGCCGGTGTTTCGCTCATCCAATCCCCGGATGAATCAGATTCTCCGCTTCCATCCTTTTGCGGCACAGCCGTCACCTTTACCGTCGCGCTCTTTTCCACGGGATGTTCCTCCGCAGTCAATGAGAGATAGGGTTTGAAAAGCGCATAAAGCCGTTCCTCCATCCGGAGCACGGCATCGACCGACCAACTGCACCCGGTCAGGCATATGGCCGCAATCAGGCAGATGATTATCATCAGTGCTTTTTTCATAGAGCTCCTCTTTCAGGTGCATTTGATCTGTCAAATATGAGCTGGCAGAATCAATTCATTGGATATGTTTGTTCTTCCGTAATCATCCATTCAGTATCGCCGCTGGCAGTAATAATGTCTGATTCTTCAAACTCAATTACTTCAATCTCCAGCTCCTCATACTTTTCCATCTTTTTGTCTCTCCTTATCATCAGATTTAGGTCCTTCTTTTTATTTTATTTGCATGCCTGTCCATAATAGTACAAAGCACACATAAATTTCCGAAGGCTTTCACGGAATCCTGAACCGCGCAGAACATCATAAACATACGACATTGGTGAAACCTGAATTGTGCAATCTCCTGCATTAATAGTACAGGTATCCGTCAGTCTTGTTGCCAGGATGCCCGGTACAGAAACCAATGTATATTCTCCTGAAACTGTCGTATCCATAACATTTCCATTGAGTGTCACATTTTCAATCGTTTGCCCATTCTTAGGAGCCATCCGTACCGTCAGCGTGATCTGGGAGCCCATATTCATCCGATATTGCACGGCTTCAACAACTGCAGAATTGGTGCTTTTCGTGAAAGCGCTTGCAGCCGCATCCTGCTTTACCGCCGACTCATCAAAGCTGTCAGTAAAGTGGATTGACATCGCGGCGTAATCCGTTCCAATGCTCCATCCATTCTGAACGGATAGATATTGTTGCGCATAGTATCCGTAATCCGCCAGGGCTTTGACGATCCTTGTTTGCCGGGTAGTCAGGCTGCCATCGAAAGCCGCCCATTTGATATAATCCTCTGCGCTGTAGGGTGTTCCCGATACCGTCTTTTCTGACCCGTTCTCTATATAATGCAGCGTAGGCGTGATGGGATCCGCCATCTGATACGAGGTAATAAACGCCGTGAACTTATACATGCCGCTGACTTCCAGCGCTTCCGAAAGCGGATGCTGCGTTGCGGAATTGATCTTGTTACCGGAGAAGATCACATACGCGCCATCATAGTCAGCGATTGTTTTTCCCTCCGGCAGCGTCAGATAGAAATCCACGCCCACCATTCCCGTCAGCACCAAGGAATGGTTCGTGAACTGGGGAACCGCAATCTGCTGGAAAACCGCTGCAACGGTCACATCTGCATCCGGCATCACAAAGCTGTATCCCATCCCCTCCGCCGGCGTCACAAGGCTTTGGGTGCTTTGGTTTGTCACGCTCCAGGAATCCAGCTCATATCCCGCGTCGGGGAGGATGGTCAGCTGTACTGTTGTCCCCGCTTCCGCCAGGCTGGGTGTCGCCTCCACCCGGCCGTGTTCGCAATCCGAGATCTCCACGGCATATGCGGATACTGCGCTTCCGTAATCTGTACTGGCCCAATTTATCCACTTGCTATTGTATGCGCTGCGGCTGGCTTCATCCGGAGTGTAGGTAACACTGATACTCCCTGGGATTACTCTTGTATATACCCCATTGGCTCCCGTGCAGCCCTTTAATAATAGTTCATTCTGAACAGGTTTTGTATCCGAGTCGAAAATATCCGCCAGATAACGGTTGCCATCATCCATTTCAACGACGTTCCACATCTGCTGAGTCCCGCCGCTTCCAAAGTCAACGCTTCCGCTCATTGTGATACAGGATATCCCGGAAAGATCGCACAAATACTTGAATGCGCGTGCATATCCTTCCGACGTTACCTTCGTCTCCGGATCTCCGTCAAAAACATACACCAGTTGCCATATCTCGCTATCCTGTTGCCCTGATCCCGTATCCGGCGCTGCCAGGTTACAGATTTCCTGCTTGAAGCCCGTCACCTTTCCGAGCACATTCCGGTCCGCATAGGTTTCAGTGAGCCGATTGATCCGGCTCGCGGCTCCGTTTACCCTCGCGGGTAAATCCGTATTGAACTGATAAAGTCCTCCTGCCTGGAAAGCTTCGCTCACCGGGATTTTTACTGTGACTGAATTCAGGCAGAATCGGTACTTATTATCTTCCACCTCTTCATAAGCAACATCAGCTTCATCTATGAACCGCTCGCCATATTTCATCCAATACAGGTCATAAGGATAGTCGCTGATCAAAGCTTCGAATACAGTTGTAAGTACAATTTTATGATACGCAAGTAATGCATTGACTGTTTCTTTTTTTAATTGCTGATTTTTAAACGGTTTTTCCGGACACCCTTCTATATCTTCAGCGGGAACATAATAACAACAGTTCGCAGATGCTGCATCCCACGTAAAAACAGTGGATTGCAGGTTTCCCTCCGCTACTTGTATAATCTGATCTCCCAGAAAATCATACAGAGCTTTCCCTCCGGATTTAAGGCTGCTTCCAGCCGCCTGCACACCTGCCGCACTGCGGGCTTTCATGGTTCTTCGGAGGCCGTATCCGGGAAGCTTCCTTTGCATAAAATTTTCCAGCAGTTGTGTATTATCAAGGTTAGTCTCCGGCAAAAAGGTTCCCTCTATAATTGTCTGCCCGGCTTTCAGCAGTGTATCGTCCAGATCTTCCTCCGGAGCTTCCATGTTCAAACCGTCAGCCTTTGTTTCCTCTGCTTTTTCGCCAATTTCCTGCTCATTTTCTTCCGCCGTTTCACGATTCTCTGCAACCGATCCAGCTTCCCCGGCAGCCTCTTCCTGTACCGAAGCATCCTCTGCGTTCTCTTCGGAGGCATGATCCGGATCAGAACTTTGGACTTTTCCCTCTGCCTGATCAGCAGATTCCAGGAATTCCCCTGCTTCCGCTACTGTTTCCTCTGTTTCAGTAGAATCTGCTGTTTCTTCCTCCGGCCCTTTAACACCCGGTTTGTCCTGTTCTTCTATGTTCTCTTCGATATTCTTCGGATCCTGTACCGAATCTTTCTCGTCTGCTATATCCTGCAGTTCTTCTGTCTCTTCCTCAGTTTCTTTAACGACGTTCTTGCCTTCCTCCAACGACTCCTTCTGCTCTTCCGTCTCCGGCGCGGTCACAACCGCCACAACATCGAACAGGCCGAGCGCGTCCGTCCGGAAGGAAACGCTGTTCTCTCCCTGGTTGACGCGTGCCGGCAGGAGGATCGCTTTGGCGCTCGCGCTTTCACCTTCCGGATGATACCGCAGCACCTGCACGGAAAGGCTCCCTTCCGGGCATTCCTGAAGCAGCTTCCTGAATCCAAGTCCCTGCAGGGTGATTTGGACATTTCCCTTTGCTGATGTTCCGGAGATGCTGATCAGCTGATGCTGCGTCTCCTTGTTTTCCTCCTTGTCGAGTCCCAGTACCGTCTCCACCGCCTGGATAAAGTCTCCGTTGCTTTCACCGCGAATCGACAGCTTTGTTTCGGCTTCCAGCACGCCAGGCTCCGCTGTCACGGTAATCAGGATGCCGTTCAGGCTCTCCTGCTGCTCAAAGGGCTCCTCCGGAAGGATCTCTTCTTTCTTTTCCTCTATGTCTTCCTTCTTCGTTTCCGGATGATCCTCTTTTTCGTCCGGCGTTTCTTCCGT
>CAZRLU010000122.1:5714-7021 GCA_964600995.1 uncultured Oscillospiraceae bacterium | reverse complement strand
CGCATGGTGAGATAGCAGGCGGTTCCGCCGATCACATTCGAAACCGGCTCCGCCAGGAAAACGCCCTCCACCCCGAAGCCCACCGCCGGCAGCAGCAGGGTCAGGGGAACCACGATGATGATCTTCCGCAGCAGGGAGAAAAAGATGGCGTGGCCCGCGTCCCCCAGGGCCTGGAAGGCCGTCTGTCCCGCGAACTGCAGGGACATGAAGACAAAGCCGAAGAAGTAGATCCGGAGCAGGGGAATGCCGGTGCTGATCAGATTCGCGTCCTCGGAGAAAATGCCGAACCACAGCCCGGGAAACAGGTGAATGAAAAGCCAGGCGACCAGGGTGTATCCCGCGCCCACCAGGGTGTTGAAGCGGATGCCCTGCCGGGTGCGGTCATAGTCCTTCGCGCCGAAGTTGTAGCTGATGACGGGCTGGGAGCCTCCGACGATGCCGCTGACCGGCAGCATGAAGACCTCCCGGATGGAATTGAGCACGGTCATCACGCCCACATACAGATCGCCGCCGTACTGCTGGAGCATCACGTTGCAGGCAATCTGCACCACGCAGTTGGTTCCCTGCATGATGAAGCTGGAGGTACCCAGCTTCGCGATCCGCCCCGCGATCTGCCGGTCGATCCGGACATCCCTGCGGGAGAGGGGGATGAGGGCCCTTTTTCCGAAGAGAAAGCGCAGCACCCAGAGGGCGGACAGGGCCTGGCTGATCACCGTGGCCAGCGCGGCCCCGGCAACCCCCATATGGAAAAGAAAGATGAATACCGGATCCAGAACGATGTTGACCGCCGCCCCCAGAATCACCGAGAGCATTCCGATTTTCGGAAAGCCCTGGGCGTTGATGTACCCGTTCATTCCGGTGGTGATCATGACGAAAACCGTTCCGATCAGATAGATGTTCAGATACTGCTCCGCATAGACATAGGAGGCCTCGCTGGCCCCGAAGGCGAAGAGCACCGGGCGCCGGAAGGTATACCCGAAGGCCGTCAGCAGCGCGGCGCTGAGCAGCAGCAGGGCCAGGGCGTTGCCCTGAATTTTCCGCCCCTCCTCCGCCTTGCCCGCCCCCCGGGCGATGGAAAACAAAGGCACCCCGCCGTTGCCGAACAGGGCGGTGAAGGCCATGATCAGCGTGACGATGGGGAAGGTGAGCCCGACGCCGGTCAGCGCCAGGCTGTCGCCGCCCATGTGGCCGATGTAAATCCGGTCGATCACGTTATACAGCAGGTGAACGAACTGGGCGAGGGTCAGCGGCAGCGCCTGGGCCAGAATGCTCCGCCAGACCGGCCCCCTGGAAAAATCCACGCTGCG
>CAZRLU010000122.1:0-5614 GCA_964600995.1 uncultured Oscillospiraceae bacterium | reverse complement strand
TCCCCTGTGTATCGTAGGATTTTTCCCGGCGGCTGTCAACCGCGGGGGAGAAGACATTTTTTCTCTGCGCCGGCTCCGGAAGCTTGCAATTTTCTTCCCTGTCAATTATAATGAGGACGGATCAGATATGATCCGTTTTCAGCATAAATCAGCGATTACAGCTAATATATTATCCGGAGAAACGCATGAACGAATATGTTTGGGAAACAGCGGAGGAGATCAATCTTCAGCTGGCGAAAAGAATCAGCGGCATAAGAAAGCGGCGCGGAATTACCCAGGAGCGGATGAGCGATCTGAGCGGCGTCAGCTTCGGAAGCGTCAAACGCTTTGAGAGAACCGGGCAGATCTCCTTGCTTTCGCTGACCAGAATCGCCGCGGCGCTGGGCTGCGCGGATGAAATCAAGCACCTGTTTGGAGATGTTCCTTATCAAAGTATCGATGAGGTGATTCATGAACGGAGATAAACTGGACGTGATCTTCCGGGGCAGGACCGTGGGAAGCCTTTCCGAAACGCCGGACCATCGCGTGGCCTTCGCCTACACGGAGGAATGGCTGCAAAATGGTTTTCCCATCAGTCCCTTCTCGCTGCCCCTGAAGAGAGAGGTCTTTGTGCCGTTCTCCCGCCATTTCGGGGGACTTTTCGGGGCCTTCGCGGACAGCCTTCCGGACGCCTGGGGACAGCTGCTCATGAATCGCATGCTGCAGAAGCATGGAATTCATCCGGACGAAACCGGACCGTTGACCCGGCTGGCGATGATCGGCGACAGCGGGATGGGGGCGCTTTGCTATCATCCGGTCCGGATGGCGTGGGAACAGCAGGCGATTTCTGACCTGGATGAACTGGCAGAGGAATGTCAGCGTATTCTGAACCAGGATGAGATTCAGGATGCGGACCGGATGTTTGCGCTGGCCGGATCCAGCGGCGGCGCAAGGCCCAAGGTCATGACGAAGGACTGGATCATCAAATTCCCGGCTTCCACGGAGGATCCGGATTCCGGCGTGATGGAAAAGGCTTATATGGATTGCGCGCAGCGATGCGGAATCCATGTTCCGGAAACCCGCCTGCTTCCTTCCAAACGCTGCGGGGGTTATTATTCTGTTCGCCGTTTTGACAGGACTCTGGAGCCGGATGGAGCGCCGGAACGACACCATGTGCTGACGGCCGCTGCAATGCTTGAGCTGGATTGGCGGACGCCGGGGCTGGATTATCATGCGCTGATGAAACTGACGAAAATTCTTTGCCGGGACCGGCGCGAGGATGTGGAGCAGATGTACCGGCGCATGTGCTTCAATGTGTTTGCCCACAACCGGGATGATCACAGCAAGAACTTCTCGTTCATTTATGACGCGGAAAAGGACCGGTGGTCGCTTTCGCCAGCGTATGATCTGACCTGGAGCAGCACCTATTACGGAGAACATACAACCACTGTGGACGGCATCGGACGCAACCCCGGGCTGCAGGAGCTTCTGAAGGTTGGAAAGCGCGCGGGGCTCCCGGCACAGCGCTGCAGGGAGATTGCAGCGCAGATACAGGATGAAGCGGTTCCGCTGGAAGAAAAATATCGGAGAAACCGATAATGCGGACCGCCTTCCGG
Source organism: uncultured Oscillospiraceae bacterium (assembly GCA_964600995.1). Lineage (GTDB taxonomy): Bacteria > Bacillota > Clostridia > Christensenellales > Aristaeellaceae > Aristaeella. The sequence continues at coordinate 4,019 of CAZRLU010000122.1, read as the reverse complement.
CGGAGTCCCTGTTTCCAGCCGGAAGCACAGGAGAAGGCCGGACGGACGACGTGAATTCAGGACTTGACCCCGGTGAATCTTTCCTGGATAACAGGCATACATGATGACTGCGAAAAACCATGGGGCTTCCGGGTCAGGAAGCCCGGACTGATTACAAAGGAGGAATAAGCCATGCCGTTCATCGATTCGAGAATCACCGTGAAGGTCAGCGACCAGCAGAAGGAAGAGATCAAGACGGAGCTGGGAAAGCTGATCACCACCCTGAACAAGAGCGAAACCTATCTGATGGTGGGCATTGAGGATGCCTGCGACCTGTGGCTCGGGGGCCGGAAGCTGGAGAAGGGGGCCTATGTGGCCGTCAGCCTCTACGGCGACGCGCCGAAGGAGGCCTATGACCGGCTGACGGGGCAGATCTGCGACCTGCTGAGCGTGAAGCTGGGCATCCCGGGGAATGCCGTCTATGTGACCTATCACCCGGTCAGCGACTGGGGCTGGAACGGAAGCAATTTCTGACAGGAGGGATCATCATGAAGAAGATGAAGCTGGATACCTTTATGGATTTCCGGATGCTTTCCTCCCTGACTCTGTCGCCGGACGGGAGCAGGCTGGCCTATGTGGTGACGGGAATTGACCGGGAAAAGAAGGAATACGTCAGCCGGCTGCGGCTGCGGACCGGGGATGAGGACCGGGCCATGGTCAGCGACGGAAAGATCGGGGAATTTTTCTTCGAGGATGCGGACCACATCCTGTTTGCCACGGAAAGACGGGATGAGAAGAAAAAGGAAAAGGACGAGGAGGAGAAGGGCGCCTCCACGGTGCTGTACCGGCTTCCCCTCACGGGCGGAGAGGCGGAGAAGGCCTATGAGCTTCCGCTGGACGCGGACAGCTTCAGGCTGCTGCCCGACGGGAATATCCTGATGACCGGGGAAATCAGCACGGAGAATCCGGATCTGTATCTGCTGGAGGGCGAAAAGAAGAAAAAAGCCCTGGAGAAGATCGGGGAGGAGAAGGACTACGAGGTGCTGACCGAGTCCCCCTTCGTCTACAACGGCCGGGGCCTGATCCAGGGAAAGCGCAGCGCGCTGTTTCTCTATCAGCCGAAGGAGAACAGGCTGCGCCGCCTGACCGAAAAATATACGGATGTGGGCAGCTTCCGGGTGCACGGGAAGGACGTCTATTTCAGCGGCGTCCGTTTCCGCAACCGCTGTCCCAACCGGGACGGCCTGTATCACCTGGATCTGGAAACCGGGAAAACGGAGAAGCTGCCCGTGCCCCGGCTGATCATCTATGCCATCGAGTTCATCGGGGACACGCTGGTGGTGATCGGCGCGGAGGGGAAGCGCTTCGGGGACAATGAAAACCCCTGCTTTTATACCTTTGACCCCGGGACCGGGGAATTCAGGCTGCTCTGCGAGGCGGATGAGAGCATGGGCTACGGCATGCTGACCGACGTGGAATACGGCGCTTCCCGCTTCACCAAGGCGGAGGGCGATTATCTGTATTTCCCGGCCCTGGAACGGGATGGCTGCAGGATCAAGCGCATCGGCCTGGACGGCGTGATTGAAACCGTCGCCGCGGGGGAGGGCCTGATCAGCGACTATGACGTGCACGGGGACAGCCTCTTCTTCGCGGGCATGCTGAACATGAAGCTCCCGGAGCTCTACCGGGCGGAGGCGGAGGGCAACCGCTGCCTGACCTCCTGGAACGCGGAGGTGCTGCAGGACGTCTTTGTGGCGCAGCCCAACCCCATCACGGCGGAGCTGGACGGGGAGGAGATCGACGGCTGGGTGCTGCTGCCGGAGGACTACGATCCGCAGAAAAAATACCCCGCCGTGCTGGATATTCACGGCGGACCCAAGTGCGCCTACGGCCCGGTGTTCTTCCATGAGATGCAGGCCTGGGCCTCGAAGGGATACATCGTGTTCTTCTGCAATCCCCACGGTTCGGACGGCCGGGGAAACGCCTTCTCCTATCTGGATCTGCAGTGGGGCAGCATCGACTACCGCCAGATCATGGCCTTCACGGACAAGGTGCTGGAGACCTATCCCGCCATCGACACGAAGCGGATGTGCTGCACCGGCGGCTCCTACGGCGGATATATGAGCAACTGGATCCTGGGACATACGGACCGGTTCTGCTGCATCGCCACCCAGCGCAGCATCTCCAACTGGGTCTCCATGTACGGCATCAGCGACATTCCGCCGATCTCCAATTTCGAGGTCTGCAGCGATGACCCCTATTCCGAAAAGGGCTTCGCGAAAATGTGGGATGTGTCGCCGCTGAAATATGTGCGTAACGCAAAAACCCCCACGCTGATTATTCACAGCGAGGAGGATCACCGGTGCCCCATCGCGGAAGGCTATCAGCTGTATACCGCGCTGGTTTACCTGCAGGTTCCGGCCCGGATGGTGGTGTTCCACGGGGAGAACCACGAGCTTTCCCGCACCGGCAAACCGGCGCACCGGCTGCGCCGCCTGGAGGAAATCACCGGGTGGTTTGACAAGTATACAAAGTAAAATGCGCCGGCCTTCTCCGCCCTGCGTGCTGCGGGGCAGAGAAGGCCGGCTTTTTTTCTTCACGTCTTCCTTATCGTCTTTTCAGGCCAGGATCGCCCGGATCCCCTTTGCGGTCCGGAGCTCAGGGTCCATGAAGTGATTCCCGGGATTCAGCTCCCAGGTCACATCGAGACCCAGCTCCCTGTAATGGGAGACGAGCTGCTCTGTATTGTCCTGCACCGACCGGAGCAGGGGATTCCTGGTTGCGGCCTCCCGGTCCCCCAGGGAAAGGTAGATCTTCTCCGGACGCTTCGGAAATGCATGCGTCAGTGCGTAGTCCCTGAAATCCGGAAACCACAGGGATCCGGACATGCTGGCCGCCCGGTCAAAGGCGTCGCACCGGTACAGGGCATACAGGGCAAAAAGCCCCGCCAGGGAATAGCCCGCGATCCCGACAAAGCGCGGGCTGCCGCCGAGCAGGGCCCGGGCTTCCGGAAGAAACTGCGTGAGCAGCAGCTGCAGATAATCGTCCGCCCCGCCCGTGATGGGAGATTCATTCTTCCGGAGGGGCGGGCAGCCCCACGGGGCCATGTCGTGATTCCAGTCCAGATGGTCTACAACCAGCAGGCTACAGTCGGACGCATCGATTTCCCGAAGGGCCTGCAGGACGGAGGCGCCTTCCCCGGCGTCGCCGTTCAGCACAATGAGCGGGCTGCCTTCTTCCTTGCCCGGATACAGCGTGGCCTGCTTTCCGCCTGCTTCAAAAGTCTTCATCACGATTCCTGCCTCCCTGGCAAAAGTATCTATGCTTATTATACTGTATCCAAAGATGAAATCAAACAGGCACGATTCTTTCCGGACTCCTGTCATCGACAGGAGTTTTTCCGTCTGCAGCGAAATAACCAGATATGAACCGGAGAAAAAGGTTATGTGATCTGCGGAAGAATTACGGAACGGGTCTTTCCACCGGCGATAAGCGAAAGGAGCAAAACATGAAGATCCTGTTTGTGGACGCATGCGTCCGGAAGAACTCCAGAACCAGGCTCCTGGCGGAGCGGGTGCTGGAGCGGATGGAAGGAACCGTCACCGTCGTGAAACCGGCCGAGGCCACAGCGCCGATTACCTCCGAGGAGTTTATTCTGAAAAGAATCAGGGCCGCGGAGAAACAGGATTTCTCTGAACCGGCCTTTGCTCTCGCCCGGCAGTTTGCCGAAGCGGACCGGATTGTGATTGCCGCGCCTTACTGGGATCTATCCTTTCCGGCGATTCTGAAGGCCTATTTCGAGCAGATCTGCGTCGTGGGACTGACCTTTGAATATACCGAAGAAGGCTTTCCGAGAGGCTTGTGCCGGGCGAAGCAGCTGATCTATGTGACGACGGCCGGCGGCCCGATCATTTCGGATGAGTACGGCTTCGGATATGTGAAAACGGTGGCGCAGGCCTTCTACGGGATTTCCGACGTGCGCCAGATCAAAGCGGAGGGGCTGGATGTGATCGGCGCGGATGTGGAAGGAATCCTGAACA
>CAZRLU010000121.1:0-7046 GCA_964600995.1 uncultured Oscillospiraceae bacterium | reverse complement strand
TTCACCAGGCCCTCCCGGTTCTTCGCCAGCAGGATGATGTGCCAGCTGGTTCCGATGGCGCCGCCCCGCAGCCTTTGGTTCAGGTCCCGGTCGGTGCGGATCTCCGGATACCGCTCGGCGGTCTGCTCGAACATCCGCTGCAGGCAGTGGGCCGTGGCCGTGGCGTCGTGCACCGCCCGGTGGGCGTTCTTCAGGCTCACTCCCAGATGCTTGCACAGGGCCTTCAGCTTGAAGGATTTCAGCTCCGGAAAGAGCTTCCGGGCATAGGTCAGGGTATCCAGCACCGGGTTGTCGAAGCTCCGTCCCAGCCGCTTCAGCTCCGCCCGCAGCAGGGCCGCGTCAAAGGAGCTGTTGTGGGCCGCGATGGGGCAGTCCCCGATGAAGTCCATCAGCCTCGGCAGCATCTCCTCCGCCCGGGGCTTTCCGCTGAGCATGGCGTCGGTGATGTTGGTCACCTCCGTGATCTTCGGCTTCAGCGGTTCCCCCGGATCCACCAGCTCCTGAAACTGATCTGTGATGGTTCCCTTCTCCAGCTTCACGGCGCCGATCTCGATGATCCGGGCCGTGGCGGTGGAAAGTCCCGTGCTCTCAAAGTCCAGCACCACGATGGGCCCGTCGTAAGGCCGGTCCGCCGGCCGCTCCACGATATCCCGCTCGTCGATCAGATATCCTTCGCAGCCCGGGATCAGCTTGATCTTTCCCTTGGCGGCCCGGAAGGCCGCCGGGAAGCTCTGCAGCACCCCGTGGTCCGTCACCGCCACCGCCGGATGGCCCCATTTCACCGCCCGGTTGATCAGATCCGCCACCGGGGTCAGGGCGTCCATGGTGGACATGTTGGTGTGCATGTGCAGCTCCACCCGCTTCTCCTCGGACGTGTCCTGCCGCTCCTCCTTCTCCATCTCCACCATGTCCCGGACCATGACGGCCAGCTCCCGGGCATAGGAGTCGTACTGGCACTCCCCCCGGATCTTCACGTTCATGTTTTCCCGGATGCGGCTTACCTTGTCCTGAACGGCCTTCCGCTCCTCCTCCGTGATGGGGGGCAGATTTTCCTCCTCCCCTCTCCGGCCCCGGCGGGCCCGGTAGCGCAGGAAGACCTTGCACAGGATCGAGGAGGTATAGTCCGTCACGGCGAAGCTCACCAGCAGGGTTTCCCCGCCCTTCAGCTCCTTCGTTTCCAGCATGAACACATCGCCCTGGATCACCACCAGGCCGCTTTCCGCCGTCAGCTCCCGGATCTCCACCGGCCGGTCCGCGATGCCCCGGCCCAGGATGGGCTTGTTCACCGCCTGGTCCGACATCTCCGGAACGGGAATTCCGGTCTCCAGGGCGCTCTCCGGCTCCTTCGGGGCGGCGGGGGCCGGGGTCTTCTCCGCCTTCGGCTTTCCGGCCTCCGCAGTCCGCTTCTGCTTCGGCTTCGCCGCCGTTTCCTGCTTTTCGTCGTAGCCCGTTCCGTAGCGCTCCGCCATCTCGGCCCGGGTGATCACCCGCAGGGATTCCTCCCGCTCCCGGCGCATCTTCTCCAGCCGGGCCTCCCGGTCCCCCGCCACCGTGGTCTCCACGATGACCTGGGCGTCGAAAATATCCTTGATCGCCGTGGCCAGCCGGTTGGCGATGTTGTGCTTGCCCACGTATTCCAGGGAAAACTCGTCCGGAAAGATCAGGGTCACCCGTTCCCCCTGGCAGCTCCAGTCGATATTGGGCAGCCAGGCCACGATGCCCGGGTAATTCCGGCGCAGGAAATCCGTCAGCACACTCCGGTAGGCGCCCACATCCCGCAGGAAGCTTTCCCGCAGGGACGGGCTCACCACCCGCACCGCCAGAGGCCTGCCGGGAAAGGTCTCCCGCAGGATCGCCTCCAGCCGCAGGAATTCCTTTTCCCCCACCAGCACGGAGCTTTCAAAGGTGATATAGGTTTTTTTCAGAGACCGGACATACACCACCCGGGGTGCCGAAAGCTTTCCCGCCAGGCCCGGGATTTCCCGTTCAATCCGGCGGATCAGATCCTCATAGCTCATTCCCTTTTCCCTGTTTGTCCCACCATGCTCCGGACCTTCCGGATCAGGATCTCCGCAAGATCTCCCTGCACCTTCTCCGGCTCCTGTCCCTTCACAAAGAGCACCCCGGCGCCGTTGCCGCCGCCGGCGATGCCCACGTCCGCTTCCTTTCCTTCCCCGATGCCGTTGACCACGCAGCCCATGACCGCCACCTTCATCGGAACGGTGATGTCTCCCAGCTCCCGCTCCACCCTCTCCGCGATGGCTGCCACAGGGATGCCCGTCCGGCCGCAGGTGGGGCAGGCGATCAGCTGCACCCCCCGGGTGCGCAGGTTCAGGGCCCGCAGGATATCCCAGCCCGCCTTCGCCTCCGGCAGCGGGTCCCCGCTGAGGCTCACCCGGATGGTATCCCCGATGCCGTCCAGCAGCAGGCTCCCGATGCCGATGGCGCTCTTGACGGTTCCCTGTCCCGGGAGTCCCGCCTCCGTCACCCCCACGTGCAGCGGATAGTCGCACCGGGCATGGGCCAGCCGGTAGGACTCCACCGTCAGGCGCACGTCGCTGGATTTCATGCTCAGCACGATCTCCTCATATCCCGCCTGCTCCAGCAGCCGGGCATGCCCCAGGGCGCTTTCCACCAGCGCCTCCGGAACCGGTCCGCCGTATTTGGCCAGCAGCTCCTTCTCCACGGATCCGCTGTTCACGCCGATCCGGATCGGAACGTGATGGGCCCGGGCGCAGTCCGCCACCATGCGGACCCGGTCCGCGCCCCCGATGTTGCCGGGGTTGATCCGCAGCTTGGCGATGCCGTTTTCCATGGCCGCCAGGGCCAGCTTGTAGTCGAAATGAATATCCGCCACCAGGGGCACCGGGCTCCCGTCCACCAGGGCCCGCACCGCCCGGGCGCATTCCTCGTCATATACGCTCACCCGCACCAGGTCGCATCCGGCCTCCGCCAGCGCCCGGATCTGGGCCAGGGTGGCGGGAACATCCCGGGTGTCCGTATTGGTCATGCTCTGCACCAGCACCGGGTTTCCGCCGCCCAGCTTCAGTTTTCCGATCTGAATCTCCCTGGTCATGCCCCGATTTCCTCCCTGTCTGCGCCTCCCGGCGCGTTCCGTGTCTTATCCGAAAAGATTCCGAATGTCCTTGAAGGTCAGCACCACCATCAACCCCAGCAGCAGTACCAGCCCGATGGTGTTGATGACGGCCTCCTTCTCCGGCGCCAGGGGTTTCCCCCGGACGGCCTCCACCAGACCCAGGATCAGCTTGCTGCCGTCCAGCCCCGGGATCGGCAGCAGATTCATCAGTCCCAGGTTGATGGAAATGGAGATCAGCAGCTCCAGGAAAGCCTGGAATCCGCCGGTCCGCACCTCGCTGGACACGATGGAAATGATGCCGATGGGTCCGGAGGTGTCCTCCAGTCCCTCGCCCGTGGTCACCAGGTTCTTCAGCGCGCCGAGGATCAGCCCCGCGGCCCGCCAGCACATCTCGCCGCTGGCTCCCGCCGCCTGCAGCAGGTTCGCGCCCTGCTCCCGGACCCGGTACCGGCCTCCGATCAGGACGCCCACCATCATCCGGCCCTCTTCCTCGTTCCATTCGGGCTTCAGCTCCAGGTGCAGGGTTTCCTCCCCCCGCAGCACCGTCACCTGCATGGCCGGATCCCCCGCCTGATAGCTCCCGATGGTATTCAGCAGGGTGTCCGTGGTGCCGTCCAGCATCTGGATGCCGTTGATTTCCGTGATCACGTCCCCGGCCTGCAGCCCCGCGTCATAGGCGGGCCCGGCCGCATTCACGCCGGAGATGAAGGGATCCACCCCGGTGATCTCCGGGATGCCGTTGACCCAGTAAAAGCCCGTGGCCACCACGAAGGCCAGCAGAAAATTCATCATGGGTCCCATGACCACCACGAACATCCGCCGCCAGACGTTCTGGTTCTGATAGGCTTCCGGATCCGCCGGATCCACCTTCTCCGAGCTTTCCTCCCCGTGGAAGGCGTTGTAGCCCCCCAGGGGAATGGCCCGGATCACAAAATCCGTGCCGTGCTTCCGGCTCTTCCATCCGAAGATTTTCGGCCCGAAGCCCACCCCGAATTCGTTGACCCGGATCTTCATCAGCCGCGCCGCCCAGAAGTGGCCCAGCTCATGCACCACAATCAGAATCGCCAGCAGCAGGATCGCCGCCAGAATGTATACGATCGTCATCTTTCCTTCCCAATTTCCCGGGCCTTCCGGTCCGCTTCAAAAATATCCCCGAAATCCCTGGCCGGAAGTCCGGCCAGCTTCTCCAGCGCCCTTTCCACCCGGGTATAGATCTCCCCGAAGGTAATCTCTCCCCGCAGGAAGGCCGCCACCGCCTCCTCGTTGGCGCCGTTCAGCACCGTGCAGGCGGCGCCTCCCGCCGCCAGCGCCTCCCGGGCCAGCCGCAGGGAGGGGAACTTCTCCTCGTCCGGCTCCTCGAAGGTCAGCTTTCCCATCTTTGCCAGATCCGGCGCCGTCACCCCGGTGCTCTCCCGCCGGGGATAGGACATGGCGTAGCCGATGGGCACCCGCATGTCGGGCGCCCCCAGCTGGGCCAGCACCGCTCCGTCCTCGAAAACCACCGCCGAATGCACGATACTTTCCGGATGCACCAGCACCTGGATCCGGTCCGCGGGGGTATCAAACAGCCAGCGGGCCTCCATGATCTCCAGCCCTTTGTTGAACATGCTGGCGGAGTCCACGGTGATCTTCGCCCCCATGGACCAGTTGGGATGCCGCAGCGCCTGCTCCCGGGTGGCCTTCTGAATCTCCTCCCGGCTCCAGGTCCGGAAGGGGCCGCCGGAGGCCGTCAGCAGAATGCGGCTGAGCCGGTTGGGCCCCGCCGCCTGCAGACATTGGAAAATCGCGCTGTGCTCGCTGTCCACCGGCAGAATGGGCTTGCCCTTTTTCCGGGCCAGGTCCATCACCAGATGTCCCCCCGTCACCAGGGCTTCCTTGTTGGCCAGCAGCACCTGCCGCCCCGCCTCCAGGGCGTCCAGCACGCTCTGCAGCCCGGCGATGCCCACGATGCTGACCAGCACCTGATCCGCCTCCACCTCCGCGGCGGCGGCGTGCAGCGCTTCCTTTCCGCTCAGAAAGCGGCAGAACCGCAGGTCCTCCGGGATCTCCTCCTCCCGGATGCCCTCCACCAGCCCTGCCATCTCCGGCCGGAAGCGGCGCACCTGGTCAAAGAGCTTTTCCCGGCTGCTGCGGGCGGTCAGCGCTGTCACCCTGTACTCCTCCGGATGCCTGGCGCAGATATCCAGGGCCTGGGTGCCGATGGAACCGGTGGAGCCTAAAATCGCGATTTTCTTCATATTGCTTTCCTCATGCGGTCCGGACGCTGCCTCCCGGATTCCGGGTGCGTCCCGCCGGGTTCAGGCGATGAATCCCCGGTAGCAGAACACCAGCACCGCCATGAACAGCACGCTGTCCAGCCGGTCCAGCATTCCACCGTGTCCGGGAAACAGATTGGAAAAATCCTTGATGCCGCTGTGCCGCTTCACCCGGGAGGCAAACAGGTCTCCCAGCTGTCCCACCGCCGCGCCGAAGACGCCCAGCAGCAGGTAGGCCCACCAGGAGGGCAGCTTCGCCAGCGTGGCCGCGTTGCAGACCGAGGCGGCGATGGCGCAGATCACCATGGCTGCCAGCACGCTCCCCGCCAGCCCGCCGATGGCGCCGGCCACCGTCTTGTGGGGGCTGACGGCGGGGCAGAGCTTCCGCCCCCCCACCGCGCTGCCCACAAACAGCGCGAACATGTCTCCCACCAGGGGCACGGCGAAGACCAGCACCATCAGCACCACCTCCACCGCCTTCTGGGGCACCAGGCTCAGGGAAACCAGGCTCAGCCCGGGAAGCACCACCGTCAGGATCGGCAGGGCCGACATGGCCAGGTCCGTCAGATCCGGCTTCTGCCGGAAAAGAATCTGCACTGACATCAGCGCCAGGGAGGCCGCCATCACGGGGATGAAGAGCCGGGAGCCGAAGACGATGGTCAGAGGCACCGACACCACCAACACCACCCAGGCGGGCCAGCTGACCACCCGGTGCCCCGCCAGCGTCAGGGCATGGTATTCCTCCCAGGTGGCAAAGCCGATGCAGATCAGGGTCGCCAGACCCATGCACCACCCCGGCAGGCACAATAGCACCACCAGCAGCAGCGTCAGCAGGATGCCCGTAATGATCCTTTGCCTCATGATTCTCCTCCTTCCGGGCCTCGTTCGGAGCTTCGCTCCGCAGCCCACCGGGCTGTCACTCGGTTCGTTTACCCGCAGCCTCAATCGTCGCCGGATCGCCTTGGAGCGGCGCTCCGGCTCGTTTCGGCTGAAAAACTCGCCTCGTTCGGAGCTTCGCTCCGCAGCCCACCGGGCTGTCACTCGGTTCGTTTACCCGCAGCCTCAATCGTCGCCGGATCGCCTTGGAGCGGCGCTCCGGCTCGTTTCGGCTGAAAAACTCGCCTCGTTCGGAGCTTCGCTCCGCAGCCCACCGGGCTGTCACTCGGTTCGTTTTCCAAATCTGCGATTTCTTTGGGTGAATTCCTTCAGGCAGCGGTCATATTCCGCCACCGTGAAATCCGGCCACAGGGTTTCCGGAAACTCGAACTCCGCGTAGGCGTTCTGATAGAGCAGGAAGTTGCTCAGCCGCTTCTCCCCGCTGGTCCGGATCAGCAGATCCACCTCCGGCTGCCCCGCGGTGTACAGATGCTCCGAAATGGTCGCCTCTCCGATTTCCCCGGTTTTCAGCTTCCCCTCCCGGACCAGCTCCGCGATCTCCCGGACCGCCTTCACCATCTCCGCCCGGGCGCCGTAGTTCACGGCGATGTTCAGCCGCAGCCCGGTGTTGTCCGCAGTCCGCTTTTCCGCCTCCAGCAGGGCTTCCCGCTGCTTTTCCGGCAGCCCGCCCTTGTCCCCCAGGATCAGGATCCGGACGTTCTTCTCGTCCAGCTCGTCGATCTCCGAGGCGAAGAAATCCAGGATCAGCTGCATCAGCGCCGCCACCTCCTCCGGGGGGCGGCTCCAGTTTTCGGTGG
>CAZRLU010000120.1:0-7054 GCA_964600995.1 uncultured Oscillospiraceae bacterium | reverse complement strand
GACAGTCGTAGGGGAAAGCCAGATCCTTTACGGCGGAATGATGCCAGCCGTACCGGGCCTGGAAGATGCTGTCGCAGTAGGTTTCCCCCGGACCGAACCCCAGATAGGTCATCCGGTCCAGGGAGGGAGAGGCCAGGCTGTCCGTGCCGATCCGGGGGAGAAGATCATCCCGCCCCTGGCCGAAGGGACCTTCAAAGCGGCCGTCCAGGGTGATGCGGAGGTGGCCGCCGGGCAGGGGCGTATACCGCATCTCAAAGGCCACCGACCAGAGGCGCGCATTAGCGCCAAGGCATCCGGTGAGCACAAGGGTATTATCCTCGAGACAGGCGCTGCGAATCACCGGCGTCATGGAATGCAGATGCAGATCCCCCCACCTATCCCGGCGGCGCTTGTCGTTATCCATAGCCGGGCGGTAAAGGCTCAGCAGCGGCCCGAAGGACAGCAGCTGCCGATGATCCGCACAGTAGTCCCGCAGACGGCCGTCCGCCAGGGAAACGGCATAGCGGCAGCCGCCGTCGTCAATGCAGAACAGATCCCCCTGCCTTTGCCAGACAGGGCCCTTTTCCACTGCGGGAGCGGGAGCGTATTCCCGAAGCACGAAAGTTTCCCGGCCCAGCAGTTCCTCTTCCGGCCCGATGATTTCCGTCTGCAGGGTATACAGGGCGTTGTCCGGCGTATGGAGCATCGCCGGAGGCAGGAGGAGGAGCCGGGTTTCTCCCGGCTCCAGGACCGGGAGGGGCAGCTCCAGGGTGTCTGCCGGAACCTCCTCCCGCCGCAGGGAGAACCTTGCGGTGGCGGCGCGCACGCTGCGGAAGGTGAAGGTGCTGCGGAGATGGAGGTTCCCGCCTTCGAGGGTGATCCGCAGCGGTTCATTCATTTTGGCGAAGCTGAAGAAGCCCGGCGTGGGTGTTCCGTCGGAATTGAGAAGGCCGTCCATGCAAAAATTCCCGCTGTGATAGGCGGAGCCCACATCGCCGCCGTGGAGGATTTTTCCCTCCCGCAGCAGTCCGTGGTTCCGCCATTCCCAGATAAAATACCCCTGAATGCGTCGGGACTGCTCGATAATCCGGCGGTAGGTCTCCAGCCCGCCGGGACCGTTGCCCATGGCATGGGCGAATTCGCAGAGGATCATGGGCTTGCAGGGCAGGGCAGCGTCCCGCTCCGCCAGACGGCCCGGCGAGGTATACATGGTGGAGATCACATCGGAGCAGGCGTAGGAAGCGTCCCCCTCGTAATGAACGGGACGGGAATCGGAGCGGTGGAAATATTCATACATGGCCCGGAAGTTTTCCCCGCGGAAGGATTCATTGCCCAGGGACCAAAGAATCACGCAGGCAAAATTCCGGTCCCGGGCGAGGGTGCGCTCCGCCCGGTCCATGTAGGCGGCGCGCCAGGAGGGATCATCGGCAAGCCGGGAGGGCACTCCCTCGATTTCGAAGCCGTGGGTTTCCAGATCGCATTCGTCGATGACGTAGAAGCCCAACTCGTCGCAGAGCTCATAGAAGAAGGGATTGTCCGGATAATGGGAGGTGCGGACCGCGTTGATGTGGGCCTGCTTCATGCGCAGCAGATCCCGGCGGGTTTCCTCCCGGGTCACGGCCCGGCCGCCGGCGGGGGAAAACTCATGACGGTTTACCCCCCGGAGCATCAGGCGGCGGCCGTTCAGCCGCAGCTCCGCATCCACAATCTCCACCCGGCGGAAGCCAATCCGAAGCCGGACGGTCTCCCCGCCCCGGGAGACCAGCAGGGTATAGAGAACGGGCTCCTCCGCGTTCCAAGGGATGACGGGCAGCGTGTGGGCCTGGCCGCTTTTTCCGATCCACAGGGTTTCCCCATGATCATCCAGAAGGCGGCAGCGGGCCTCCTCCGGAGCCTCCACCAGGAGCGTTCCCAGGCCGGAGGCCGCCTCGTAATCCGCCTGTACCCGGAGATCCGGAATCCCGGAGAGAGAACGGCGCAGCAGCGAAACATCCCGGATGAGGCCGCCCAGCCACCACATGTCCTGGTCCTCCAGATAAGCGCCGTCGCAGTACTGGCGGACGAGGATCAGCAGCTCATTGGGGCCCGGATGACACAGGGAGGTAATATCAAACTCTGCAGGCAGCCGGCTGCCCTGGGTATAGCCGGCGAAGCTCCCGTTCACATAGATGGAGGCGCAGCTTTCCACCCCTTCCAGGCGCAGGACGGAGGAAAGGTCATCCCGGGGAAGGGTAAACTGCCTGCGGTAAACGCCGGTGGGATTCCGGGCCGGCACCAGGGGCGGCTGAACGGGGAAGGGGTAGTCCTCATCCGTATACAGCAAAGGGCCGTGGCCGGCGGCCTGGAAGGAGCAGGGGACCTGGATGGTCTGCCAGGGCAGGGAATCCCGGGCCTGAACGAAGGCTTCCTCATCCAGGGGCGTTTCGTCCAGATAGCAGAAATCCCATACTCCGCTCAGGCACTGCACCCGGTCAAAATCCCCCCGAAGTGCCTTTTCCTCCTCTGAAGCCACAGGGAACCAGGCCCGGGGCTGCAGCCGGTTTATGGACAGAATCTGATGGTTGCACCAGGGCTGAGCGGACAAATCAAACATATATGGTCTCTCCTCTTTTATAAGGATGTATTTTCCATAATCGTGAGCAGATGGGAACGCAGCTGGCGCGGGCTCATGCCCGTGATCTTCCGGGCGACCATGCTGAAATAGTTCACCGACTGGAAACCGCACTTTTCGGCAATTTCCGCCATGGGCAGGGATTCGTCCAGCAGCAGCGTCTGCGCCTTGTCAATTCTCAGCTGATTCAGGTATTCCACGACGGTCATGCCGGTTTCCTTCCGGAAAAGCCTGCCGGCATAGTCCGGGCTGTATTGGGTGGAGGCTCCGATGTCCTGCAGGGTGATACGATTCATATAGTTGACGCGGATATACTGTTTCATGGTATCGGAGACCCGGATGGGTTGGGCGGAGGATTTCCAGTACCCGCACTGGCTGAGGACCGCATCCAGCACCCGCAGCACAGTGATATGGGACTGGAGGGCAAAATGATTTCCCTCCCCCGCAAAGGCCTTTACCAGGGAGCGGAAAAGGATCTCCATTTCGCTCCCGTCCTCAAAGACAACGAAATACGGAAGCCTGAAATCTCCGGGGAAAACCGGAACAGGACGGATATATTCCGGAAAGGGAAGCCGTTCCGCAAAGCAGCGGACATAATCCTCAGGCGTATTGTACCAGCGGTAGATCCAGCCTTTATCCTCCTCAAAGATAAAATCGCAGTGCATCCAGGCCAGCTGGGCGGACTGCCCCGGCACGTTGATCAGGGTATGAGGCGTATTCGGGGGAACAATGGCCAGGTGTCCGGGCGCCAGTTCATGCTGTTCCGACGCGATGGTCATCACGGCGTGACCGGTCAGACAATAGAGCAGCTCATGATCATAAATCCGGCGGGGAAGCTGCCAGGAATCTCCGGACTGCATTCCCGCTTCCCGGACAAAGGGGCACAGCTTCTCAAAACGAACCAGCTTTTCCATCGGGTTCTCCTTCTCTGAAAAAGGGACGGCCGCCGCAGGCTGCGGAGTCCGCGGCGGCGTCCTGTTTCTTCAGGAGCAGATGCCCCTGCTGCTTTTTTCAGGAGGGCTTACTGAGCGCCCATCCGTTCGCAAAGCTCGGCATAGGTCTTGGTCAGGTAGGCATTTACGGTATCCAGTCCGGCGTTTTTGGCTTCCTCCAGCACCCGGGCATACTCCGCTTCGAAGGCTTCATCGCTTTCGGCGGTGCACAGGTTGGGGAAATTCTCGGAGACCAGGGAGGAGATGTCGTCATATGCAAAGCCTTCATCCGAATCGCTGGCCGGATAGCTCAGATCAATGACGTTTGAGACCGTCGCGCGCTTGACTGCTTCGTCAAAGATGGCCCGGGTGGGTTCCGTGGCGGCGGCATAGTAACCCAGATAGATGGAAACAAAGTCGGTGGCGGAGAGCATATAGCCCAGCTCCTTGTAGAAGGTTTCGGTATCGCCGAGCTCCTGATGCTCCTTGTAGCGGTCCAGCATGATCAGGTTGCCGCCTTCGTCCCATTTCCAGTCGGTGCCGGGGACGCCATAGGTCAGCGCCAGGGAATTGTCCCGCTGCTTGGCCCAGTAGAGCATTTTGATGGCCGCTTCCGGATTCTTGCAGGAGCGGGTGATGAACATGGAAGCCCAGCCGGAGACCGGGACCGTGAAGGTCCATTTTTCCAACAGGGGAACCTGCACAACTTCCGCATCCGGAACAACTTCGCGGATCTTGGCCTGGAAAGTCTGCTCATCGTTGCCGGCGAAGAAAGTGACCATGAAGGCATTGCCGGCATACCACTGCTGGAAGGCCTGATCATCGGAGGTGTAGGAGAAGTTCTCCTTGGAAATATAGCCTTCCCGGTAGAGCCGGTTCATGACGCGGAGCATTTCCTTATAGGTGGGATCGCTGATGGGCATCACCAGATGTCCTTCGCCATCGGTGGGACGGGTATTGTCGAAGCCTACCAGGGAGCCGAAGGCGGAATACTCACGTGGGCTGAAGATGATGGGCTGCATGTCCGGATACTTTTCCTTCACCAGCGCCAGCAGGGCAAAGAAATCCTCTTCGTTTTCCAATTTGGGGCTGCCCAGAGCCTTGTAGATATCGTTGCGCATATGGAACTGACCGAAGTTCAGGGCCATATTGCTGGCGTTGGCGATATCCTCGGCAGTGTTGTACTCATTCTTGAGCATGTAGTAATTCCCGTCCGTGGAATAGTAGGCATTCATCTGCTTTTCCACGTCGGAGATTTTCCATTCCGGAATATACTGGTCAATCAGCTCCTGCAGGGGATAGCAGCGGCTGCTGTCCGACAGGGCGCGCACTTTGTCTGCGCCGGAGCAGACCACCAGGTCCGGAAGATCGCCGGATGTGATCATCATGGAAAGCTGCTCAGAGTCAATGGCCTTGATCATATTGATCTTGATGCCGGTCTGATCGATCATCCATTCCTGGCAGACACCGCCTTCGTAGCTGTCAAATCCAACCCAGTTCCAGTCCACCCACAGCGTCAGCTCCACCGGTTCGGAATCGCTGAACAGCGGGTTCCTTTCTGCCATGGCCGTGCCCGAGAGCATCAGCAGGCAGGAGAGGAGAATCGCAAGGATACGTTTCATGGAATCAACCTCCTTTTATTTTATGGGCTTTCAGCCCAAGGATACGGAATGAGGGATCAGCCCTTCACCGCGCCCAGCATGATTCCCTTCACAAAATGCTTTTGCAGGAAAGGATAGACCATCATGATGGGCAGCACCGCGATGATCATGGCGGCCATCTGAACGGAGGTGGCAGTTACCGAGGAATACTGGGCTGCATGCAGCATGGCCGCGCGGGACGAGGTATCTACCTGATTTTGGACGATGACGCCCCGCATCAGGAAGGCGAGGGAGCGAAGATCCGGATTGCTGGGAGCGTAGAAGGCGGTATCGCTCCAGGCGTTCCACTGGGAGACGGCGGCAAAAAGCCCCAGGGTCGCCAGGAGCGGCTTGCTCAGCGGCAGGATGATCCGCACATAGATGGTCAGCTCGCTGGCTCCGTCCAGCCGGGCGCTTTCCTTCAATGCAGAGGGGATTTCCCGGAAAAAGCTCATGGCCAGCATGCAATAATAGGTTGAGAACATGGTGGGAATAATATAAACAAAGAAGGTGTTCAGCAGTCCGTAGGAACGCAGCGTCAGATAATAAGGAATCAACCCGCCGGAGAAATACATGCAGATCAGCAGAATCACGGCGTAAAACCTTTTGAAAACCAGCCGTTCTGTTGAAAGACCGTAGGCCACCAGGCAGGTGAAGAGGACGGTCAGCGCCGTACCCGAAAGCGTCTTGGACACGGAAACAAGAATGGCGTTGATCCATTTCTGGTCCGTCAGGAACTGCTGATAGTTTGCTGTGGTGAATTTGCGGGGCCACAGGTAGATCCCCCCGCGCAGGGCGTCCACGCCGTCATTGAAGGAAAGAACAATGACGTACCAGAAGGGATAGATGGTAATCACCAGCAGCAGGAAGGTAACCAGGAGCACCACGGAATCGACGATCCAGTCCTCTTTTGTTTTTCGGATATGCATTCTTTTTCTGCCGGATGTCATGAAACAGCCTCCTCTCAGAAAAGGGACGAGCCGGAGAGCTTCCTGCTGCCGGCATTGGCGACGACCACCAGGATAAAGCTGATCACGGACTGGAACAGACCGACCGCGGCAGCATAGGAATAACGCTGCTTGCTCAGACCGGTCTTGTAGATGAACACATCCAGGATTTCACTGCGGGACACATTCATGTCATTGCCCAGCATCATGGCCTGATCGAAACTGCCGGAGAACAGGCCGCCCACGGCCAGGATCAGCAGGATGGCGACGGTGCCGGAGATGCCGGGAAGGGTGATGTGCCAGATGCGCTTCAGCCGGCCGGCGCCATCCACTTGGGCGCTTTCATACAGGGCCGGATCGATGCCGGAGATGGCGGCCAGATAGATGATGGCGCTCCAGCCGGTTTCCTTCCAGATTTCGCTGGCCGTGGCCAGGAAATAATAGTAGTCCGGATCCAGCAGCAGAGGGATGGGATCCTTGATGATATTCAGCTGAAGAAGCAGTTCGTTGATGACACCGATATTGGTGGAGAACATGGCATAGACGATGCCGGCCACCACCGTCCAGGAGACAAAATGGGGAAGGTAGCT
The DNA here is from genome assembly GCA_964600995.1 of uncultured Oscillospiraceae bacterium. Classification (GTDB taxonomy): domain Bacteria; phylum Bacillota; class Clostridia; order Christensenellales; family Aristaeellaceae; genus Aristaeella. The sequence goes on along the minus strand of CAZRLU010000120.1, from coordinate 355 downwards.
GGCGGTCTGTACCAGGCGCTTGTAGCCCTTGGATTTCAGCTCCGTGACCATGATGGCAAAGAGGATGGCGAAGGGGAAGGCGAAGAGCAGCTTCAACCCGCTGATGACCACGGTGTTGCGCACCAGGGTGGCAAACTTCCGGTTGGTCATGAAGGTGATGAAGTGCTTCATGCCGAAGTTGTCCGCCCAGGGCGAGGTGAACATGCCGGCAAACCCGGAGCGGATGTTGTAGTCCTTGAAGGCGATGACGATCCCTGTCATCGGGATGAGACAGAAGAGCAGGAGGAACAGAAGCCCGATCCACACAAATATGTGCAGAGGCAGCTGCCGCCTGAACTCCCGCCGGACGATTTCC
>CAZRLU010000119.1:0-7075 GCA_964600995.1 uncultured Oscillospiraceae bacterium | reverse complement strand
CGCGGAATTTCCTCCATGATGAAGCACTCGACCACGTCGCCTTCCTTGATGTCGTTGTGGCCCTCCAGGCTCATGCCGCATTCGTATCCGGCCGCCATTTCCTTCACGTCATCCTTCAGATGCCGCAGGCTGCTCAGCTTGCCCTCATGCACCACCACGTTGTCACGCAAAAGCCGCACGCTGGCGTTCCGCTGCACCTTGCCGTCCGTCACATAGCAGCCGGCAATGATGCCCGCGCCGGTGATCTTGAAGACATTGCGCACCTCTGCGTGGCCCAGCAGCACCTCCCGGTACTCCGGCTCCAGCATGCCCTTCATGGCCAGCTCCATATCCTCGATGGCCTTGTAGATGACGGTATACAGCCGCACATCCACCTTCTGCTTCTCCGCGGCTTCCCGGGCAGAGGCGTCCGGCCGGATATTGAAGCCGATGATGATCGCGTTGAAGGCGGCGGCCAGGTTCACGTCGTCCTTGGTGATGGCGCCGGCAGCGCTGTGCAGCACCCGGATCTTCACCTCGTCGCTGGAGAGCTTTTCCATGGCCTGCTTGACCGCTTCCACCGAGCCCTGCACATCCGCCTTGATGATCAGGTTCAGGGTGGTGATCTTCCCCGCCTCGATGGTGGAGAAGAGGTTCTCCATGTTCACCTTGGCCATGGAAGCTTCCCGGCTGGCCCGCTGCTTCTCCCGGCGCTCGTCCGCCACCTGGCGGCTCAGGTGATCGTCGCCCACAGCGACCATCTCATCCCCGGCGCTGGGCACATCGTCAAAGCCCATGATCTCCACGGGCATACCGGGACCGGCGCTCTGAATCCGTTCGCCCCGGTCGTTGATCAGCGCCCGGACCTTGCCGGAGGCCATGCCCGCGATGACGGAATCTCCCACATGCAGGGTACCGTTCTGCAGCAGCACGGTGGCCAGAGGACCCCGGGCCTTGTCCAGCTTGGCCTCGATGATCACGCCGCGGCCCAGCCGGTTCGGGTTGGCTCTCAGCTGCAGCATGTCCGCCTGCAGCAGAATCATCTCCAGGAGCTCATCCACGCCCTCGCCGGTCAGCGCGGAAACGGGAACGCAGATGGTTTCTCCGCCCCAGTCCTCGCACACCAGCCCGTACTGGGTCAGGTCCTGCTTGACCCGGTCCGGATTCGCGTTGGGCTTGTCCATCTTGTTGATGGCCACGATTATCGGCACCTCTGCCGCCTTGGCATGGTTGATGGATTCCACGGTCTGGGGCATGACGGAGTCGTCCGCCGCCACCACCAGCACCGCGATATCCGTAGCCTGAGCGCCTCTGGCGCGCATGGCCGTGAAGGCTTCATGTCCGGGAGTATCCAGGAAGGTGATCTTCCGGCCGTCCTCCACGGAAACCGTATAGGCGCCGATATGCTGGGTGATGCCGCCGGCTTCGCCCTGGGTCACCCGGCTCTTCCGGATGTAGTCCAGCAGGCTGGTCTTGCCGTGGTCCACGTGACCCATGATGGTCACCACCGGAGGCCTGGGCTGCAGGTTCTCCTCCTCGTCCGTAAAGTCCTCGGCCACCAGGGCGGCTTCCGCCGTCAGCTCCTGCTTTCTCTCCAGGGTAATGTCGAAATCGGAGCAGACCAGCTGGGCGGTATCAAAATCGATCTCGCTGTTGATGGTGGCCATGTTGCCCAGCATGAACAGCTTCTTGATGATCTCGCCGGCGGGCTTGCCGATTTTTTCCGTCAGATCCCGCACCGTGATGGTGTCCCCGGCCATGTAGGCCGTCTCGATCTTGATGGGAGCCATCATCTGCTGGGCGCTGGGCTTCTTTGCCCGGGCCCGCTTTCCTCCGCGGATCGGCTCATCGTCATAGCCGTTGAACCGGGAGTTCTGCTTGCTCTGCTGCTTCTTGTTGCGGCTGACCCGCTCCGGATCATGCTGCCGCTCATAATTCTTCTTGTTGGGATCGTAATTGGAAACGCGCTCCTTCTCCATCGGGGGAACGATTTCCGGCGTGCTGCGGCGGGCGGACTGCTGTCCCCGGGGCGCGCCGAAGCCGCCCTGCGGGCCTCTGGCTCCGCCTGCGCTGCTCTGATTATTCCGGTTGAATCCACCCTGCTGCGGTCCGCCCGCGGGGCGTCCGTAGGGGCCGCTCTGCTGTGCTCCGCCCGCAGGGCGTCCGTAAGGTCCCTGGCGCTGGCCGCTGGCCGGCTGTCCATAGGGTCCCCGGGCCGCCGTCTGCGCTCCCGGAGCGGGGCGACCGTAAGGCCCCTGACGCTGGCCGCCGGCCGGCTGTCCGTAGGGCCCCTGCCGCGGGGGCTGGGGCGCCCGGATCACGTTCGGCGCCAGGCCCACAGGCCGGGCCGGCTGCGCCGCCGCGTCGCCGGGACGGCTGATGATCTGTCCGATCGCCGGCCGTTTCGGCTCCTGCTTTTTGGGGGCTTCCGCTTCCGGCTTCCTGGCAGGCTCCGGCTTCCGTTGTTCGGCGGGAGCCTGGACGGGCTTTTCCGCCGGCGCTGCGGGCTTCTCCGCGGGCTGCGCCGGGGCCGCCGCAGGCTTTTCTGCAGGCTTTGCCACAGGCGCTTCCGCTGCCTTCTCCTCCGGTTTTTCCGCCGGCTTCTCCGCTGCAGCGGGCTTCTCCGTCACGGCAGGCTTCTCCGCCGCGGGCTCGGGCTTCTTCTCCGGCACGGGCTCCGGCTTCTTTTCCGCCGCGGGCTCAGGCTGCTTTTCCGCCGGCTGCGCCGGCGCGCTGATCTCAGGCTTGGGCTGCGCTGCCGCTTCGGCTTCCCGCTGGGCAGTCTTCTCCCGCTCCTCCCGGAGCGCCGCTTCCATCTGGGCCTTTTCTTCCTCGTCCAGCATGGTGAACGCCCTGGAATGAGACGCCTGGGCCCGCAGCTGTTCCTCCCGCTTGCGGAGAGCGGCCGTCTCTTCCTTCCGGCGGGCAATGGCCGCGTCCATCCTCTTCAGCTCCTCGAAGATGCTGTCAGCGTCCCTTCTTGCCCGGGTTGCCTTTTCCAGAATTTCCGCGGATTCCTCCACCAGTTCCCTGGCCGTGTTGATCAAGTTTCCCTTTGTTGCCATTCGCCCTTTTTACCCCCTGCCGCAGTACGGCATTGAAATCATTTAAATCCGGGATGTCCTCAGTCCGTGCATCGGATCATCTGCTCCGAAAAATTGCCCGGCGGCACGGCCATGGTTTTCCCCGGCCTGCCGGTGGCTTCCTCCAAGAATCCCTCCGGAAGCCGGCAGACCGGGACGCCCCGTGCTGCGCACAGCCGCGTCAGCCTGTCGCCGCTTCCCTCCGAAATTCCTTCATCCAGGAGCAGGAGCCCGGCTTTTCCGCTTTGCAGCGCCTTTCTGCAGCTCTCTTCTCCGAAAATTCCCTGTCCTGCCCGGGTGCAGAAGCCCATCAGGCTCTTCAGGCGCGTCTCATTCATGCGGATTCTCCTGCAGAGTCTCCAGCTCCCGCTGCAGGCTCTCCCGGGTCTCCTCCGTCATCTCCGCCTGCAGCTGTCTTTCCAGCTGATGCTGGCGAAGCGCCCTGGCCAGGCATCCGCCTTCCCGGCAGACATAGGCCCCGCGCCCCGGCTTCTTTCCCGTCGGATCGATGCTGACCTGTCCCTCGGGAGACCGCACCACGCGGATCAGGCTTTTCTTCTCCTTCATCTCGCGGCATCCCACGCACATGCGCATCGGTATTTTTCTTGCTTTCATGCTCTCCGCGGTTCCTTCCGTTTCCGGCGGTCCGATTACATCGTATCGTCTTCGCCCGCAAGGCTGTCGTCAAACTCCATGGTGAAGCTGTCGTAGACCGGGGTCTCCAGCTGGACGTAGTTCACCAGCTGTCCGTTCTCGTCCACCATGTCGTTCAGCTCCGCCATCTGGCTCTGGCTCTTGATATCGATTTTCCAGCCGGTCAGCCGGGCGGCCAGGCGGGCGTTCTGCCCTTCCTTGCCGATGGCCAGGCTCAGCTGGTTGTCCGGCACGATCACGCGGAAGGCTTTCTCGTCCCTCGCCTGGTAAACGCTCAGCACATGCGCGGGATTCAGCGCGTTGGCCACGAATTCCGCAGGGTTGCTGCTCCACTTGATGATGTCGATCTTCTCGCCCTTCAGCTCCGCCACAACCCGCTCCACGCGGCCGCCCCGCTGTCCCACGCAGGCACCCACGGGATCGATCATGATATCCTGGCTGTGTACCGCGATCTTGGTCCGGCTTCCCGCTTCCCGGGCGATGGCCTTGATGGTCACGATACCGCCGGCAATCTCCGGCACTTCCATCTCGAACAGCCGCTTCACCAGGTTCTGATGGGTCCGGCTCACATAAACCTGGGGCGCGTAGCTGGAGGAGTTCACCGTCCGCTGCACGGCCAGCACATACACCTTGATGTGGTCGTCGTCATGCAGCACCTCGCCGGGAATCATCTCCGACTTTTCCAGCACGCCCTCCGTCCGGCCCAGGTCCACATAGACCACGTTGGGCTCGATCCGCTGCACGATACCGGTGAGGATTTCGTTTTCCTTGTCGGAATATTCCTCATAGATCTTGCCGCGCTCCACTTCCCGGATGCTCTGGATGATCACCTGCTTCGCCGTCTGGGCCGCCACCCGCAGGAAGCCCTTGGGCGTCACATCCACCTCGGCGATGTCTCCCATCTTGTAGGTGGGATTCAGCTTTTTCGCTTCCTCCAGGGTGATTTGGTTTGTGGGCATTTCCACTTCTTCCACGATGGTCTTCTTGGCAAAGACGGAAATCGCGCCGGTATTCCGGTCGATATGCACATCCAGCATGGAGGGCGTCGCCTCGTTCCGGGGGGAATTCTTCCGGTAAGCCGCCTTCAGGGCTTCCTCGATCATCTGAAAAAGCCGGTCCTCATCGATTTCCCGTTCCTTGGCCAGCAGGTGGATCGCGTCAATTACTTCTGATTTCATGCGTCTGTCTTCTCGCTTTCTTCAAATTCTACTTCCTCAATGCCTTCCATATCCACCACGGGTTTCACCGAAGCCGCGGCCTTCCGGGAGATCGTCCTCTCCCCCTCCGGCGTTTCCAGCTTCAGGCTTTCCCCATCGAATCCGGAAAGAATCCCCTCCAGCTCCTTGACCCCGTCCACCGCCCGGTAGAGCCGGACGCTGATCTTGGCGCCGAGGTTTCTTTCATAGTCCCGGTCCGTCTTCAGGGGCCTGTCGATCCCCGGACTGGAAACCTCCATAAAGTCGTATTCATAGTTTTCCACCAGGGGAAGCGCGGCCCTGTGAAAGGCTTCACAGTCATCCAGCGTAATGCCCTCCGGCTTGTCGATGTAGATCCGCAGGTACTTCCCCGTGGGCTCTTTGTCCAGCGCGACCTCCACCAGCTCAAAGCCCATCCGGTCCGCAATTCCCTGACATTTCGGCGCGATCAGCGCCGTCAGCTCCGCCTTGGCCATGCCTCCTCCTTTCAGCGGCTCTTCCGCAGCCCGCCGCCGGACGCTCCGCCGGCTTTCCGGGCAAAAAGAAAAGAGCGGAAAACACAGCCCTCTGCGGATGACGCGCCCGGCGACCCCTTCCGGGCCGCTTTCCGCTTCCGCAGGCTGTTTCCCCTCTCTACGATAAACCCTTCTTTCAAGGCAACTCAATGCCGCTTTAATTTGCCGTTTTCCTCCTGGAAAACAGACATGCGGAGTATAACATAGTTTCATGCCCTTGACAAGCCTTTTTTCAAAGGGTTCCGAAAGATTTTATCCCGGTTTGGCCACCCTTTCCGTAAAGGGAAGACCCTCCGGCAGTCCGGCGCATTCCGCCCAGATCTGCCAGGCGCGCAGGTCCGTTTCCCCGGGGGCGGGCAGCCCTTCCGGACCGGTTTTCTTCCGCCAGAGCGCCGTCATCTCTCCCGCGCTCCGAAGGCCCAGCAGCGCCCCGCTCCGGGGAAGCTGCGCCTTTTCCGTATCCTCCCGGGTGATGCCCAACAGAGCGCAGGCGCAGATCCGGCTGATGCGCGCCCGGGAATACCTTCTGGTGCAGACTGCGTCCAGCAGCTCCTGCCGGCTGTCCGCCCGGCAGGCCGCCCGGTGAATCCGGTCCTCCAGCCCCTCCGCGACATCCGGCAGCGCCGCGATGCCCTCCCGGCCCATCCGCCGAAGCTGATGGATCAGGATGGCATCCAGCCGCTCCTCCCGGGGAACGCGCCCCGCCAGCCCCGCCTTCCGGATCATCCCGGCGGTGAAGGCCGGCACCGCGGGCCATACATGGGCGTAGTCCCCTCTTTCCAGCGTCTCCCGCAGCGCCGAGGCCGAGGGGGCTTCCGGGAGAATCCTCTCCGCCCGGTAGGCGCCCTCCCGGCGCAGGGGAACCGGAACCATCCCGGACCCTGTCCGCTTCATGGCCCGCAGATAGCAGACCGCCAGAATGTTGTTCGGCTTTTGCAGCGCTTCCTCATAGGCGGGGTTCAGAGCCCCCGCCGCCCGGGCCAGGGCCCGGGGATATCCGATGCCTTCCGCCAGCCCGGCCCGCAGGGTATCCCGGAATTCCTCCTCCCGGTTTTCCAGGGCTCCGGCGATCTCCTCCGCAAGTTCCGGGCTTTCCGCTTCCGTCCCGAAGGCCAGATGGGTGGCGCCCATGCCCTCCAGCAGGGATACCCCTCCCAGGGCATAGTGCTCCGCGTCCCGGACCGTCCAAAGCGCCGGCAGCAGAAACACCGCATCCGCCCCCGCCTCCAGGGCGCAGCGCGCCCGGTCATGGGGAGTCATCAGGGAGAGTTCCCCCCGCTGGGTCAGGCAGCCGCTCAGTGCGATATAGGTGAAGTCCGGCTTCACCGCCTCCTTCGCGGCCTGCAGATGCTTCGCGTGCCCGTTGTGAAATGGATTGTATTCCGCCACGATGCCCAGAATTCTCATGCGCCCTGTTCCCGTTCCTCCAGCAGATGCCGGGCCACGTAGACGCCGCTGGCGCTGGCGTGGCTCAGGCTGTGGGTGACGCCGCTTCCGTCCCCGATCACGAACATGCCGGGCATGCTGGTTTCCAGGTGCCGGTTCAGCGCCACCTCCATGTTGTAGAACTTCACCTCCACCCCGTAGAGCAGGGTGTCGTCGTTGGCGGTGCCCGGCGCGATCTTGTCCAGGGCGTAGATCATCTCGA
>CAZRLU010000118.1:0-7110 GCA_964600995.1 uncultured Oscillospiraceae bacterium | reverse complement strand
TTTGATGTTTCCGGGGCGGGAGTGCGCAAGTGGCAGTTCGTTCTACCAACTGTGCCAATGCCCCATATATGGATCCCGGAACTATCCGGGGAAGCTCCCTCGACTTTTTCGTCCGGAGGTGTGGGACGGCGTCTTTCGAACGCAAGGCATAGTATAGCACAGGGAAAAGAATAACGCAAGCATTTTTTATAAATTTTGGAAAAGCCGGCAGGAGAGCCGGCTCCGGGATCCTGCACGGCAGTCAGAAGCGGATCAAGGGGGATGAAAGAGTTGAGGGAGACACTGCACGGGAAGCGCTTTCTACTATTGCGGAACGACGCGGGAGCAATATCTGCATCATTGCCGGGGCACAAAAAACAATGTTTGTACAATTTGGAGCGTTGACAAAACCACTTCGGCGTGTTAAAGTTCATGCCAATACAAGAAACCTTTGAGGCGAAGATCAAACCGGAAGGGACGCCTACAGAGAGCAGGGGATGGCTGAGAACCCGCGGAAGGTTCACCGGCAAATGGATCGCTGAGGGAAAGGGGAAACGGGCCAGGCGCCCGGAGTATCCGGACCGTGTGCTCGCGTTAAGAGCAGAGAGCGTGTTGGCGCTTTCGTAAGAGAGGACCGGCTTCGTGCCGGTTCACGTAAGGTGGTACCATGGGTTTGTGCGCACAGGCCCGTCCTTCGCTGGACGGGCTTTTTTTGTACCATCGGACATCTCTTTCCCAACGCCGGGTCGGCATCCGGCGGCCAACGAGTCCCCCGCAAAACTTTGCTCCGAGGAGCGGAAAAAGAAAGGAAGGATTCCCATGGCAGAAAAGAGAAACGTTCAGAAAACCGAAACCAAAGGCTTTTCCATTCAGAACCTGATTCTGGTCGCCGTGCTGCTGGCTGCGGGCCAGGTGCTGAAGATGACGCTGGGCACAGCGTTGTCCAGCATCGGCGTCAAGCCCAATTTCATCATCGCCATGTACTGCCTGGCCATTCTGCTGATCCGACCCACGCTGGTGCAGGCGCTGATCATCGGCCTGCTGGCCGGCGCCATCAACCAGATCAACCCGGCCACCCCGTATCTGAATTTCATCAGCGAACCTCTGGGCGCCCTGGCAATGTATCTGATGATCCGGATTCCCATGAAGGTCGGGAAGCTTGACCTGAATCCCATCGTCGCCACTTTCGTGGCCACCGTGATCAGCGGCGGTTCCTTCGTGGCCTGCCGGTATCTGTTCATGGGCGCCAACATCGCCGACCTGCCCGCGAACCTGACGGTGGTTTTCGGGACGGCCACGGTGAACGCCATCATCGTCAAGGCGCTGCATGTGCCGATGCGGAAGGTGCTCAGCAAGGAATAAAGAAAGACAGGGGACGGGAAGCAACATGATTGAGTTCAAGGATTTTTCCTTCCGGTATGCCAGCGGCAGGAAGAACGCCCTGCAGAGCCTGAATCTGACCATCGGGGACGGCGATTTTGTCGGCATCATCGGGAACAGCGGCGCCGGGAAGTCCACGCTGACCTACGCGGTCAACGGCATCGTGCCCCACCACTATTCCGGGGATTTCTACGGATCCGTGACGGTGAACGGCCTGGACACGGTGGACACGGCTCCGGAAAAGATTGCCGCCCATGTGGGAAGCGTGTTCCAGGATGTGGATGCCCAGATGGTGGCGTCCATGGTGGAGGATGAGCTGCTGTTCGGGCTGGAAAACTTCGGCGTCCCCCGGGACGAAATCGAAAACCGCGTGGCGGAGGCGCTGGAGGAGACGGGGATCCCGGAGCTGCGGCACCGGGACCTGGACACCCTCAGCGGCGGACAGAAGCAGAAGGTGGCAATAGCGGCGATTCTGGCCCTCCGCCCGCGGATCATCGTGCTGGATGAGCCGACGGGAGAGCTGGACCCCCAGAGCAGCGAACAGATTTACAGCCTGCTTTCGAGGTTGAACCGGGAGAACGGCACCACCATCATCGCCGTGGAGCAGAAGATCGGACTTTTGTGCCGGTACGCGAAAAAGCTGCTGGTGCTGGAAGAGGGCGAGGTCATGTTCCACGGGCCGGTGCGCCAGGTGCTGGAGAATTGCGGAAGAATGGAGGAGGCCGGAATCCATGTGCCGCGGATCGTATCCCTGCACAAGGAGCTTACGCGGCTCGGCCTGATCCGCACCCCTGCGCCGATCAGCATGGACGAGGCTGAAAAGATGGCCCGGGAGGCGATGAAATGATTCAGTTTGAACATGTTTCCTTTGGATATCCGGAGCATGGCGGCGCGGTGAAGGATGTTTCCTTTACGCTGAAGAAGGGCGGAATCACCGCCGTCATCGGCGCCAACGGTGCCGGGAAGTCCACGGTCAGCAGGCTGATGCGGGGGCTTCTGAAGGCCACCTCGGGCCGGGTGCTGCTGGAGGGAAAGGATATTGCCGGCATGCAGGTGAGCACGCTGGCGTCCCGGATCGGGTTCCTGTTCCAGAACCCGGACCGGCAGATCTGCAGGAACACCATTGAGGAGGAGCTGCTTTTCAGCCTGCAGTTCACCGTGACGGATCCGGAGCGGAAGGCCGCCTACCTGAAGGAGACGCTGGAGGCGCTGGAGCTGGATCCGAGGGACGATCCCATGCTGCTGAGCCGGGGAGAGCGGCAGCGGGTGGCTCTGGCTTCGGCCATGGTGCACCATCCGGAGCTGCTGATTCTGGACGAGCCAACCACCGGGCTGGATTTCCGGGAATGCACGCGGATCATGGAATACATTCAGTCCTTTCATCAGCAGGGCGCCACGATTGCCATGGTATGCCATGACATGGAGGTGGTGCAGGACTACGCGGACGAGGTGCTGGTCATGGCCGGAGGAAGCCTGATCCGCAGCGGAAAAACCGGGGAGGTGTTCCGGGACGCGGAGGTCCTGCGGGCTGCGTCCCTGCTCCCGCCCCAGATGATCGGCCTGGCCGGGCGGCTGGGGGAGGGCTTTGAGGGTGTTTCCTCCGTGGAGGAGATGCGGGACGCCATTGTGCTGAACGGAAAGGGGGCGCGGGCATGAGAGGAGTCATGAACTACATTCCCGGGAATACGCTGCTGCACCGGCTGGATCCCCGCATGAAGCTGATCTTTTCCCTGATGATCTGCGTCGCGGCCTTTCTGAGCGGGCATGCCGGATTCCTGCTGGGACTGCTGGCGCTGGATCTGTGCCTGGGCGCCCTGGGGCATGTGCTTCCCCAGATGCTGCGGGTTCTGAAGGGACTGCTCAAGGCCTCCGCCTTCATGTTCATCCTGCAGGTGCTTTTCATCCAGCAGGGGAACGCGTATTTCGAGGTGATCGGCATCCGGGTGACGGATTACGGGGTGCGGACGGCCTACATGGTGATCCTGCGGCTGCTGGACGCCACCCTTCCCCTGTCCCTGATGCTCATGGTGACCCGGCTGACGGATCTGTGCAACGCCCTGGTGGTGCACTGGGGACTGCCATATCAGTATGCTTTCACGATCACCACGGCCCTGCATTTCATTCCTGTGTTTTTCAATGACATGCAGGTGATTTCGGAAGCACAGACGGCCCGGGGCGTTTCCTTTGACACCCGGAACCCCTTCCGGAAGTTTGCCCTGATGATTCCCCTGAGCGTGCCGCTGCTGGTTTCCTCGGTCAAAAAGACGGAGCAGGCGGCCATTGCGGTGGAGCTGCGGGGGTTCAATCTGCGCAAACGCACAAGCGCCTATAAGGTGACCCGGATGGGCCCCATGGATGCGGCGGCGCTGCTGGCCGGGGCGGCGGTGATTGCCCTGTCGGTGCTGATGAACAGGCTGTGAGCCCGGGCCCGAAGGGAAGCAATTCAGGACCCGCCGGAGGGCAAACCCGGCAGGAGCAGAAAAACAAACGGAGCGGACGGGATGACGCTCCGGTTTTTTTGCGCCGGGGGCTTTTATTCAAAGCCGAAAAGAGGTATAATCACATATTGTATTATTTCAGTATTTTACGCGTTCCGCGGGAAGGAGAACGAACCATGGCACTTACACCGAAAGATATCGCATCCATGCTTGATCATTCCACGCTGCAGCCCTGGCTGACGGAGGAGGATATCCGTCACGGCTGCGAAATCGCGCTGAAATACGGCACGGCCAGCGTATGCGCCAGGCCCTGCGACGTTCCGATTCTGGCGGAGATGCTGGAGGGGAGCGAGGTCAAGGTCTGCACGGTGATCGGCTTCCCCCACGGGACCAACGAGTCAGCCATCAAGCTGGCCGAGGCCCAGCTGGCCCTGGCAGAGGGATGCGAAGAGCTGGACATGGTGCTGAACATCGGCAGGCTGAAGGCGAAGGACTACGACTATGTGGCCGAGGAGATCCGCATGATCGCCAAGGCGGCCCACGAGGCGGGCGCGATCCTGAAGGTGATTCTGGAAACCTGCTATCTGACGGAGGAGGAAAAGATCACCGCATGCCATCTGAGCGAGAAGGCCGGAGCGGATTTCGTGAAGACCAGCACCGGATACGGCTCCGCCGGATGCACCATCGAGGATCTGAAGCTGATGCGGGCCAACGTGTCCGCGAAGGTGCGGGTGAAGGGCTCCGGCGGAATCCGGGATCTGGATACGGTGCTTGCCGCGCGGGAAGCGGGAGCGGACCGCTGCGGGGTCAGCGCGACGGAGAAGATCATGGCGGAGGCGGAAGCCCGCTACGCCGAGGGCAGACTGTAATAAGGCAAAAGGTTTCCGGGCGCGGGGCGGAACCGGAGCGGGGAAGCGGCGCGCAGGGAACAGAAGATGCAGGAGGAATGGAAACCCATGTACAAAAAAGCAGCTACGGACATGAATTTTGTTTCCCGGGAGAAGGAAGTCTCGAAACTGTGGAAGGAGAAGGATATCATCCGGAAATCCTTCCATCTGCGGGACGGCAATCCGCAGTTCACCTTCTTCGACGGACCGCCCACGGCCAACGGCAAGCCCCATATCGGGCACATCGAAACCCGGGTTATCAAGGATCTGTTCCCCCGCTATCAGACCATGAAGGGAAAATCCGCCCTGCGGATCGCCGGCTGGGATACCCACGGGCTTCCCGTTGAGCTGGAAGTGGAAAAGAGCCTGGGACTGGACGGAAAGCCCCAGATCGAGAAATACGGCATCGAGCCCTTCATCGCGGAATGCAAGAAGAGCGTCTGGAAATACCTGCATGAGTGGGAAAAGATGTCTGACCAGGTGGGTTACTGGGCGGACATGGAGCACCCCTATATCACCTATGAAAACAATTACATCGAATCCGAGTGGTGGAGTCTGAAGCAGATCCACGAAAAGGGACTGCTGTATCAGGGACACAAGATCGTGCCCTACTGCCCCCGCTGCGGAACGGCCCTTTCCTCCCACGAGGTGGCCCAGGGCTACAAGAACGTGAAGGAGGTTTCCGCCTTCGTCCGCTTCCCGGTGAAGGGGGAGGAGAACACCTTCCTGCTGGCCTGGACCACCACGCCCTGGACGCTGCCGAGCAACCTGGCTCTTTGCGTCAACCCCACGGATACCTACTGCCGGGTGAAGGCGGAGGACCGGGTTTACATCATGGCCAAGGCCCTGGTGGAAAAGGTGTTCCCCGACAAGGAAACGGAAATCCTCTGCGAATTCCCCGGAACGGATCTGAAGGGGATGGAGTATGAGCCGCTGTACCGCTTTGTGGAGCCGGACGGGAAGGCCTGGTTCGTGGTCTGCGACAACTACGTCACCATGGAGGACGGCTCGGGCATCGTACACATCGCGCCGGCCTACGGCGAGGACGACAACCGGGTCTGCCGGGAGAACGGCGTGCCCTTCATCAACCTGGTGGACACCCAGGGCAGGTTCGTCGCGGAAACCGCGTGGGCGGGCGTGTTCGTCAAGGACGCGGATCCCATGATCCTGGAGGATCTGAAGCAGCGGGGCCTGCTTTTCGCGGCGGTTCCCTTTGCCCATGACTATCCCTTCTGCTGGCGCTGCGATACGCCCCTGCTCTACTACGCGCGGCCGACCTGGTTCATCCAGATGACGAAGCTGCGGGACAACCTCGTGCGGAACAACCGGACTGTCAACTGGATGCCGGACAACATCAAGGAAGGCCGGATGGGTAACTTCCTGGAGAACGTGATCGACTGGGGCCTGAGCCGCGAGCGCTACTGGGGCACGCCGCTGCCGGTCTGGAAGTGCGCGGAAGGCCATCTGCATGTTATCGGCTCCATCGCGGAGCTGCGGGAGATGGCGATTCAGGATCCCGGTCCGGAGATCGAGCTGCACCGCCCCTTCATCGACGCCGTTACGATCCGCTGCCCCGAATGCGGCGGGGAAATGCACCGGGTCAAGGAGGTCATCGACTGCTGGTACGACTCCGGCTCCATGCCCTTTGCCCAGTGGCACTATCCCTTTGAACACAAAGAGGAGTTTGAGCAGAACTTCCCCGCGGACTTCATCTCCGAAGCCATCGACCAGACCCGCGGCTGGTTCTATACCCTGGAAGCCATCTCCACCCTGCTCTTTGACCGGGCGCCCTTTGAAAACTGCATCGTGCTCGGCCACGTGCAGGACGCGGAAGGCCGCAAGATGAGCAAGCATCTGGGGAACGTGGTGGATCCCTTCGGCATGCTGGATAAATTCGGCGCCGACGCCCTGCGCTGGTATTTCTATACGACGGCTGCCCCGTGGCTGCCCAAGCGTTTCGGCGAGGAAGCGATCCAGGAGGTTCAGCGGAAATTCCTGGCCACGCTGCAGAACACCTATGCGTTCTTCGCCATGTACGCTCAGATTGACGGGTTTGATCCGCTGGCCCATCCGCTGGAGAAGGCGGAGCTGACGCTGATGGACAAATGGATCCTCAGCAAGCTGAACAGCCTGATCGCCCGGGTCGACGCGGATCTGTCCGCATACCGGGTCACGGAGCCGGCCAACGCGATAGCGGAATTCGTGGACGATCTGAGCAACTGGTACGTGCGCCGCGGCCGGGAGCGCTTCTGGGGCAAGGGCATGGCCGGGGATAAGGAAGCGGCCTTCGCGACGCTGTATCACGTGCTGGTGCAGCTCAGCAAGCTCGCGGCGCCCTTCATCCCCTTCCTGTCCGAGGAAATCTATCAGAATCTGGTGGTCAACAACGTGCCCGGCGCGCCGGAGAGCGTGCACCTGTGCGACTT
>CAZRLU010000117.1:0-7115 GCA_964600995.1 uncultured Oscillospiraceae bacterium | reverse complement strand
GCTGCCGGGGGTTTTTGTACAATCCGGTAAGTTTGGTACATTAGGGACAGTCCCTAATGTACCATCTGATGGATTTGGTACTTTAGGGACTGTCCCCAATGTACCGTTTTTCAGCCAGGTCCCGGAGCTCCTGCACCCGGGCGGTGAAATGGTTCCAGGAACGCTCGATGCCCTTCTCGTAGTTCCGCAGGTTCCACAGGGCCCGGTATTCCGGCAGGACCCGCTCCAGCCGGTCCGCCAGCTCCCCCGCCCCGGAGGCCGAGGCCTCCGGATGCAGCTTCACCTTGCAGAGCTCCGCGCCCGCCCGGATCAGCTCCGCCGTGACCCGGATCTCCCGCTTGAAGGTTTCGTCAAAGTCCAGCTTCTCAATGTCCGCCATGACCCGGCGGACATATTCCGTCACGTTGTCAAAGAAGAAGTCGTCCCCCCGGTCCTTCAGGTCGAAGAGCCAGACATACTTCGTCTGGTTCAGGGGCATCATCAGCTCCCGGGCGCAGAAGGTGGCGCAGTGAATCCGTTCCGGCTCCAGCAGGTAGTAGTTGGCCATCCGGTACAGAAGTCGGGACAGCTTCACCCCGCCGAAGGCATGATCATCCGTGAAATCCTCCGCCTCCCGGATGAAATCCGCCTTGAAGGTTTCCCCGTCCTGGGGCGCCCCGGCGTTCCAGGCATACTGGCCTCCCAGGGCGATGGGATTCATGCTCCAGATCCAGCTCTGGGGATGGCCCCCGTCCCCCCAGTCGGTCATCAGCAGCCCCTCCGCCCCGTATTCCAGGGCCAGCTCTGCGCAGGTCCGGATATTGAAGGTGGCCACGTCCATCCTTCCGGACAGGCTGCAGTGGGTGTTCACCGACGGGCAGACGTAATACCGCACCCCCGCCTTCTGATAGGCGATGCAGTGGGCCGTCATCCGCTGGGACTGGATCAGCTCGTAGCCCCATTCCAGGGCCACGGCGTCCTTCGGCACCAGGTGATAGCTCTCCGGATAGTTGTAGATCATGTCCGCCCAGAACATGACCTTCTTCCCGTAGGTCTCCCGGATATGGCTGCTGAGCTTGTTCAGCCAATCCATGAAGACGATGTCCTTCCCCTTCTCCCGGCAGTATTCCTCGATCTGATACCGGCCCAGGCCGTAGGCTTCATCCAGGCCGATGTTCACGTATTCGCTGGTGAAGCAGGGCAGCAGGGAGGCATACAGGTTCTTCATGAACTCAAAGCTTTCCGGCAGCAGGGGGTTCAGGGTGGAGGGAACCTCGTCCTCGGACCCGAAGAGCCCCAGATGATGGAAGGCCGGCTTTCTCAGCCAGGTATACATGTGTCCGAAGGAGTTCTGGTTGGGCACCAGGTCGATGAACCGCTCCCGGCAGTACCGGTCCAGCTCCCGGATGTCCTCCGGCGTCAGGCAGTCGAAGTTCTCCGTCTCCCGGGGATAGGCGGCATATTTGAAGCAGTCCCCCTCCATGTACAGCTGGAACTCGTTGTACTTCAGCGCCGCCAGGAAATCGATGATCCCCCGGATGGTCTCCGGCCGGGGCATCCTTCCCCGGCTGATGTCCAGCATGTAGCCCCGGTGGGGCAGATCCGGCCGGTCGTGGGTTCGGAGGTACGGCAGCCGCCCGCCGCTCCGCAGGATCAGCTGGCGCAGGGAGGTGGCTGCCCGGAACAGGCTCTCCTCCCCGGAGAAGCCGATCTCCACGCCGCCCGCGTCCACCCGGAGGGTATACTCCTCCTTCCCGAAAAGGGGCTCGGAAACCAGCCGGACGCCCTTCATCCCCGCCTTCAGGCGCCGGAAGAAGGAAACCAGGTCCCCCTCCGCGGCCTTCACGGGCCAGGCCAGGGTTCCCTCCAGGATCTCAAACTCCCGGGGCTTCGGAAAAAGCAGCATCGGTATGTTCCTCCTTCGGATTCAATCGGCCTGGGTGGCGGAAGCCGCCTCCGGCGCCAGGAAAAGGGGAAGCTCCGCCTCCCCGGAGAACGCCCGCAGCTCCGCCGGAGCCCAGGGAAGGGAAATCCGCCTTTCCTCCCCCGGGGAAAGGGGCTCCTCCAGGGGGATGTCCCTTCCGCAGGCCTGCAGGGCGGTCACCGCCTTGTCCAGCGGGTTCCGGAGCCACAGCTCCCCGCCCTCCGGCGCAGCCTCCACAAAGGTCCCCTCCCGGAACAGGGAGATCCCCTCCACCGGCAGATCCCGCAGGGCCTCCAGGTCCTTCCGCAGGATCTCCCCGGCGGCGTCCTCATAGGCCTGCAGGCCCATCACCGTCCGGAGGCCCCGGGCCAGGGTTCCCCGGGCCACCTGCCCCACCCACCGGGCGTCCTGATGATAGGCCCGGGAATAGGCCATGGGCAGCGCCCAGTCATACAGCTCCGCCGCGTCCGCATAGCTCTGGCCGTAATGCAGATCCGCGAAGGCGGTATCCGCATAGGCCCCCTCCGGCATCAGGGCGGCGCTGAGGATCAGCCCCTTCCTTTCCTCCCGGGCGGCATGGGTCAGGGCTCCGGCGAAATCCCGCACATCCCGCCGCCGGACTTCCGCCAGGGCCCGGGCACTCTCGTCCCCGTCCCGCAGGGCGTCAAAGATGCAGGAGGTTTCCCCGCCCTCCCCGTAAAAGGTCGCCTCCATCAGCTCCCGGAGACGCGCCATGTCCGCCCCGGCGGCGGCATAGCGCTTCCGGTCCTCCTCATCCCATCCGTACAGCAGATGGTTGTAGCGGATATAATCCAGGTGCAGGCCATCCACCTCATACCGGCCGCACAGCTCCCGGACCAGCCGGATCATATGAGCCCGATAGCCCTTGTCCCCCAGGGAAATCAGATCGTTGTCCCGGCCCCGGGTATAGTGGCAGCGGCCGCTTTCGGGATGCAGGGCCTTCCAGCGCTCGTCCCAGGTGGCGGGCAGCCAGGCGTGCACCCGGATCCCCCGGGCGTGGGCGCTGTCCAGCAACTCCCGTAGCAGATCCCGCCCGCAGACCGGCGGCGCCGCTTCCCCCGCCCAGGAAACCTTGCCCGAAAGCTCCTTCACCAGAAAGAAAAGGTCCGTGACTCCCATCCGGGCGCAGCGGGCGGCCACCCGCTCCGCCGGGGCGGAAAGCAGGGCCTCCGGCCACATCCAGACTCCGAAAACCCGCATCATCATGCCCCTCCTTCCCCGCGGCCCCGCCCTTCCGGTGCAGCGCCCTGCCCGAAAAAGTCTCCCCGCCGTTATTCCTTCCAGAACAGGAAGTAGGGCCGCTGGAAGCAGTCCTGCTCGATCTCGGAGAAATCCGCATAGGCGTCGGTGCCCTCCAGCCGGACCTTACCCGCCCGGCCCGGAGTGTCATACCGTCCGCTGCCCTCCCGGTACATGGGATCCCAGACCTTGATCTCCGTGCCCCGGGCCGCGGCCAGCACGATGTAATGGCCGGAATCGGAGAAAACCCCCGTGTGCTCCGGCCGGTCCCCGTAGGTGTTGGCGATCACCATGCCCCGGCCCTCCTGCAGAAACCGCAGGGCCTCCTGCCCGTCCTCTGTGTTCCGGGTCTTCAGCCCCACATGCTCCGCGAAAACCGGGGCGTAGATATACAGGTCCGTGCCGAAGCCCTCCCGGGCCCCGCAGGCCTTGGCCAGCTTCGCGCTCTCCTCCGGCGGGAAGGAGATGTCCAGCATGTTCTCCGCCACCATGGAGGCGGCGCAGACCCCGCAGCCGTTGTTGGCGATGTTCCCGTCGGGCGCCCCCACCGGTGAGGGATAGGGCACGTGCTCATAATCCAGCTGGCAGTAAAAATGCGTCTTCCTCTCAGCCATGGCTTCCATCCCTCCTGGGATCCTTCATGCCCGGGATCCCGTCCATATGGTCCATCACGAACTGCACGAAGACCCTCACCCCGGTCTCCAGCCCGTCCTCGTCGATATCCCAGTCTTTGGTATGGGCCGGATGCACGCATCCCTTCGCCTCGTTCCGCATGCCCAGCCCGAAGAGCAGCCCGGGCCTTTCCTTTTCATAATAGGCAAAGTCCTCCGCCCCCGGGGAGGGAGGCAGCAGGATCACCCTTTTCTCCCCCACCACCTTCCGGGCGGAGGCGGCCAGGGCCTCATACATGGCGGGATCGTTGTGGGCGCTGGGCAGCGGCTCCCCGGACCATTCCAGGCTCCAGGTGACCCGGCTTTCCTCCGCCGTCCGCGAAACCAGCTCCTCCAGCCGTTTCCGGGCCCAAGCCATGGTTTCGTCCCGGACGCAGCGGATGGAGCCCCGGATCACGCATTTGTCCGCGTTGGCGGCCACATTTTCCCCCGCCTGCAGGCAGGTGACGCTCATGACGCAGGTGTCGAAGGGATCCACCTCCCGGGAGACCAGCAGCTGGATCCCGTTGTAGATCTTCACCCCCGCCGCCAGGGCATCGATGCCCAGATGGGGCACCGCCACATGTACGGATTTTCCCCCCAGGGTGATGGTGAAGGCCACCGAGGAGCAGTTGGTCACCCCCGGGTTCGAGGAAATCACGTGCACCGGGTCCACGCAGTTCACATGGCACATGGCGATGCAGTCGATCCCTTCCAGCACCCCGTGCTCACACATGGTGCGGGCGCCGCTGGGCCGGCCCTCCTCGCAGGGCTGGAAGAGAATCCGCACCCGGCAGCGGAGTTGGTCCCGCAGGGCATAAAGGGCCTTGGCGGTTCCGATCATCATGGCCGTATGGGCGTCGTGGCCGCAGGCGTGCATCACGCCCTCGTTCCGGGACCGGTAGGGCTTGTCCTGGTTGTTCTCTGTGATGGGCAGGGCGTCCATGTCCGCCCGCAGGCCGATGGTGAAGGCCGTGATCTCCGGGTTGATGGTGGCCACCACCGTGTTCCGGCCGTACCGGTCCGCCTCATAGGGGATTCCCGCCGCGTCCAGCTCCCGCCGGACCAGCGCCGAGGTCCGGTCCAGATCCCACCGCAGCTCCGGATACATGTGCAGCTCCCGGCGCAGCCGGACCAGCTCCGCCTGGTCCACCGGCACGGTCCGATTCTCCATCGCTTCCACCGCCTTTTTCTTCTGTTTGCTCTCCTTCATGGAAGCCGGACGCCTCCGGCTCCCATGAAGGAAAGGGGCGGAGAGAAGCTCTCCGCCCGCAAAGGGTTTCTGGAGGAATTACTTGCCGGAGGCCAGATACTCGTCCAGCTGCCGCTGGGCTTCCGCCTGCACGGCCTCGATGCCGGCCGCCTTCAGCTCCGCCTGGATCTCGGGCAGCTTCGCCTCGATGTCCAGGGTGCCGGTCAGCAGCTCGGAGCTGTACTTGGCCATGACCGCGCTGCAGGCCGCGCACTCGGCTTCCACGTCGGCCCGGTTGAAGGTGAAGGCCCCCAGGGTGGACACGCGGGCGTCCTTGTAGCCTTCGTAGATCTCGTCCCAGTCATAGTAGGAATCGCTGGAGCAGGAGGCGTTCTTGACGGAGCCCGTCACGAAGCCGTCCATGGACCAGTTGTTCACGCCCTGCTCGGTGCGCTCGGCCACCTTCTTGCCCTGGTCGTTGGTGATGTAGTTGAAGTGGACGCCCTCCACGCCGAACCGCAGGATGTCGCGGAAGGTGCGGTCCACGTTCAGCAGCTCCAGATACTTCAGGCAGGCGATGGCCTGATCCTCGGTGGCCGCCGCGTTGATGGCGTTCATGGCGCCCCGCATGGTGGCGGTGGACATGTTCGGGCCCGCGTAGCGGGAGCCTTCCACATTGATCTTGGCCCAGCTGGAATAGCCGCTGTAATAGCCCTTCCAGGCGGAACCGGACCGCACGCCCGCGCGGATGTCGGATCCGATGGAGTCGATGGTGGCGGCGTCGGGATTGATGTATCCCAGCGTATACCACTTGTGGAGCAGCGTGTAGCGCTCCATCAGCTCCTCATCCTCCCAGAAGGGAATGATCTTGTTTTCCTTCTCGGTGCCCGCCAGGTAGTAGGGGGAGCACAGATAGGAACCGGCGATCCACTGGGAGGAGTTGGTCATGCCGGTGAGGCCGGCCTTGCCCAGCATCAGGGGATACACATCGTCGTAGTTTTCCTTGTAGGCCTTCAGCATGGGCTCCAGATCCCGGAATTCCATGGACTCCGGAATGGTGATGCCGATGGCCTCATAGCGGTCCTTGTCGAAGCGGAAATACTGCTCGCTGGCCATATCCTTCAGGGTCGGCACCGCGTAGATCCTTCCGTTGATGGAGCCGGCCACATCCCAGTACACCTGGTCGATGCAGGCGTACAGGTCCGGGGTGGCGGTCTTCACCAGGTCGGTGATGTCATAGAACCGCTCGTCATAGGCGTTGGTGGCGAAATTGTTGCACCAGTCGCAGGTGAAGGTCATGTCATAGTAGGTATCCGAGCTCATGTCCGTGTTGAACTGCTCGTCGGTCTTGAAGATCAGGTCAACCTCCACGCCGATCTTCTCCCGGGAATAGGCGTTGGCCGCTTCCACCACCAGCTGGGTATCGATAGGCGCGTCGCCGTAGACCCACCAGATAATCTTCTTCACGGGTTCCTCCGCGGCGGCGGCGCCCAGGCCCAGGATCAGGGACAGGGCCAGGATCAGAGACAGCAGCTTTTTCATACAGGTTACCTCCTTTTTTATTACATAACGGCACAGGCCGTCTGTTCCGTCTTCAGCCCTTCACGGCGCCGATGGTGAGCCCGCCCACGAAATACCGCTGGAAGAAGGGATAGGAGCAGGCGATGGGGATCACCACCACCATAACGATGGCCATCCGGGCGGTTTCCGAGGGAATGCTCCGCATGGAATCCCCCATGAAGTGCTCCTCGTTTTTCGCCATGAAGGCGATGTTCTTTTCAATGGAAATCAGCACGTACTGCAGCGGATACAGCTCCCGGTGGTTGCTGTCCAGATACAGCATGGCGCCGTACCAGGCGTTCCAGTAGTTGAAGGTCAGGAAAAGGCCGATGGTGGCGATGACCGGCAGGGAGATGGGCAGCACCAGCTGGACGAAGATCCGCAGCTGGCTGGCCCCGTCGATCTTGCCGGACTCGATGATGCTGTCGGGGATCGTGGTCTGGAAGAAGGTCCGCATCACGATCACATAGAAGGAGGAGCAGGCCCCCGGCAGGATCAGGGCCAGATAGGTGTTCTTCAGGTGATACACCTGGGTGTTGATCATATAGGT
>CAZRLU010000116.1:0-7119 GCA_964600995.1 uncultured Oscillospiraceae bacterium | reverse complement strand
TTGTATCACTTCCGGCTTTTCGTTGCAACCATTCTTCTCAGAATTCCGCCCAGCAGCGCCAGTACGGTCCCCCAGCGCAGGATTCCGCTCCACAGCCGGATTTCCGCCAGCTCCGGCGTTCTGAACTGAACCGGCGCCGCCGCGGACGCGGTCAGCTCCCGGAACCGGCCGGCAATGGCCTCCGGGCTCACCAGGTTTTCCGGAACCCATTCCGGGAAAACCGTCATGGGCTCCGTCGCCCAGATCGCAAGCCCCGCGCAGGCTCCCAGGATCAGGGCGGTCACAAGAGCCATGCCGGCCCCCCGCAGCCCCATCATGCCCAGCATCTGCCGGGGATAGCGCCGCTTCAGCTCTTCCCGGATCTCCGCGGTCCAGCGGCGGAACAGCCTGCCCGCCCGATGCCAGCAGGCCGCCAGCAGCCGGATGGCCAGCACGATCAGCACCGTCCGGGGCAGAATCGTTCCCCGGATGCTTTCCTTTCGGGTGAACCAGGCCTGTCCCGGCCCGAATGTTTCCCTGGCTCCGTTTTCAAAAAGGGTCTCCAGCCCCGCGGTGGAATTGCCCCCCGCGGAGGCCACAAGCAGCGCCGGGTCCGGATTCTTCTCCGCCCCCAGGGGCACCCAGGCGGTAAAGCTTCCCCGCTCTCCCGTCCGGTACCGGTGCTCCGCGACGCCCACCACCTGATAACGGGTTTCCCCCAGGCGCACCTCCCGCTCCAGGGGATCCCGGTCCCCGAAGAGCTGAAAGGCCAGGGCTTCGTCCAGCACGATCACATGCGCGTTCCCGTCCCCCCGGGACAGAGGCCTTCCGGATACAAATCTCCGGGGATACAGCTCAAAATATCCTCCGGCCACCTCATACAGCGTAATTTCCCCCACGTTCTGTTCCCCGGCGGAAAGGGAGACCTCCTCCGCCGTTCCGTGCAGGGCTGTGGCGGAAAAGCTTCCCGCCCATCTCTCCTCCGCCTCCGCAAGGCGCGGTCCCGCCGGATCCCGGCCCGGCAGAAAGGCATACTGGCAGATTTCCGGCTCGCCCCAAAGCATGGCCCACGCCGCCAGCATCATCAGAATCCCGGGCAGAGCCAGCCAGGGAAATTTCCTTCCGGTCATTTTGAACCTTCCTTCAGATATTCCATCACCGCACACCCGTCGCTCAGCGCCCGGTCCTCCATATACAGCACCCGCTGATAGGTCAGGTCCTCCGCCAGGGAGACCGTACCTCCGTTCTCAGCCAGCACCCGGACCTCCATCTTCCGGGCCCGCATCCCGTTTCCCCCGAAAGCGGAGCTTTCGGATTCCCCGATATAGACGAACCGGTTTTCCCCGCTGCCCCGGACCGCCGCGGCCGGCACCAGGCAGGTGGCTTCCCGGCTCCGGGTCACCAGGCGGCCCTTGATCTCCTTTTTCATCAGGGAGGCGACATTTCCCAGGGCGTAGGTCACTTCCTGGCTGATTTCCACATCCGCGTAGGGGCGGCCCTCCGCCGTCAGCCCCACATCGATCACCTTCGACGAAGGCTTTTCCCAGCCGTCGGAGTCGAAATTCAGGGTGGTTCCGGGGCTGACCTCCTGCTTCACCTCGCTCAGGTCCACCCGGATCACCGGATCCTTTCCCTCCGCCGTCAGCTTCAGTATCACCGTGTCCCCGTCCACGACGCTGCCCTTTTCCACCAGCACCTCGGTCACATAGGCCGCCCGGGGCGCTGTGATCTTCTGGCGGATCTTCGCTGTCACCTCCAGATCCGTCATCTGCTGCTCCAGCTGCGCCAGCTTCTTCTCAGCTTCCTCCTGCTGCTGCAGCACGTTCCAGCTCTCCTCGGGAATGGCGTAGCGTTCCAGCCTGGCCAGCTCCGCCCCGGTGGCAGCCAGCTCCTGCTGCGCCTGCTGCCAGGCTTCCTGCAGCCCGGTCAGCTCCTCATCCGCGTCCTCCGGCAGGCTCTCCGCCGGCCAGGCAATCCCGGCCTCCGCAGCCGCAGCCTGCAGGCTGATGCGAGCCTCCTGCTCCCGGGTCTGGGCTTCGTTCTCCCGTTCCCAGGCCTGCTTCCAGTTTTCCTCCCCCCGGGTCAGCCGGATCTCTCCCGCCTTCTTCTCCAGGGTCCGCAGCTCCTTCCGGGTGCTTGTCAGCTCCTTCCGCAGCTCCGCCAGATTCTTCTCCCGGTCCGTCACCCGGGCGGTTGCCAGGGTGGCGCCCTTCTTCACCCGGTCGCCCGCGGCTGCATGCACCCGGGTCAGCGTCAGGCTCACGCCCTCCGGCAGGGAGATCCGGAATTCTTCCTCCTCCGGGAAAACCACCTTGCCGGTCAGCTCCGTTTCCTGTTCCATCTTTCCCATCCGGACCTGGGCAAACCGGATTTTCGGGGTGGTCAGGGTTCGGATCGTCCCCGAAAAGAACATACAGAAAGCCACCACCGCCGCCAGGATTATCAGCCCCTTCAGGGCAAATTTCTTCATCTTCATGCTTGCTCCGTCCCACGCCCCCTCGGGCGCCTTATTTCAGCTCCGTCAGCTGGATTCCGCTGAGGATATCCTCCTGGAAGAACAGATATACCAGCAGGGCCGGCAGAATATACAGCGCCGCCCCCGCGAATTCAAACCCGGTGTTTTCCCCCGCCAGCTGATTGAACATGGTGGACAGGGGCTGCAGATCCTGCCGGGTCCCCAGATAGGTCAGTGGCTGCTCCACCAGGTTCCAGCTCTCCGCAAAGGAAAGGGCCGCCGCCGCGCCGAGAATCGGCCGGCAGACCGGCAGAATGATCCGGACGAATACGCTCAGGGTCCCCGCGCCGTCCATCTCCGCCGCCTCGATCAGCTCGTTGGGCAGGCTCACCATGAACTGGCGGATCAGGAAGATATAGAAGGGCGCGAACCACATGGGGATCACCACCGCCCAGATGGTTTCGATCAGCCCCATCGTCCGCAGGGTCAGCACATTGGGCACCATGGTCACCTGGAAGGGCAGCAGCATCAGCAGAATGATGCCGAAGAAGATGCCGTCCCTTCCCCGGAACCGGAACCGGCTCAGGCCGAAGGCCAGGGGCGGAATCACCAGCGCCTGCCCCAGCAGGATCAGCCCCGCATACAGGGCGGAATTCACAAAGAGCCGCAGCACCGTATTGTCCGTGATCAGAATCTGATAATACTGTCCCAGGGAAACCATGCTGGGAATCAGGTGCGGGTCCATCCAGACGCTCTCGTCCCGGTTGCCCCGGGTTTTCATGTAGGCCTTCATCTCCTCCATGGAAGAGAAGGAATACAGGAAGGTCTGGATCATGGGCAGCAGGATCAGCACCGCTGTCAGCAGAAGAAAGGCCCGGATCAGCGTCAGGCGGATTCCTTTTTTTCTCATGCGTCCGCCTCCTCACTCCAGGCCCCGCTGGGCCCGCCGCTGCAGGATGAAGAGCAGGGCGAACAGGGCGAAGACGATCACCGCAAAGCTGTAGGCCGCGGTGGTCACGTTCTGATAGTTCAGCTTGCCGTACATGTTGTTCATGTAGTTCTGCAGCGTGTACAGCGGTTCCTCCGGATAGGCTCCCCCGATGAAATAGACCTCCTTGAAGATCCGGAAAGCGCTGACCCAGCAGAGAATAAAAACCAGGAAGGCGGAGGGAACGATCAGCGGCAGGGTGATGGAAAAGGCCTGCCGGGCAAAGGACGCGCCCTCCAGGGTCGCGTATTCATACATGGCCTCCGGAATCGCCTGCAGCGCCGCCAGGAACACCACAATGCAGAAGCCCAGGTTTTTCCAGAGGAAAAGCAGAATCACCGGCAGCCGCAGCTCCGCTCCCTGCAGCCAGAAGATTCTCCCGCCGCCCATCAGCGTCAAGAGGCGGTTGACCGGCCCGCCGTAGTCAAACCACAGCAGCCAGATGATCAGCACCGCGCTGGAAGGCATCAGGTAGGGCAGCAGCACGCTGTTGCGGAAAAAGGTTCCCGCCGGGCGGATCCGGTTCAGCAGAAGGCTCAGCAGAAAGGAGGCCAGGAACAGGCTGGGCGCGCAGATCAGGCTCAGCTCCATGGTGTTCCGCAGCCCCAGCTGAAACATGGGATTCTGCCAGACGTTCAGATAGTTCTGAAAGCCCACGAAGGCGTTCTCAAAGCTGCCGTCCGTCAGGCTGTACCAGACTCCCCCGAAAAAGGGAACCACGTAAAAAATCAGGATGCCGGCCAGCCCCGGCACAAGAAAGGGCAGCGCTAGGCGCGTTTTTCTGTACAATGGATTCCTTCCCTTCCGGCTTCCCACCCCGTGGGCTGGAAGCCCGCCCGCAAAAAGGCGCCTCCTTCCGGTCCGCAGACCGGAAAGAGGCCGTTTTCCCGAGCCGGAGCTCAGTTTCCTTCCAGGCGCATCATTCTGACCTTTTTGTCCATATAGCTCAGCAGCTCCCCGGCGCTGGTCTGGCCTTTCCCGTAGCTGTAGCGCATCTCCCAGATCTGATCCCAGCCCTCCGAGGCGCTGATGGCCTTAAACGGGTCCCAGGTCACCGGCTTCATGTACCGGCTCCGTTCCCGGTACTGGGCGATATTGTCCGGGCTGATCAGCCAGCTGTCCCGGTCCGCGTTTTCCAGCTGCTGCTCGTACTCCTCCACCGCCTTCTCCCAGGTCTCCCGTTCCTCCTCGTCGGCCTTTTCCAGGTTGGCCCGGGCATAGCCCAGCCACTTCTCGGTGGTCTTTTTGATTTCCTCAAAGTTGGGATTGCGCACGGGCTCGTTCTGATCCGGGAACAGGGAATACCGGGTTGCGGAATCCAGGCTTTCCGCCAGGGTTTCCAGGAAGGTCTCCGCCTCCGGGAGATGCTCGGAGAAGGGGTTCACAAAAGCCACCGTCATGGTGAAGGGCATCACGGGCTCCTCCCCTTCAGCCAGCGCCAGGGGCAGGGGCCGCGGTCCCTCATAGGTGGAAACCGCATAGCTGGCGTAGGACATGAACAGGGGCTCCTTCTGATCCTCTCCCCCGTAATACGTCATGCCCCCCTCTTCGTCCTCCGTGTCCGGATGAACCCCCAGGGACTCCAGGTCCAGCTTCTGCACCCGCTCCAGCAGGCTCCGCAGCTGCTCCGTGTCAAAGTCCTCTCCCGGATGGTTCACGGTATACTGTCCCAGGATCTGGGCCATCATGGTGACCCGGAGATCCGCCTCGTAGCTGTAGCTCTCAAAGGCGCTGACCGGCTTTCCCTCCAGCCGCTCCGGAAGCTCCTCCTCCAGGAAGCGGAGAAAGGCCTCCCAGCTCTGCGGCAGCTCCGCCGGATCCATCCCCAGCTTTTCCAGCGCTGCGGGATAGAAGCCGATGCCCTCGCCGGAAAGATACACCGGAACCGCCACCAGCTTCCCGTCCTTCTTCAGGACTTCGGCCATGTTGGGGTAGATTCTTTCCACGGTCTCCGTCAGCTTCGTGTTTCCGCTCAGGTCTGCCAGGAATCCCCGGTCATACACCGCCCGGAAGGCGGAGGATTCCAGCCCGGCCAGGTAGATGTCCACCCGTCCGTCCCGGTTCATCATGGCCTGCAGCAGGGTGCTTTCATCCCCGTTTTCCTCCGTCACCAGGGAGATATCCCCGTGGCTCTCCCCGAAGCGGTTGGCCGCGGCGTTCAGGGCCATGCTCCAGCTGAAGGGTCGGATGCGGAGAATGGTCCGGCTCCGCAGGGCCGGATCCGTATTCCGCAGGAAGGCGCCCTGATAGCCCCAGATCAGCAGCTGTCCCTTCTCCGTCACCCGTCCGAAGGTCCGGCCGGCCTCCGGCGCGTCGTTCACGGCCGCGGCCCGGGACGGATCCCGGTCCGGCATGACATGGATCTCCCCGTTCCGGCAGTAATACAGGGTTTCGGTTTTCGGATCCCAGGCCACGTCCGACACATTGCCTTCATCCAGATCGAAGGAAGCCACCAGCTCCTGGCTCTCCGTCTCCGGATCATACAGGCTGTAGATCTGCTCCGCCTTCTCCCCGAACCGGTATCCGCTGGTCAGCAGCTTTCCGTCCTCCTGCACCTGGAAGCCGTCCACGTCCGGAAGGATCCGCTCTTCCATCTCTCCGGTCTGCAGATCGCAGATCATCATGATCTGGGTGCCGCCGTCGTCATAGGTCATCAGGTACAGCCAATCCCCCGCGCAGCCGGCGTCGGCAATATACCTGGAGCTTTCCCAGCTGCCAGAGGTCTCGGTCATCCCGCTCCAGTCCGGCTTTGCGAAGTCGCAGTCCTCCAGATCCGCCTTTCCGTCCGACAGCTTCAGCCGCCGGATGACGGCGCCTTCCACCTGGCTGCTGTTTTCCTGCGTCCGGGAGCGGACCACCAGGGCATAGATCCCTTCGTCCCGTCCGAACCAGCAGGCAATGCTTTCCTGCCGGGTTCCCTCTTCCTCCTCCGCGTCGGCTTCCGCCCGGGCGCTGATAGCCTCCGGCGTGAACCCAAGCATCCGGTCTTCCAGGTCCTGCAGGTCCCAGGTCTCAGCACTCCCCGTGTCCGGATCATATACCATCAGCTGATCGCTCACGGAGGAGATGAAAAGATAATATTTTCCCCCCGCGGGAATCAGGTTCTGCAGGGATCCGGAGGCAAAGAAATCCGCGCCTCCCAGCATCAGGATCGTCCGGTCCCCGGCTCCCGCGGCCGCGGTTCCCAGGGTCAGGATCATCAGCGCCAGCGCTGCCAGCGCGCAAAGCATTCTCTTCATGATTTTCGCTTTCCTTCTTTTCTGTTTCTGTTTCCGGCGGTTCTCAGATCCCCGGCGCGGTCTCTCCCGCGGCGTCCACGCTCAGGATCACCGACATGCCGGCCCGGATCCGTCCGTCGGATTCGATGGACGCATAGGCTTTGTAGGTTTTCCGGTCCGTCGCTTCCTTGGTTTCCGTGTTGATGTGGGCGATGGAGAGGATTTTTCCGCTGTAGCTGATCCCGCTCTCATTGTCCCAGTACAGCTCCATGCGGACCTTCTGCCCCTCCTTCAGGACGAAAAGGTCCGCCTCCGGCACCTCAAAAACCACCTGCAGGCTGTCGGAGGGAATAACCTTGAGCAGGGTGTCCCCCTTGGCGGCATTTTCCCCGTTGCCCTTTTCCACGCCGGCCACGATCCCGCTCACGGGGGAAAGAATCCGGTTGTCCGGCGCGTATAAGCCCTCCAGGGTTCCCTCC
>CAZRLU010000115.1:0-7123 GCA_964600995.1 uncultured Oscillospiraceae bacterium | reverse complement strand
CTCACCGTGGGAAAGGCCTTCTGGGCGGCGGTGTTCCCGCTCAGGTAGGCGAAGGGATAGACCTCCGCCGCCTCCCCGTCCTCCCGGTATTCCACCCGGGGATCCGCCATGTCCGGCATCCGCCGGAAGAAATCCGCAATTTTTCCGCAGCAGGCCTCCAGGTCCTCCGGCTCCCGGATTCCGGGGCCCAGGGCCCGCAGGGCGATCTCCCTGGCCGAGGCGGCGCTCAGCCCCCGGACCGCGTTCCCCAGGGCCTTTTCGAAGGGCTGGTCCGAAAGCCCCCGCAGCCGCTCCGCCAGCTCCTCCCCCGTCAGGGTCGTGGGATCCAGCCGGTCCTGGCCGGGGGGCGGGGCATAGTCCATGCCGGGCTGGATCTGGCGCACCCGGCTCATCTCCATATTCACATGGTGGGCGGATTCCAGGATCCGGCCCTCCCCGTTCAGCAGCATCAGATTGGAATGGCGCCCCATCATCTCCAGCACCAGCCGGCGCCTTTCATGGTCCCCCAGCTCGCCCAGCACGTCCAGGTCGATGTGGACCACCCGGTCCCCCTCCACCTGGCGCACCTCCAGCACCCGGCCTCCCAGCAGCTGCTTGCGCATCAGCATGCACAGGGCCGGAGGCTCCAGGGGGTTGGAAAAGCGGCTTTCCGTCAGGTGCAGCCGGGCGTTGCTGGCCGAGGCGCACAGAAGCAGGTTCCGGTTCTCGTTTCCGGCCCGGATGGTCAGGATCACCGTGTCCCGCTCCGGCTGGGTAATCCGGTCCACCCGGCCCCCGGCCAGCGCCCCGTTCAGCTCCCGGGCCACGAAGCCCACCATCAGTCCGTCCATTGGCATAGGCAATTGTCCTCCGCGGGTTTTCTCTTCTTCTATTATATCCCTTGCTGCCACTTTCGCAAGAAGCGGGGGGATGGAAACGGAAAAAAAGCAAATCATGCCTTGCATTGAGCCCGCTTTTATGCTACGATCAAATCCGGTTCAGGGCCGGAGAACGCCGCTTCTCGGCTTCCGGCCGGAGCACCGCAAAAGGTGCTGTTTTTTTGGGCGCCGCCGGAGATGTTCCGGAATGAAGGAGGGTGCGATGAAGAAAATCTATCTGGTGCTGGAGGATGGGTCGGTCTTCCCCGGGGAAAGCGTCGGGGCGGAGGTCGATTCCGTGGGCGAGCTGGTGTTTACCACCGGCTGCTGCGGATATCTGGAAACGCTGACGGATCCCAGCTACGCGGGGCAGATCGTCCTGCAGACCTTTCCCCTCATCGGAAATTACGGGGTCATCCCCTCGGATTTTGAGGGGAAGAGCGCTGTGCGCGGCTACGTGATTCACGAGGTATGCGAGCATCCCAGCAACTTCCGCTGCGAAGGGCTGCTGCGGGACTGGCTCGCCCAGGAGGGGATTCCCGCCATCGCCGGAGTGGATACCCGGGCGTTGACCCGCCGGATCCGGGACCGGGGCGTCATGAACGCGAAGATCTGCCGGGAGGTTCCGGAGGATCTGGAGGAGATCCGGTCCTACCGGGTTTCCGGCGTGGTGAAGCAGGTGACCCGCAAGGCCCCGGAGGTCTTCCCCGCCGAGGGGGAGGAGCGCTTCTCCGTGGTGCTGGTGGATTACAGAATGAAAAAGAATATTCTCCGGAAGCTGACCCGCCGGGGCTGCCGGGTGACCGCGGTTCCCGCGGAAACCTCCGCGGAGGAGATCCTCGCCCTGAAGCCCGACGGAATCATGCTTTCCAACGGCCCCGGGGATCCGGAGGAGAACGTCTTCGCCGTGGAGCAGATCCGGAAGCTGCTGGGAAAGGTGCCCCTCTTCGGCATCTGTCTGGGGCATCAGCTGACGGCCCTGGCCGTGGGCGGCAAAACCGAAAAGATGAAATTCGGTCACCGGGGCGGCAACCAGCCGGTCCGGGATCTGAGAACCGGGCGCACCTGGATCACCACCCAGAACCACGGCTACGCCGTGCTGGCGGATTCCCTGCCCCAGGGCGAGGTGCGCTTCGTCAACGCCAATGACGGCACCTGTGAAGGAATTGAATATCCGGGGCTGAAGGCCTTCACGGCCCAGTTCCACCCCGAAGCCTGCGCCGGTCCCATGGATACCGGCTTCCTCTTCGACCAGTTCTGCAGTCTGATGGGAGGGAATGAACATGCCGAAGGATGAACGCATTCGCAAAGCCCTGATGATCGGCTCCGGCCCCATTGTCATCGGCCAGGCCGCCGAGTTTGACTACGCCGGCACCCAGGCCTGCCGCGTCCTGAAGCAGGAAGGCGTGCAGGTGGTGCTGGTCAACTCCAACCCCGCCACCATCATGACCGACCAGGCCATGGCGGACAAGATCTATCTGGAGCCCCTGACCGTGCCCACCCTGAAGCGGATCATCCGCAAGGAGCATCCGGACAGCCTGCTGGCCGGCCTGGGCGGACAGACGGGGCTGACCCTGGCCATGCAGCTGGAAAAGGAAGGCTTCCTGAAGCAGGAGAACGTCCGCCTCATCGGCGTCAACATCGACGCCATTGACAAGGCGGAGGACCGGAAGCTCTTCAAGGAAACCATGGAATCCATCGGCCAGCCGGTGATTCCCTCCGGCATCGCCAACACCGTGGAGGAATCCGTGGCCATCGCCCGGGAGATCGGATATCCCGTCATCGTCCGCCCCGCCTTCACCCTGGGGGGCGCCGGCGGCGGAAGCGCCCGCGACGAGGCCTCCCTGCGGGAGATCGCGGCCAACGGCCTGACCCTCTCCCCCATCACCCAGGTGCTGATCGAGAAATCCGTCGCCGGGTGGAAGGAAATCGAGTTCGAGGTCATGCGGGACAGCATCGGCAACGCCATCGCCATCTGCAGCATGGAGAATGTGGACCCGGTGGGCATCCATACCGGGGACAGCCTGGTGGTGGCGCCGGCCCTGACCCTTTCCGACAAGGAATATCAGATGCTGCGCTCCGCCTCCCTGGACATCATCTCCGCCCTGGGCATCGTGGGAGGCTGCAACTGCCAGTTCGCCCTGAATCCGGACAGCTTTGAATACGCGGTCATCGAGGTCAATCCCCGGGTGTCCCGCTCCTCCGCCCTGGCCTCCAAGGCCACGGGCTATCCCATCGCCAAGGTGACCACCCGCATCGCCCTGGGCTATACCCTGGACGAGATCAGAAACGAGGTCACGGGCAAGACCTGCGCCTGCTTCGAGCCGGTGGTGGACTACGTGGTGGTGAAGATGGCCAAGTGGCCCTTCGACAAGTTCGCCTCCGCCTCCCGCACCCTGGGAACCCAGATGAAGGCCACCGGCGAGGTCATGTCCATCGGCCCCACCTTCGAGATGGCCCTGATGAAGGCGGTCCGGGGCGCGGAGATCGGCCTGGACACCCTGAACCGGGACGCCGGGGATCCGGCTCCCATCCGGGAGCGTCTGGCCCGGGTGGACGACCACCGGCTCTTCACCGTCTTTGAGGCCCTGAAGGCCGGCGTCTCCGTGGAGGAGATCCATCAGATCACCATGATCGACGCCTTCTTCCTCTGGAAGATGAAACACCTGGCCGACTTTGAGGCCGCCATCGCCGGCGGCATGACCGACGAGCAGTATTTCGAGGGCAAGCGCCTGGGCTATCCCGACGGCGCCCTCCGCCGGCTCTCCGGCCGGCAGGAGCTGCCCACCTCGGCGGTGTCCTACCGGATGGTGGATACCTGCGCCGCCGAGTTTGACGCCGAAACCCCCTACTTCTACGCCGTGGCCGAGCATGCCGACGATCCGGAGACCACCGAGGCGGTCTGCGAGTCCCGGTGCCATCCCCGCAGCGGCAAGCCCGTCATGCTGGTGCTGGGCTCCGGCCCCATCCGCATCGGCCAGGGCATCGAGTTTGACTATTCCAGCGTCCACTGCGTCTGGACCCTGCGGGAGCTGGGCTATGACGTGGTCATCGTCAACAACAACCCGGAGACCGTCTCCACCGACTATGACACCGCCGACCGGCTGTACTTCGAGCCCCTGACCGAGGAGGACGTGCTCCGCATCATCGGCGTGGAGCGCCCGGTGGGCGTGGTGGTGGCCTTCGGCGGCCAGACGGCCATCCGCCTGGTCCAGGCCCTGGACCGCCGGGGCATCCCGATCCTGGGCACCAGCGCCGACGGCATCGATCTGGCGGAGGACCGGTCCCGCTTCGACGCGCTGCTGGAGCGCTTCGGCATCCGCCGGCCCCGGGGCGAGTCGGTGCTCACCATGGAGGAGGCCCTGGAGGCCGCCCGTCGCCTGGTGTACCCGGTGCTCCTGCGGCCCAGCTACGTCATCGGCGGTCAGAACATGACCATCGCCTGGCGGGATGAGGACGTGAAGACCTATATGGCCCGCATCCTGGCCCACGGCATCGAGAACCCCGTGCTGGTGGACAAGTACATGCCCGGCACCGAGCTGGAGGTGGACGTCATCTCCGACGGGAAGGACGTGCTGATCCCCGGCATCATGCAGCACGTGGAGCGGGCCGGCATCCATTCCGGCGACTCCATCGCCGTCTATCCCCCCTACACCCTGGACGACCACATGATGGACACGGTGGTCTCCGCCAGCGAGCAGCTGGCCCTGGCCCTGGGAACCAAGGGGCTGGTGAACATCCAGTACCTGATCTATCACGGCGAGCTCTACGTCATCGAGGTCAATCCCCGGGCCTCCCGGACCGTGCCCTACATCAGCAAGGTCACCGGGGTGCCCATGGTGGATCTGGCGGCCCGGGTCATGCTGGGCCAGCCCCTGGCCGCCCTGGGCTACGGCACCGGGCTCCACACGCCGCCGCCCTATTCCGCGGTGAAGGTGCCGGTCTTCTCCTTCGAGAAGCTGTCCGACGCCAACTCCTTCCTGGGGCCGGAGATGAAATCCACCGGCGAGGTGCTGGGCATCGGCAAGAACGTCATGGAGGCCCTCTTCAAGGGGCTGACGGCGGCGGGCATGCAGGTCACCCAGGCGGAGGAGGAGGCCGGGGTGCTGCTGAGCGTCTCGGAGCATGATTATCCGGAGATCATCGGCCTGGCCCGCCTGTTCTACGACCTGCGCTGCCCCCTGTATGCCACCGAGGGCACCGCGAAGGTCATCTCGAAGCTGGGCATCCCGGTGACCGTGGTGCCGGACCTGAAGGAGCACAGCCCCGTCTACGATCTCATGACCCGGGGGGACATCCGCTATATCGTCTACACCGGCGCGCTGCTGGATGACACCCTGCATGATTACATTTCCCTGCACCGGCGGGC
The DNA here is from genome assembly GCA_964600995.1 of uncultured Oscillospiraceae bacterium. Taxonomy (GTDB): domain Bacteria; phylum Bacillota; class Clostridia; order Christensenellales; family Aristaeellaceae; genus Aristaeella. The sequence continues at coordinate 1,897 of CAZRLU010000115.1, read as the reverse complement.
CCTGGCCCTGGGCATTCCCTGCTTCACCAGCCTGGATACCGCCCGGGCTCTGGCGGACACCCTGCTCTCCCGGTATTCCGAGCTGAATACCGAGCTGGTGAACCTCAACGCCATGCGCACCGCCCGCCAGCAGCTTCATTTCGTGAAGATGCAGGCCACCGGCAACGACTACATCCTCATCGACGCCCTGAAGGGCCGGGTGGACGGCATCGAAAGCCTCTGCGTCCGCCTGTGCGAAAACCATTTCGGCGCCGGCGCCGAGGGGCTGGTGCTGCTGCGGCCCAGCGAATGCGCGGACGTGCGGATCCGGCTGTTCAACCGGGACGGCACCGAAGGCTCCGTGGGCGGCAACGCCATCCGGTGCGCCGCCAAGTATCTCAGCGACCGGGGGCTGGTCTCCGGGGAGGAGATCTCCATCGAGACCGCCGGCGGCGTCCGCAGCCTGAAGACCGTCACCCGCTTCGGCCAGGTCCAGTCCGTCACCATCGACATGGGGCCGGTGGACTTCCGCCCCGCCGCGGTGCCGGTGCTGCTGAACTGCGAGCAGGCGATCAACGTGCCGATTCAGATCAGCGGACCCAACAAGACCCGCACCGCCACCGAGATCCAGAGCTTCCGGGTGACCTGCGTTTCCGTGGGCAACCCCCACTGCGTGGTCTTCACCGATCAGGTGGATCTGCTGGATCTCCCCCATCTGGGGCCCCAGTTCGAGCATTCGAAGCTCTTCCCCAACCGGGTCAACACCGAGTTCATCCGGGTGGTGAACCCCACCACCCTGCGGATGCGCTGCTGGGAGCGGGGCAGCGGGGAAACCATGGCCTGCGGCACCGGCGCCTGCGCCGCGGCGGCCGCGGCGGTGGTCAACGGCTTCTGCCAGGAGGGCACGGACATCCAGGTCCAGGTCCCCGGCGGAAACCTCTATGTCCGGTATGAGAACGGCCGGGTCACCCTGCGGGGCAACGTGGCCCAGGTCTACGAGGCCACCATCGAATTCTGACGGAAAAACACCGTGCTCCTGCCGGGGGCAAAAAGCCGCGGGAGCACCGGATGAAAGGAAGTTTGGACTTATGAATCATTGCGCGATTGTGGGGATCAACTGGGGAGACGAGGGCAAGGGCCGCATGGTGGACCTGCTCACCGAGCGGTACGACGTGGTCATCCGCTATCAGGGCGGCGGCAACGCCGGCCACACCGTCGTCAACGAATACGGCAAGTTCGCCCTGCATCTGCTGCCCTCCGGCATCTTCCGCCCCGGCGTCCTGAACATTCTGGGCAACGGGGTGGCCCTGGATCCGGAAAGCCTCTGGACCGAGATGGAGCAGGTGCGCTCCCAGGGGGTGTCCATCACCCCGGACAACCTGCGGATCAGCGAGCGGGCTTCCCTGCTGCTGCCCTGGCACCGGCTGCTGGACGGGCTGGAGGAAGCCCGGCTGAAGGACAAGGCCTACGGCTCCACCAAGCAGGGCATCGCCCCCTTCTATTCCGACCGGTCCCAGAAGAAGACCATCCTGGCCGGCGAGCTCTTTGACCGGGAGGCCCTGCTGGATCACGCCGCCCGGCTGCTGGAGTGGAAGAACCTGACCCTCACCGGGGTCTACGGCGCCGAGCCCGTGCGGATGGAGGATCTGGCCGCCTGGCTGGAGGAGTTCGGCGAGAAGCTGAAGCCCTATATCTGCAACACCACCCGCCTGCTGCAAAAGGCCCAGGAGGAGGGCAAGCGCTTCCTCTTCGAGGCCCAGCTGGGCGCTCTGCGGGATCTGGATTACGGCATCATTCCCTACACCACCTCCTCCAACGCCATCTCCGCCTACGCCCCGGTGGGCTCCGGGTTCCCCGGCGTCCGCATCGGCGAGGTCATCGGCGTGGTGAAGGCCTACTCCACCTGCGTGGGCGAGGG
>CAZRLU010000114.1:0-7123 GCA_964600995.1 uncultured Oscillospiraceae bacterium | reverse complement strand
GCACATCCTTGCGCTGCAGGATAAGCAGCGCCATATGTCCGTGAGGAGGTGAAAGCATGATGAACAGGTATGAAATGATCTACATCATCGACACGGGGTTGGAGGAAGCCGCCCGCAAGGAGCTGGTTGAGAAGGTTTCCGCTCTGATTTCCGCCAACGGTGGTGAGATCGAAAAGGTCGATGAGACCTGGGGAAAGCGCCGTCTGGCCTACGCGATCGATTACAAGACCGAAGGCTGGTATGTGCTGGTGAACTTCAAGGCTCCCGCCGAGCTGCCCAGGGAACTGGAACGGAACCTGCAGATCAACGAAAACGTTCTGCGGTATCTGGTGGTGAAGCTGGAGGAAAAGCGTTCTTCCGTGAAGCCGCGCCCCGTGCGCCCGGCTGCGCCGGTTGAAGCCGCTCCTGCCGTGGAGGCTGCTCCCGCCGTGGAAGCCGCTCCCGCTGCGGAGGCCGCTCCGGCTGAGGAAGCTGCTCCCGCCGCTGACGCTGAATAAGCGCCGAAGGGGAGGAAGAAAGATGAACAGACTTACCATCATCGGGAATCTGACGCGGGATCCGGAACAGCGGACGACCACGACCGGATCCACGGTGTGCACCTTTACCGTGGCGGTGAACCGCCGCGGGCGCCGCGACCAGCAGAACGGACAGCCGGAGGCGGATTTCTTCCGCGTTTCCGCCTGGAACCAGCTGGGAGAAACCTGCCAGCGCTATCTGGCCAAGGGCCGGAAGGTCGCCGTGGTGGGCTCCGTGAGCGTGCATACCTATCAGGGCAGCGACGGGCAGACCCGGGCTTCCCTGGAAGTGATGGCCAACGACGTTGAGTTCCTGTCTTCCCGGAGCGAGATGGACGGCGAGGGTGGTTACGCCGCGCCCGCATCCAGCGCTCCCGCCGAGGGAAGCGTCTCCGCCGGCTTCACCGCCGTGGAGACTGATGAACTGCCCTTTTAACGCATACAGAAGGAGGTACACCCCATGTCTGAAGATCGTGGAGAAAGAAGGCCCCGGCCCCGCGGAGGACGCCGTCCCCGCCGGAAGGTCTGCGCTTTCTGCGTGGATAAGATCGAGTATATCGATTACAAAGACATCAATCGCCTGCGCCGCTTCACCAATGAGCGTGGCAAGATTCTGCCCCGCCGGATGAGCGGTAACTGCGCGAAACATCAGCGCCAGCTGAGTGAGGCCATCAAGCGCGCCCGTGCCATCGCCCTGATGCCCTACACCGTGGACTGAGAAACGCAAAGCCTGCCGGAGCTTTGGCTCCGGCGGTTTTTTTATGCCCGCCGGCCGGGAACGGAGGTTCGACGGAAATATTACGGATTTATTTCGGGAATTGGAAATGATTGCGCGAAATCTGGAAATATGTTAATATAAACTGAAAAAATATGGAGGCTTGCGGGAAGGAGGTGCGGAGCATGCTGGGACGGAAAAAGCAGGGGAAATACGACTTTGTGCCGGAGGATTATGCGGAGGAGCCGGAAACGGAATACGGCGCTGACGGCTATCCCCCGGAGGAATACGGTGGGGAGCCGGAGGAAGGTTCCGAAGAGGAATGGGTTTATTCCGGGCCTGACGGGGAGCCGGAAGCGGAAGAGGAAGATCTTCCGCCGGAGGAGCCGGAAAAGCGCAGCATCTTCCGCCCGGAAACCCGGAAGCCCAATTTTGTGCTGAGCGTGGCGGTGAACGTGGTCCGGGTGCTGATCCTGCTGGTTTTCCTGGCGGGAGTGGCCGGCGCCGGTGCGGTGCTGGGCATCGCCAAGGGCTATGTGGACACGGCGCCGGAGCTGGATCTGGCCGCCCTGGACGGGCAGGCCCAGACCTCCTTCATCTATGACTGCAACGGCGATCTGATCACGGAATACAAGGGCACGGAGAACAGGGTGATGGTTTCCCTGGCGGCCATGCCGAAAAACCTGCAGAACGCCTACGTGGCGGTGGAGGACGCCCGGTTCTTCACCCATTCCGGGGTGGACCTGAAGCGCATCATCGGCGCCTTTGTGAACAACCTGACCTCCAGCGGCACCCAGGGCGGCTCTACCATCACCCAGCAGCTGATCAAGAACACGCTGCTTTCCCCGGAGCAGAGCTACAAGCGGAAGATCCAGGAGGCCTGGCTGGCCCTGCAGCTGGAGCTCAGGTACAGCAAGGAGGAGATTCTGGAGAGCTACCTGAACACCATCTACCTGGGGGAGAACTATTACGGCGTGCAGGTGGCCGCGGAGGGGTATTTCGGCAAGAGCCTGGGGGAGCTGACCCTGCGGGAATGCGCCATGCTGGCGGGAATCACCAACAATCCCTACCGCTACAATCCCCGGCGGAATTTCTATACCCGGACCGGCGGGGACACGGATTACCCCGCCGTGACCAACAACCGGACGGACTACGTGCTGCGGTGCATGTATGAAAACCAGTTCATCACCCACGAGCAGTATCTGGCGGCGCTGAACCCCGCCACCGCGGCGGTGCTGGAGAAGTCTCCCTCGGCGGGGGACGCCATGTATCCCTACGCCCACTACGTGGAATACGCGGTGAGCGAGGTGGTGGACATCTTCCTGGAGATGAACGGGCTGGAAAACACGGCGGCCAACCGGGCGGCCATGGAAAACAAGCTGCGGACCGGGGGATACCGGGTGAAGCTGGCTCTGGATCCCCGGATGCAGGAGACGGTGCAGACCACCCTGCAGAACTGGAGCAAGTATCCCTCCCTGCGGGATCCGGCGGACAAGGTGTTCCGCAGCCGGAACTCGGACGGCACCTACACGGAGATCATTCAGCCCCAGGCGGCCTGCGCGGTGCTGGATTACCGGACCGGGGAGCTGAAGGCCATCGTGGGCTCCCGGACGGAGGTAACCGCCCGGAAGACCCTGAACCGGGCCACGGACATGAAGATGCCCGTGGGCTCCTCCATCAAGCCCATCGCCGTCTATGCACCGGCCCTGGAGCTGGGGGCCAGCCCCGCCTCCATCGCTTACAACATGCCCCTGCCCATTGCCGGCTGGAAGGACGCCAAGGGAAATGACAGCTGGCCCACCAACTACGGCGGGGGAGGCTATGTGGGGCCGGAAACCCTGCGGACGGCCATGGCCAGATCCCACAACACCGCGGCGGCCTACACGCTGCTGACCAAGGTGGGGGTGAGCCGCAGCGTCAGCTTTCTCCACGCCATGGGCATCGACGACGGACACATCGACGCCACCCCCTTCGGCCTTTCCCTGGGATCCTCGGGCATCACGCCCCTGCAGATGACGGTGGCCTTCGGGGTGCTGGCCAACGGCGGGGTGTATCAGGAGCCCATCTCCGTGCTGGGAATCTCCGATTCCAACGGGGATGTGGTCTGGGACGGGCATCAGCATCAGGAGCGGCGCCGGGTTTTCTCCGGCAGCACCTCCTGGATGATCGTGGACATGCTCAAGTCGGTGGTCTCCTCCGGCACGGGCACCTCGGCCCGGATCAAGGGCCAGACCGTGGGCGGCAAAACCGGCACCAACTCGGACCAGAAGGGCGTGTTCTTCGCCGGCATGACCGGCTACTATTCCTCCGCCCTGTGGGTGGGGCATGACAACTATCGGGCCCTTTCCTCCAAATCCACCGGCTCCGGCGCCGCGGCGCCCCTCTGGCAGGCCTACATGAGCAAGCTGCACGAGGGCATGGCGAACCGGGATATCCTGGAGGGCAAGGCCTCGGATTATCAGGTGGTGCGGGTGGAGACCTGCGCGGTGAGCGGACAGCTGGCCACGGAGGCCTGCCGCCAGGACAGCATGGGATACGGCACGGTGACCGACTACTGGGCCCAGGGGACCCAGCCCACGGTGTACTGCCAGATGCATGTGACCGAGGCGGTCTGCGCCGAGACGGGCATGCCCGCCTCCCCCTGGTGCCCGAACCCGACGGAGCGGGGCGTGATCACCCTTCCGGTGGGGCATCCCCTCTACTCCTTCCTGGGCACCAAATATCAGGAGGTGCTGGAGCAGTATCTGGGGACCGCCGCAGCCACCGCGGGGGAAATGTGCACCCTGCATACGGCGGAAAACCAGGGATCCGGCATCTCCGCCACCACGGCGGCTCTGATCCGGGACGCCCGGGTGATCCTGGCGGACGCGGAAACCCTGCTGCAGGGCATGGATCCGGGCTCCGCGGCCTATCAGGCGGTGAACAGCGCGGCGGCAACGCTGGAGAGCGTGATCATGAAGGACGCCCCCACCCAGTCGGAGGTGGCGGGAGCCATGGCGATGCTCACCCAGGCCATGGCCGGCATCTATTGACCAAATCATCATCAACAGGGAAGGACAGACGGAGATGAGGAGACGAGTGAAGAGGTGGATGAGCCTGCTTTCGGCGCTGCTTTTGCTGATGCCCGGGTGGGCTGCGGCGGAAGCGGGGCTTCCCGTTTCCGTGACGGCGCCGGAAGAGCCGGTGCGCCCCTGGAGAACGGCCCTGATCCGCTTTACCCTGCCGGAGGACGGCCCCGTGGATCTGACCCTTTCGGACCGGCAGGGGAATCAGGTTTTTCCCATCGCCGGGAACGTGGCCGGCGTGGCGGGGCAGAATACCCTGTTCTGGAACGCCACCTATGAGCATCAGCCGGCGCCGGAGGGAATCTGGATGCTGACGGTGACCGCTTCCTCCGGAGCCACGGCCCGGACGCCGGTGACTGTGGTGAAGCCGGACGCCCCGGAGGAGCCGGAGCGGAAATCGGAAACGGGATTCACCCCTTCCTCCACCAGCCCCTATGCGGGGGAGGACGCGGCCCTGAACTACTGGACCCTGCCCATGGACATCCGGGATGAGGCGGCGGTGTGGTATGTGCTGACGGCCCCCATCACCGTGGTGGATACCGGAGACGGGGAAAAGGCCCAGGTGATCCTGCGGCGGGAGCCCTCGGCGGACAGCGAGGGCGTCGGGGTGGTGACCTGCGTGACCCAGGGGGTGCACGTGCTGGACCGGGGGGCGGAATGGAGCCTGATCGAGTGCTATTCCTCCTCCTTCCATGATTCCAAGATTCTGAACTGGAACGCCCTGGTGCAGGGCTATGTGCCCACGCGGTTCCTGCGGGAGGACGTGCCCAATCAGGAGATGGGGCTGGTGATCGACAAGCTGTCCCAGCGGCTGTATCTTTTCATGGAGGGCCGCCTCTACAGCACCCTGGCGGTGTCCACCGGGCTTTCCAACCCCCGGCAGCCCTACAACGAAACCCGGAGCGGAGAGTTCCTGCTGACCAGCAAGGTGGGGGAATTCAGCTCTGACAACCTGCGCTGCGCCCTGGCCATCCGGTTCAACGACGGGGACCTGCTGCATGAGGTGCCCCATGTGCTGACGGCGGACGGCTCGAAGAATTACGGCCTGTGCGAGCGGAAGCTGGGCACCAAGGCCAGCCACGGCTGCATCCGGGTGCAGCGGAGAAAGACCCCGGAGGGGGTGAACATGGCCTGGTTCTGGGAGCACCTGAAGCGAAATTCCAAGACCCGGCTGCTGATCTGGGAGGACTGGCAGGGACGCCAGCTGGAGATTCCCGCGGAGGATACCCTGCTCTACTATAATCCGAATAATACCAAGTACTATCATTCCCAGCCGACCTGTCTCAGCCAGGGGGCCGGCGCGGAGATGAAGAGCTTCCCCTACGAGCGGCTGGACTCGGGCATCTATGAGCGGATGAAGTGGTGCGAATGGTGCGCGCCGGTGCCGCGGAAAGCCCAGATCGAGGCGCTGAACGCGAAGTATGCCCCCGGCGGGGATCATGACCCGGTCATGACCGCGGCGCGGGAAAAATGCCCCCGGCCGCTGAAACGCTGAGGGCCTCGGAAAGAGAAGGAGACGATCGGAACACGATATGAATATCATCGATATGATTATTCTGGGAATCCTGGGGATCAGCGTGCTGATCGGCCTGTACCGGGGCTTCGTGGCCTCCCTGGCTTCCCTGGGCAGCGGCCTGGTGGCCCTGGGGCTGAGCTTCTGGCTGAATCCCCGGCTGGTGGAATGGGTGCAGAGCCATCCGGAGATCATCCGGACCCTGGTTTCCTATACCGACGCCGGCACCCGGATCGGGGATCAGGCCCTGGCCCAGACGGCGGTCAGTTCCCTGAGCTCCGGCGGCATTCAGGAGATTCTGAGCCGGGTGAACCTGCCGGGCCCCCTGAGCACGCTGCTGCAGAACAACCTGCAGAACCAGGTGTTCCAGTCCGCCGGGCTGAACCAGGTGGGGGACTATGTGAGCCAGACCATCCTGGGAGCCATCGTGAACGTGGTGTGCTTCATCGCCTGTTTCCTGGTGTGCTTCCTGGCGCTGCACCTGGTGCTGGGATTCCTGAAGGCGGTTTTCCGCTTCCCGGTGCTCAAGCAGATGAACATGCTGGCCGGCGGCGCCTTCGGGCTGCTGCGGGGAGCGCTGCTCTGCTTCATCGCCTTCGCCCTGCTGCCTCTGGTGCAGACGGCCCTGCCGGTGGAGGACCTGGACAGGCTGGTGAACGCCAGCGCCCTGGCGCCCCTGTTCAACAGCGATCACCTGATTCTGGCCATTATGAACGGGAGACTGTAGGAAATGCGCGGAAATTTGTTCCGGAAATCCGATCTGAACGGTTGACAGAGCAAAATGCTAGTGCTATATTATATTTGATCAAAGGTTTTATGAAAGAAAACCTGATCGGAAGGAGAGCACATGAGCATTTATGATTTCAGCGTGACCACCCCCAAGGGCGAGGAGATTTCCCTGAAGGACTACGAAGGCAAGGTGCTGCTGATTGTGAATACCGCCACCGGCTGCGGCTTCACCCCCCAGTACAAGGATCTGGAGGAGCTGTACGAGGCAGATCATGAGAAGGGCCTGGAAATCATCGACGTGCCCTGCAACCAGTTTGCGGGCCAGACCCCCGGCACCGATGAGGAGATCCATGAATTCTGCACCCTGAAGTACAACACGAAGTTCCCCCAGATGAAGAAGAGCGACGTGAACGGGGAGAATCAGCTGCCCCTTTTCGCCTATCTGAAGAGCCAAAAGGGCTTCGAGGGCTTCGGACACGGCCCCACCGCCCTGGCTATGGGCCTGATGCTGAAGAAGATCGACAAGAACTACAAGAGCAATCCGGACATCAAGTGGAACTTCACCAAGTTCGTGGTGAACCGGCAG
>CAZRLU010000113.1:0-7137 GCA_964600995.1 uncultured Oscillospiraceae bacterium | reverse complement strand
GGCATGGTGGAGCACATGCGCAAGCACGCGGACATCCTGCGTCCCAAGTTTGAGATGGTGGAGGAGACCCTGCAGCAGGAGCTGGGAGAGCTGGGCATCGGCACCTGGACCAAGCCCCTGGGGGGATATTTCATCGGATTCGAAAGCCTGCCGGGCTGCGCGAAGGAGATCGTCAGCCGGTGCAAGAAGGCGGGGGTGACCATGACCCCCGCGGGAGCCACCTGGCCCTACGGAAAGGATCCTCAGGACTCCAGCATCCGCATCGCGCCCACCTTCCCCCCGCTGGAGGAGCTGGAGAAGGCGAGCCGGCTCTTCGCCCTGTGCGTGAAGATCGTGAGCGCGGAAAAGATTCTGCGGGAAAAAACAGCGTAAGGAAAGACCCCCTGAGGGGGAAGAGGACGGAAGCATGAAAGTCGGACTGCTGATCGCCATCGAAAGGGAACTGAAGGCCTTTCTGAACAGCGGAGAGGAGATCCGGGAGGAAGCGGCCGACGGCCGGAAGGTGTACCGGACCCGGATCGGGGACAACGAGATTTTCGCCCTGTGCTCCGGCGCCGGGGAGATCGACGCTGCGGCCGGAACCCAGCTGCTGATCAGCCGGTACGGCTGTGAGCAGATGCTGAATTTCGGCGTGACCGGCGCCCTGGATCCGTCGCTGCGGGTGGAGGACCTGTTTGTGGCGGAGGCGGTGTGCCACTACGATTTTGACGTATCCCCCATCGATCCCGTGAAGCCCCATCAGTATACGGAGTTTCCGGATGAGTTCATCCCCCTGGACCGGGAGCTGATCCGGCGGGCGAAGGCGGCGGATCCCACCCTGCGGGAGACCCGGGTGGCCAGCGGGGACCGGTTCGTGGAGGACCGGGCCCTGAAGCGGGAGCTCTTCGCCCTGGGATGCCAGATCTGCGACATGGAAATTGCCGCCATCGCCCGGGTCTGCTTCCTGAACGGAATTCCCTGCCTGTCCATCAAATGCATCAGCGATACCTATGAGGGAGGCAGCGGGGATTTCATGACCAACGTGGAGCGGAGCGCGAAGCGGGCCTTCGGCGCCCTGCGGCGGGTGCTGGCCGGGATGTAGGAAGCCGGCGCTTCAGGGCCCGCATCCTGCAGACACCGCACGGCGGCTGCCGTGAACAGAAACCCGGCATCGAAGAAAGAACGCGGAAAAGGAGCAGGGCTCTTGCTCCTTTTTGCATATTTTGCTATAATACCGGGCGTATGCCATGGAAATTCAATTTTTTTAACGAAGGGATGTCTTTTTTATGAAAAAGCAAGCACTGCTGGCCATGATGCTGGCCCTGGCCCTGATCCTGAGCGGCTGCACGCTGGTGCAGAAGGATCCCAAGGTGGATGCCGCCACCGAAATCATCCGTCTGGGTGACGCGGTGGTCACCAAGGGAGAGATCCAGGAAGAGGTTCAGAATCAGCTGAATTACATGAACATGCTCTACTCCATGTACTACGGCGCCTCCTATGATACCACGGCGGCGGAGAACATCGCCGCGGCGCAGGACGCGGTGGTGGAATCCTTCAAGACCCGGCTGGCCTCCAATGCGAAGGCTGCCGAGCTGGGGCTGGACAAGCTGACGGAGGAAGAGGAAGCCCAGGTGAAGACGGACGCGGAGAAAGCCTTCCAGAACAACCTGGATTCCGTCATTTCCGCCAACTACACCGACAGCGAAATGACCGACGAGGAGAAGAAGGAGAAGGCCACGGCGGATCTGGCCACCCAGAACTACACCCTGGAGACTGCGCTGGAGAACGCCCGGGAGACCCTGGTGAACGACAAGCTGCGGGCCGAGATCATCAAGGACGTGGCGGTGACCGAGGAGGAGCTGAAGGCGGAATATGACAGCCGGGTGGCCTCCGCGAAGGAAACCTATGAGAACAACGCCGCCTCCTGGACCACGGCGGCCAACAACGGAACCACCCTGTATTACACCCCCGCGGGCGTGCGCTACGTCAAGCAGATCCTGATCAAGTTCCTGGAGGAGGATCAGGCGAAGATCGACGCGGCCAACGAGGCGGTGACCGCGGCCCAAACCAAGGCGGACGCGGCGGCCAACAAGCAGACGGCGGACCAGGAAGTGCTGGACAACGCGGACGCCTCCCAGGAGGACAAGGACGCGGCCCAGGCGGATCTGGAGACGGCGAAGACGGAAGCCGAGGCAGCTGCCGCTGAGCTGGAAGCGGCCCGGAAGGAAGCCGCGGCGGCGCTGGAGGCAGGCTTTGCCAACCTGGACGCGGCGGCGGACGACGTGCTGGCCCAGCTGGAAGCCGGGGCAGACTGGGATACCCTGATGGCGGAGAAGAACCAGGATCCGGGCATGCAGAGCGGCGTCACCGCGGAGCGGGGTTACGCGGTTTCCGCGGACATGACCAGCTTTGACGCGGCCTTTGTGCAGGCGGCCATGGCCCTGGAGAAGATCGGCGACGTTTCCGGAAAGATCCGGGGCGACGCCTACGGCTACTACATCATCAAGTATGTGGCGGATGCCCAGGAGGGCGCCATCGCCCTGGACGAGGTGAAGGACACCATCGAGTCCTCCCTGCTGTCCACCAAGCAGAACGATACCTACACCAGCGCCCAGCAGTCCTGGGTGGACGCGGCGGATTTCAAACTGGATCTGAACGCGCTGAAGAACTGATCCACCGGAGAACGCTGAACAGGCCGGGGATGCCGCGGATAGCCGGCATCCCCTTTTTGAACAAGGAGAAGGAATATGGGAGCAAACGCCATCTGGAAGATCCGGGCCCGGGAGGCCCTGCGGGATCACTGGCTGACGGCGCTGCTGATCGCGCTGATCGTGAACCTGCCCTCCCTGCTGGTGCAGGGCATTGCGGCGGCCACGGAAAATGATCTGATGACGCGGCTGACGGAGCTGGTGTACAGCTCGGTCAGCACCGACGGAACCGCGGTGGACGCGGTCCGGCTGGCGGCGGGCATGGAATCGCTTGCCGGCAGCACGGGCATCTGGGTCATGCAGGGGCTGAACCTGGCTGCCTGGCTGCTGACTCCCTGCCTGTCCCTGGGCATGACGGCCTGGCTGCTGGGCCGGCTTCGGGGGCAGGAGGATCCGGGAGTGACCGGCGTCTTCAGCCGGATGAACCTTTTCTTCAAGGGGATCGGGCTGCGGCTCTATGTGAGCTGGCGGATCTTCCTGTGGATGCTGCCGGGGGCGGCCCTGATGATCCTCGCCTTTCTGCCCCTGTGGCTGAGCGACACCTCCTCCCGGATCTCCGTGCTCTCGGCGGCCAACACCGTCATAGGCCTGCAATCCGCGGCGATGATCGTGATGACGGTCCTGGGGGTCATGGCGGCGCTGAAGTATGCCCTGGCGGACAGCGTGATGGCGGACGGGGAGATTGCCGGGCCCATCCGGGCAGCGAAGGAGAGCAAGCGGATGACTTTGGGGAAGAAGGGGCAGATTTTCTCCCTGTACGTCAGCTTCATCCTCTGGTACATCCTGGAAACCCTGGTCACGGGCTTCTGCCAGACGGCCTTCGGGACCGTTCCGGCCCTGATGGTGCAGATGCTGGCCTCCCTGGCCATCTCGGTCTATCTGACAGCCTCCGTCTGCGCCTTCTATCTGGACTGCCGGGGAGAACGGGCTCCGGAGAAAAGCGGGGAGGAAGAGGAAACGGAATGGATGGAATGAAAAAGAAAATCGTTTTGACCGGCGGCGGAACCCTGGGGCATGTGACGCCCCATCTGGCGCTGATCCCCCACCTGCAGGCGGCAGGATATGAAATCCACTACATCGGCACCGAGAACGGCATGGAGGCGCCCAAGATGCGGGCGGTGCCCGGGGTCACCTATCACGCGGTGAAGAGCGGAAAGCTGCGGAGATACTTCTCCTGGCAGAACTTTACGGATCCTTTCCGGGTGATCGCAGGAGCCTTCCAGTCCGCCCGGCTTATGGGACAGATCCGGCCGGACGTGGTCTTCAGCAAGGGGGGCTTCGTGGCGGTGCCGGTGGTCTTTGGCGCCTGGCTGCACCGGATTCCCGTGCTGTGCCACGAGAGCGATCTGACGCCGGGGCTGGCTAACAAGCTGTGCAGGCCCTTCGCGAAGAAATTTGCCACCACCTTTCCCGAATGCGCGCAGGCCCTGGGAAAGAAGGCGGAAATGACCGGGACGCCCCTGCGGCCGGAGCTGTTTGAGGGCAGCCGGGAGGCGGGAAGACGCCTCTTCGGCTTTGACGGGAAAAAGCCGGTGCTGCTGATGATGGGCGGATCCTCCGGAGCCCAGAGCGTCAACAAGGCCCTGCGGGAAGCCCTGCCAAGGCTGCTGGACACCTTTGACGTGGCTCATATCTGCGGAAAGGGCAACCTGGACGCCTCCCGGCAGGGAATTCCCGGCTACTGCCAGATGGAATTCCTGGACGCGGAGCTGCCGGACGCCCTGGCGGCCACGGACATGGTGCTGAGCCGGGCCGGAGCCAACGCCCTCTGCGAGTTCCAGCATCTGGGCCGGCCCATGCTGCTGATTCCCTATCCGAAGGGAGCCAGCCGGGGGGACCAGATTCTGAACGCCCGGAGCCTGGAGAAGCGGGGGCTGTGCCACGTGCTGATGCAGGAGGATATGAATCCCGCGACCCTGGCAGAGGCGGTGGCGCAGACCTGGGCCGACCGGGAAAGGCTGGAGCAGGCCCTGCGGGACGCGCCGCCGGCGGACGGCACGAAGCGGGTGCTGGAGATGATCGAGGAAATTCAGAGGTAAAGAAAAACCGTTGCTTCCGGAAGGGAGGCAACGGTTTTTGCATGCCGGGGAAGGAAGCTCAGGCCATCAGCGCGTCGGCCAGGGCTTCCAGCTGGGCGCGGCTTTCCGCATTCAGGGCGGAGGTGATCTTCACCGCCGGCTCCAGGAAGGTCAGGTTTTTGCAGCCCTCCAGCTGGGCCTTCATGCCCTTGGCGGCCACGGGAGCCCAGGAGCCGTTCTCGATCAGCCCCACGGTCCTGTTCTGCCAGCCCCGCTCGGCCAGATGCTCCAGGAAGGTTTTCATGAAGGGGAAGATGTCCGCGTTGTAGGTGGTGGTGGCAAAGACCGCCTTGCCGTAGCGGAAGGCGTCCTCCACCGCCTCGGGCATGTCGCAGCGGGCCAGGTCGTTGACGGCAACCTTCGGGCAGCCCCGGGCCTTCAGCAGCGAAGCCAGCTGCTCCGCGGCCTCCTTCGTGTGGCCGTAGACGGAGGTGTAGCAGATGACGACCCCGTCGGTTTCCACGCCGTAGGAGCTCCAGATCTGATAGGCGTTCAGGTATTCCGTCAGAGGGGACTCCAGCACCGGGCCGTGGAGTGGGCAGATGGTCCGGATCTCCAGCCCTGCCAGCTTCTTCAGCACGGCCTGGACCTGGGGCCCGTACTTGCCGACGATGCCGAAATAGTACCGGCGGGCCTCACAGGCCCAGCCCTCCGGATCCTCCCGGTCCAGAGCGCCGAACTTGCCGAAGGCGTCGGCGGAGAAGAGCACCCCGTCCGCCGCGTCCCAGGTGAAGAAGACCTCGGGCCAGTGCACCATGGGGGCGGTAAAGAAGGTCAGCTCATGCCGGCCCAGGTTCAGGACCGCCTTGTCCCCCACCACCAGGCGGGAGCGGTCGCTCAGATCGGTGCCGTAGAAGTTCTTCATCATCTGGAAGGCCTTGGCGGAGGACACCACCGTGGCTTCGGGCCAGGTCTCCAGGAAGCGCAGGATGTTGGCGGAATGGTCGGGCTCCATGTGCTGCACGATCAGGTAATCGGGACGGCGGCCCTTCAGCTCCGCCGCCAGGTTGGCGAGCCACTCCTCGCCGAAGCGGGCGTCCACGGTATCCAGCACCGCGACCTTCTCATCCAGAATGACGTAGGAATTGTAGGCCATCCCGAGGGGCACCACATACTGACCCTCGAAGAGATCCAGGTCATGGTCATTGACGCCGATGTAACGGATATCGGAAGTGATGTTCATAGGCTTCCTCCTTTAAAAAACTTATCGCGGCAAGCCGCGGAAAAACCCTGAGGAACGCTCCGGAAGGCGGATCAGAAACCGATCCGCTTCTGGGCGAAGCGGCTGATATGATAGGCGAGCCGCCGCACCAGGGGGCCGCAGCTGGTCATGACCGCGGCGGTGGGATGGCGGCGCAGCCGGCGGCAGAGCTCGGGATCGAAGGCGCGGATCTGATCCCACATCTCCTGATGCAGCCGGCGGGACTGCTCGTTGCCGGCGTTCTCGTGAAGCACGGAGACCGCCAGGATCTGCCCGCTGAGGAAGGAGATCATGTAGCCGCGCAGATGGGGCGGGAGCTCCCGGAGCTGGGCCCAGGTCCAGGTGCAGATCATCCGGGTCACCATATTGGTGTTCTGATCCATCCGGCGGATCAGATTCTTCTCGCTGACGGACTGATTCCCCTGGCCCACGGTGTAGCCGTAGAGGGGGCAGGGCAGGTACAGGATCCGCCGGACCCAGGGCAGGGGCTGATAGATGTACAGATTGTCCTCATAAAAAGTATGCCTGGGAAGGGTATACCCGTGCTCCCGGAGCAGGGCCACCCGGTAGCACATGGAATGGATCATGAACTGCTTCCAGATGGGGAAGGGGCGGCAGGTTTCCCAGGTGTCCACCCGGCCTTCGTGGAAGACATGATTGTACCGGACCTGGAAGACGTTCTCCCGGTCCGTATGGTCGTAGACATAATCGTTGATCACCAGATCCGCCTGGGTCCCCTCCGCCGCATGATCCCGCAGAAGATCCAGCATCCGGACCAGGCTGGGGGTATCAATCCGGTCATCCGCATCCACGCTCTTGAGATAGACCCCAAGGGCGGTGCGGATCCCCTGGTTCAGGCCTTCCCCGTGGCCGCCGTTTTCCTGATGGATCACCCGGACGATCTCCGGATGCTCCGCGGCCAGGGCGTCGGCAATGGCCGGGGTCCCGTCGGTGGACCCGTCGTCCACGATCAGAACATCCAGCTCCGGCCCGGCGGGGACCATCCGCTCCACGCAGCGGCGGAGGAAGGCCTCCACATTGTAGCTGGGAATGACAAGGGTCAAGAGTTTCATGCTGCACACGCTGCTTTCGATTTGATCATTCCGGACGAACCAAAGACGCCGGAACGGCCGGGACGGGGCGGCACGGAAACCCGTGCCGGACGCACAGA
>CAZRLU010000112.1:0-7201 GCA_964600995.1 uncultured Oscillospiraceae bacterium | reverse complement strand
CCGGTAAGGTGGAGTATCGTCTGGACAAGACCGCCATCATCCACTGCCCCATCGGAAAGGTTTCCTTCGGTAAGGAAAAGCTGCAGGAGAACCTGAACGTGCTGGTGGACGCGATCAACAAGGCCAAGCCCGCCGCTGCCAAGGGAACCTACGTGCGGAGCATGTATCTTTCCAGCACCATGGGCCCCGGCATCCGGGTGAACCCCCTGAAGTTCTGATTTCGTTCCAAGGGTACTTTCGGAATTCCAAGAAAGCGGCATCTTCGGATGCCGCTTTTTTTCGTGCCTGGATTATGCTATACTTGGGGACGGAAAGCGAGGAGGGAAACGTGAGCAAAAGCAAGGAGAGGATCCGGGAAAGCAATCTGCGGTACAAGCAAAGCCTGGGGCAGAACTTCATCTATGATGAGGACCTGCTGGCAGCCCTGGCGGAGGATGCGGGGGTGGATCCGGAGGAGGATGTGCTGGAGATCGGACCCGGCACGGGAAGCCTGACGCGGCATCTCTGCGACCGGGCACACCACGTGCGGAGCCTGGAGCTGGACGAGCGGCTGATCCCGCTGCTGACCGCCTTCATGTCAGAAAAGAACAATTTCAGTCTGGTCCAGGGGGATGTGATGACCGCGAACCTGGAGGAGCTGACCCGGGATCTGCGCAGGCCCTTCACCGTGGCCGCCAACATCCCGTACTATATCACCACGCCGCTGATCACCCGGCTTCTGACCAGCGGGCTGCCCATCCGCCGGATGGCGCTGATGGTGCAGAAGGAGGTGGCGGAAAAGGTGCTTTCCGCCCCGGGCCGGGAGGGCTGGGGCCCCCTGGCGGTGCGGTGCCAGTTTCAGTGCGAGCCCCGGCTGGCCCGGGTGGTGCCGGCGGCATGCTTCACTCCGCAGCCCAAGGTGGACAGCGCCTTCCTGCTGCTGCCCTTCCGCAGGGAGCCGGCAGTTTCCGTCCGGGATGAGAAAACCTTTTTCCGGATCGTGACGGCCGCCTTTGCCCTGCGAAGAAAGACCCTGGCCAACGGAATGGCCGCCTCGCTGCATATCAGCCGGGAGGAGGCCCTGGAGGTGATCCGCCAGGCGGGGCTGGATGAAAAAATCCGGGGCGAGCGCCTGTCGCTGGAGGAGCTGGCAGCGCTGGCGGACGCCTGGTACGGGAAGGAGCAGGAGAAAGCATGAGCATCGCGAAATTTTCCCACGTATCGGAGAGCAGATATCTGCAGGACCTGGGGGAACGGGCCGGGGCCCTTTCCGTGGGGGAGATTCCCCTGCCCGGGAGAGCGACCAAAGGCAGCGCCGGATATGACTTTACCGCCCCGGTGGAAACGGTGATTCCCGCGGGGGGAAAAGCGGTGATCCCCACAGGGATCCGCTGCGAGATGCAGGAGGGCTGGGTGCTGATGCTCTTCCCCCGGAGCGGGCTGGGATTCCGCCATCAGATCCGGCTGAGCAACACGGTGGGCGTGATCGACAGCGATTATGCCTGGGCGGAAAACGAGGGGCACATCCAGGTTTCCCTGCGCAATCCCACGGAGCAGGATCTGATCATCGGCAGAGGGGAAAGATTCTGCCAGGGAATTTTCCTGCCCTACGGGCTGGCTGAGGAGGAGACGCCGCTGCCGGACCGCCGGGGAGGCATGGGCTCCACGGGAAGATAAGGCCGGAGGGGCCGGGAGCGCCGGCGCTCAAGGAGGTAAAGTGAAACACAACGTACACGGAAATACGGAGGGAATCCGGGACGCGCTGCTGCAGCAGCTGGACGCCCTGTATTCCTATGAAACCGAGGAAAACGAGTTTATTCCCCGGGAACTGATGAAACTGCTGGCGGACTATTCCTGCAGGCTGAACCGGGAGATCGCAGTCTATCTGACCCGGGACGGGGAGGTCGTCCACGTGGCGGTGGGAACGGACTGCGACGTGGAGCTGGTGGATTTCCGGCTGCGCAGAAACACCCGGAAGCTGAGCCGGGTCCGGTGCATCCATACCCATCCCGATGGAGACGGGCATCTGAGCGACGTGGACCTGAGCGCGCTGCGGATCTTCCGCTATGACGCCATGGCGGCGGTAGGGGTCCGGGGCGGAGAGCCCGTCAACGTGCAGGCGGCCTTTCTGACCTCGGAAACGGAGATCCGGATGCCCGAGGCGGTGAGATGGGACCGGGTGCCGGACCGGGCCTGGATGGATCAGATCCAGGAGAGCGACGAGCTGGTGGGTCGGGAGGAGACCGATGCCGCCACCGAGGGCCGGGAACGGGCCGTGCTGATGGGCATCGAGAGCAGGGAATCCCTGGAGGAGCTGAAGCGCCTGGCGGAGACCGCCGGGGCGGAGGTGGTGGGAAGCTTCCTGCAGAAGCGGGAGCGGCCGGACGGCGCCCTTTTCATCGGAAGGGGCCGGGCGGAGGAGCTGGCCCGGGAATGCCAGGCGCTGGAGGCGGACCTGTGCATCCTGGACGAGGAGCTGACCGGCATCCAGATCCGGAACCTGGAGGATGTGCTCCGGATCCGGGTCATTGACCGCACGATGCTGATCCTGGACATCTTTGCAGGAAGGGCCTCCAGCGCCGAAGGCAAGCTGCAGGTGGAGCTGGCCCAGCTGCAGTATCAGAGCACGCGGCTGATCGGCCAGGGGCTGGTGATGAGCCGGCTGGCGGGAGGCATCGGCACCCGGGGCCCCGGAGAAAGCCGGCTTGAAATGAACCGCCGCAGAATCCGGGAAAGGATGACGGAGCTGCGCAGAAGGCTGGCGGAGGTGGAAAAGCAGCGGGACATCCGGCGCAAAAGCCGGGAAAGAAATGAAACCCCGGTGGTGGCGCTGGTGGGTTATACCAACAGCGGAAAATCCACCCTGCTCAACACCCTGACGGGGGCGGGGGTCTACGCCGAGGATCAGCTCTTTGCCACGCTGGACGCGGTGTCCCGCCGGATGGAGACGCCGGAGAAGACGGAGTACCTGCTGGTGGACACGGTGGGCTTTATCCGGAAGCTGCCCCATACCCTGATCAGCGCCTTCCGTTCCACCCTGGAGGAGGCGGCCCGGGCGGATGTGCTGGTGATCGTCAACGACGGCTCCAGCCGGGAGATGACCGCCCAGCACGACACGGTGGAGCAGGTGCTGGATGAGCTGGGCGCTACGGAGGCCCGGCGCATTGAAGCCATCAACAAATGCGACGTGGCGGATCCCTGGCCGACCTTTCCGGGGGCGGTGATGATCTCCGCCAAAACCGGCCTGGGGCTGGAGGAGCTGAAGGAGAAAATCGCCGAGGCCCTGCAGGAAAGTCATGCCCCGGTCGCCTTCCGCATCCCCTTCAGCCGCTACGGGCTGGTATCCCAGATCCGGACGCTGGGAAAGGTGACGGAGGAACGCTTTACGGAGGAAGGGACGGAGCTGAAGGCGATCATGGCCCGGGAGGACCTGGAGAAGCTGATCCGGGAGCAGGGAAGGGAGATCCTGGCGGATTACGCCGAAAAACCTGTCCAAAACGGTACAAATTGAACCAGGCCGGATCTGTTGCATATTGTTCTTTTTTGTGCTATCATTCAAAAGGCTTGGAAAGCTTGATAAACAAGGTTTTGCAGGCCTCAATACCATGGAAGGGAGGAGCGAAAAGGAATGAAGAAGACGATCTGCAAGGTTGATTATGATACCGAGGCTTCCGAACTGCTGGGCAAGAAGACCGCCGGCAACATCGGGGATCCTGCGGGTTACGAAGAATGCCTTTTCAAAACCGAAGGCGGAAAATTCTTCCTGTACACCAACGGCGGCGAGCAGTCTCCTTACACCAAGGAAGATATCAAGCGCATGTCTCCCGCGAAGGCGGAAGAGTGGCTGCAGGAGAATCAGTAATCAGCCTATACAGGAAGCCGGAGAACGGGCGCAGCCCTTCCCCGGCTTCTTGTATTTCCGGGAAAACCGGAAGGAATGAAAGAGATTGGGAGAAACGATGAAAAAAGGAATACTGTTTGACCTGGACGGAACGCTGTGGGATTCGGCGGAGGGGGTAGCGGCCTCCTGGAACGAGGTGCTGGAGGAAAAGGGAAGACCCGAGCGGTGCACGGTGGACTCCATCCATTCCGTCATGGGAAAGACCATGGACGCCATCGGCCGGATCCTGTTTCCCCGGGACACGGAGGAAGAGGCCGGAAGGCTGATGGAGCAGTGCATGGAGCGGGAAAACGCCTACCTGCTGGAGCACGGCGGCATCCTGTACGAGGGGCTGGAGGAAACCCTGAAGGCCCTGAGGGACCGGGGATACTTCCTGGCCATCGTCAGCAACTGCCAGAAGGGATATATTGAAGCCTTTCTGACTCATCACGGGCTGGAAGCCTGGATCCAGGATCTGGAATGCTTCGGAAACACGGGCCGGGGCAAGGGAGAAAACATCCGCCGGGTGGTGGAAAGGAACCGGCTGGACCGGGCGCTGTATCTGGGCGATACCATGGGAGACTACGAAGCCGCCCGGGAGGCCGGGACCGATTTCCTGCACGCGGCCTACGGCTTCGGACAGGTTCCGGCGGGAACGCCGGCCATCCGGGACATCCGGGAGCTGCCGGAGGCCTGCGCAAAGTGGGCCGGGGAACAGAAAGCGCAGAAAGCGTGAGCGGGAGGAACGTGGAGATGCCGGAAAAACCTTTCAGCTGGTGCTTTATCGGCACGGGAACCCTGGCGGAGCATGTGGCCAAAGAGATCACTGCCTCCGGGCGACACCGGATCGTCTCCGCCTTTTCCAGGCGGTTCGACCGGGCAGAGGAATTCGCGAAGCGCTTCGGGGGAAAAGCATATGAGACTCCGGAGAAGGCCATGGCCACCGCGGACGCCGTCTATGTGGTGACGCCCCATCCCTCCCACTACGGGCATGTGAAGACGGCCATCGGGCTGGGAAAGCCGGTGCTGTGCGAGAAGCCCTTCACCGTGCGGGGAGAGGAGACCCGGGAGCTCTTCCGCCTGGCGGAGGAGAAGGGCGTCTATATCGCCGAGGGCATGTGGACCTGGTTCGCACCCGTGGCGGGCAAGGTGAAGGAATGGGTGGACAAGGGGGCGGCAGGAGAAATCCGGCAGGTGGACACCAGATACCTGGTGAACGTGCTGAATTATGCCCCGAGGCTGACGGACCCGCAGCTTGCGGGGGGCGCGCTGCTGGATTCCGGCGTCTATCCGGTGACCTACCTTTACCGGCTCTTCGGGAAGCCCGCGGAGATCCGGTGCAGCGGGGTGATCGAGAACGGCGTGGACCTGGACGATGAGATCGACATGATCTATCCCGACGGCAGGACGCACCGGATCTTCCTTTCCATCCGGGACGACCGGCGGGACGAGAGCCTGCGGATCCGGGGAGATGCGGGGGAGATCTTTGTGAACAACTTCCACTTCGCCGACCGGGCGGAGCTGCGGGATCCCGAGGGAAGGCTTCGGGAGGAATTTGAGGGCAGAACCAGCATGCTGAATGAGTTCGACCTGGTGGCGGAGGAGATCCGCGCAGGCCGGAAAACGAGCGCGCTGGTGCCCCCGGAGGCCACCATGGAGGTGATGGACCTGCTGGACGAATGCAGGCACCAGATCGGGCTCGTCTATCCCTTCGAGCAGGAAGCCTGAGGAGCCGCAGGGTGGCGCTGTGAATTGTAACAGTTGCCCGCGGAAGGCCTCCGGAGCGCCGGCTCCGCTTGACAGAAAGAGAGGGCGGGGATACAATAAATTCACACCGCGGCCTGACAGGCCCCGAGAATGAAGGAGGATGCGAGCATGAAGAAGTATGAGTGCCCCTGCGGATACATCTATGATCCCGCGGTGGGGGATCCCGACAGCGGCATCGCGCCGGGAACCGCCTTTGAGGATATTCCGGAGGATTGGGTATGTCCCGTGTGCGGCCTGGGCAAGGACGCCTTCACGGAAGCGGAATGACGACAGGGCAGGCCCGCTGAGGAAGCGGGCCTTTTCTCTTTTTGGGATGCCGGGAGCGGGGCCGATTACGTATCAAGGGAGGGAGAGGGACCGTGGGAAAGGCCGGACGGGAGGAAAACCTGATGAAAAAGCCTGCCCTGCTGCATCTTTCCCGGCTGGGGTATGAGGTTTTTCTGCCCGGAAGCGTGGAACGGGACCGGGAGACCAATATTCTTCCGGGCCCGCTGCGGGAAGCCCTGGAGCGGGTGAACGGGACGCCGTTCCCCGAGAAGGGGGCGGAGGAGCTCCTGCAGGAGCTGCGGGAAGCCCTGGACTGCCCGGATCTGGGCGAGCGCTTCTACCGGATGCTGCGGGACGGATGGCGGGGAATCCGGCTGATCGATTTCGACCATCCGGAGCGGAACCGTTATCAGGCGGCAGCGGAGATGGTTTGCGCCGGGGTTTCCGGCAGCTTCCGTCCGGATATCACGCTGTTTGTGAACGGGCTTCCCCTGGCCCTGGTGGAGCTGAAAGCGCCGGAGCAGGAACCCGGCATCCGGGCGGAGTATGACCGGATGCGGGAGCGGTTCGGCAACGCCGGCTTCAGGCGGTTCCTGCAATGCGCCCAGATCCTGGCCTTTTCGGACGGCCGGGAGGACCAGTCGGGGCGGCTTTTGCCCACGGCAGGCCAGTTTTACGCCACTGTTTCCCGGGGAGACTTCCCGATGTATGCCTTCCGGGAGGCGCATCCCGGAATCGGGAAAAGGCTCCGGCCCGGGGACCCGGCCCTCAGGGCCCGGATCCGGCGGGGCCAGGGAAGGACGTCCCCCGGTACGCCCACGCACCGGATGCTGACCGGCCTGTTTCATCCGGAGAGATTTCTTTTCCTGCTGCGGTTTGGAATCCGCTATGAGCAGGAGGAGAACGGGGAGATCCGGAAGCGGCTTGCCTCCTGTGAGCAGCTCTTCACGCTCCTGAACCTGCGGGGGAAAATCCTGCGGGGAAACCTGAGCTGCAGCCTGGGCGGCCTGGGAATCGGGGCGGAGAGAAGACTGACGGGATTCCTGGCGCCGATGCTGCGGGCTTTTTACCCGGAAGCCCGGATGATCCTGGCGGACTTTGAGGGCAGGGCTGAACCGGGGGACGGGATGCTGCTTCCGCCGGCGGAGCTTTCCGCGGAGGAATGGATCCGGCGGATCCGGAAGGAGCAGGGGACGGAGCGAAGCATCTATCTGCTCCCGGTGCCGGAGGCGGGCTACGGAGCCTTCCGAGGCCTTCGGTCCCGGCTGCGCAGGGCGGATCCCCGGGGGCTTGTGATCTCCTGGATCC
>CAZRLU010000111.1:0-7209 GCA_964600995.1 uncultured Oscillospiraceae bacterium | reverse complement strand
CCAGCAGCGTTCCCAGCAGCGCCAGATAACCGGCGACCCCTCTGGATTTCTTCAAATCCGTTTCCTCCTTATTTCTTCTCGTATACCCGGGGAGAAAGCACCCCGATGTCCGGCAGGTTCCGGTAGGCCTGGTCATAGTCCAGCCCGTAGCCCACCACGAACTCGTCCGGAATATTGAAGCAGCTGTAGTCCACCTTCAGGTCCTTCACCCGGCGGCGGGCCGGCTTGTCCAGCAGCGTCACGATTCGGATGGAGGCGGCGCCCCGCTGGCTCAGCATTCCCTTGAGGTAATTCAGGGTCACCCCGGAATCCACGATATCCTCCACGATGATGACGTCCTTGTTCAGAATATCGTTGTCCAGGTCCTTCACCACCTTCACCACGCCGCTGGTCTTCGTGGCGCTTCCGTAGCTGGAAATCGCCATGAATTCCATCGTCAGGGGCAGGTCAATGGCCCGCACCAGATCGGTGAAGAAAACCGCGCCGCCCTTCAGAATGCAGATCAGGACGGGGGTCTTTCCCCGGTATTCCCTGGTGATGATCTGTCCCAGCTCCTCCACCTTGGCCGCGATTTCCTCCCGGGTCACAAGAATCTTGGTCAGATCCTGATAAAGGTTTCCTTCCGAGCTGATCATTTTGCTTTCTCCTTCTCTTTTCGTTCATCCCGCCCGGGCCGGTTGTTCCGGGTTCTGTCGCCGGGCGCCAGCAGCCGGATATGCCGCTTTTCCCGTCTGGCCCGCCAGCCTCCCGGCAGGTTGATGATGGTTCCCCGGGGCGCCTTCAGCAGCCCCTCCAGCCGCAGGGTCTGGCTGTAGTTCAGCTCCCGCTCCGCCAGCTTCGGGCCCCGCAGGCGCCACCACTTCCGCAGCGCCCTCCGGCGGATCGCCTCCGCCGCTTCCGCCAGGGGCTCCGTTTCCAGCCCCTCCGGGGTTTCGCAGCGCCGCAGCAGTTCCTCTCCCAGGGGCTCCGCCGCGTCGTTCTCCAGGCCGATCAGCTCCGCCGTCCGGGCAATCCGTCCCTCCGCCCCCGGGGTCATCGCCTCCAGGCAGGGCATCAGCTCCGCCCGGATCCGGTTCCGGAGATACGCGGGATCCCGGTTGCTGCCGTCCTCCCGCCAGGAGATGCCCGCCTCCCGCAGGGTCTCCCGCAGCTCCCGCCCGGAGAGCTCCAGCATCGGCCGCAGCAGCAGATATTCCCCTCTCCGCTCCCGGACCCGCATTCCGCCCAGGCCCTCCGGCCCGGCGCCCCGGAGCAGGCGCATCAGAAAGGTCTCCGCCTGGTCGTCCCGCTGATGGGCCAGGACCAGGGTGGAAATTCCTTCCCGCTCCATCAGCCCGAAGAGGGCCTGATACCGGGCCTCCCGGGCGCTGTTTTCATCTCTCCGGCCCCCCAGATCCACCCGCAGGAAATGAGCGGGAACCCCGTTTTCCCGGCAAAGCTGCCGGACAAATTCCTCGTCCCCGTCGGATTCCGCTCCCCGCAGGCCGTGGTTGACATGGGCCGCTTCCAGCCGGAAGCCCGCCTGCTCCTGCAGGGGCAGCAGCAGATGAAGCAGGGCGACGGAATCCGCGCCGCCGCTGAGCCCCAGCAGGCACCGGCCCTCCGGAAGGGCCCGCAGCCCCGCCCGGAGCTCCTCCAGCGTCCTCATGGACGGAGGGGCGCCGCGCAGACGTTGCAGGGGCTGAGCTTGGAATACTCCGACTTGTTGATTTCAGAATAGGTGAAGTGCCCCTTCAACGGAAGATATTTGGCATGGGTGCTCTTACAGTTCTGATCCAGGTGGTACTTCGTGCCGCCGTCGGGATTGTAGTACAGCACGGTGCTTCCGTTCACCTGGGGTTCCGGAGAGGGCGTCGCCGTGGCGGCCAGGGCCGGATCCGGCGTTTCCGCCTCCTCATAGGTCTTCAGGCTCTGGGGATCCACGAACCAGCCGTCCGATTCCCGGACCATCAGCACGTTCAGCCGGTATTTCACCGGATCCTTGCCGTTGTTCCGGTCCATGGTGGAGGTCAGGGTCACGGTCCTGGAGGTGTCCTCGCTGGTCCCGGAGATCTTCTCCAGGGTGAAGTCCAGGGGCGTCCTGTTGGCCAGCAGGCCGAAGAGCGCGGTCTTCGGGTTGTCCTGCTTGCTCTGCCAGGAGGGAGAGCACAGGGTCAGCATCTCATCCTGCCGGTTGGCGCTCCAGTAGCGGAAGAAGCTCTCCAGCCGTTCCGCGGCGGAATTGTCCTCCACCCGGGGCGTCTCGGTGGCGGGAACCTCCGTGGCTGCCACCGAGCTGATCACATTGCCCGTCTGCGGGTCGATCACCATCCCCGCCGAGCTTCCCGCGGGAGCCGCGCTGGGCTGGGCGGCCGGAGTGCCCTGGGTCCGGGTCGTATCCCCCGGCGGGTTCAGCGCTCCCGCCGCGCTCAGCACCGCCACCAGCGTCAGCACGCCGAAGATCACGGTATAGCAGAGCCGGCGGTTGCCGGAAACCAGGGGCCGGAACCAGAAGAAGAGAACGGACCCGGCGGCGGCCGCCGCGAAGATCCAGAGAATCAGGCTGTTCTTCAGAATCAGCCCCAGGGCAAAAAGCACCACCAGTGCCGCGCCCAAGGCGATCAGCATCCAGCTTTGGAACCGGAAGGGCTGCCGCCGGACCGGCACGGCCGGGGGAACGTAGCCTCCCCCGTTCAGGGGAATCTGCCTTCCGTAATCCTGACCGGGAACCTGATTCCGGCCCATCTGGGTATAGGCACTCCCGTAGCCCGCCCCGGGATAGCCCTGCTGTCCCTGGGCGTAATAGGGCTGCTGCCCCTGTCCGTAATCCGGCTGGGCGCCGTAGCCCTGCTGGGGATTCATCTGGGGATAGGCATACCCTCCCTGGCCCGCGCCGTAGGCCTGGCCGCTCTGGGCCGTGCTCTGCCCCGGCTGGGCATAGCCCTGCTGGGCTCCGTATCCCGGGACGCCCTGGCTGTAGTTCCAGCCGGCCTGGCTGTAGCCCTGCCCCGGCTGGGCATAGCCCTGGGGCTGGCTCTGGGGCTGCGCCTGGGCGGAGGGATTCCATCCGCTGTAGCCCGTCTGTCCCTGCTCATAGCCCGGGTACGCCTGCGCACTCCGGCCGTATCCGGCCTGGGGCTGGGCGTATCCGCCCGCATTTTCATATCCTCCCTGCTGCCCGGCCGCCGCGGGGGTGTATCCCGCGTAGCCCGTCCCGGCAGGCTGGGTCGGATAGCCCGGGTTTCCCGCCCAGGGGGCAGAGGAAGCCGGGGTGCCGCTGGCCGCCGTTCCGAAATCCTGCCGTGCCTGGGAATTCGGGGTCTGCTGCTGGTTGGATCTTCCGAAAATCATGTATGCTGATTCCTTTCCGCCGGGTTTCCCGCGGCTGTCCGAAAAAGCGTTCACATCAGAATCGCTGCGTCGGAGCGTACAACGACTCAATATAGTAGTTTATCATTTAAGGCACGGATTGTAAACCTTTTTGCGCCGGAAACGTCAAATTCCGGAAAGGCAGAAGCCTCCTCTCCCCTCCCCTTCTCCCGGGCGGGCAGAAAAACCGGGCGGCCCCTTCCGGGGCCGCCCGCGTCTTTCACTTTTCACCTTCCGGACCGTTTTCCTGCCTTTCCTGCTCTCTCTTCCGCCGGAACCAGACCACGCCTTCCAGGGCCAGCCCCGGAAAGAACAGCAGGTTCCCGATCACCGCCAGCCAGGAGCCGGCCGGGGCGGGCAGGTTCAGCCCCAGAATGAAGAGCGCGAGCCCCAGCAGCCACAGCACGGCGCCGAGGGCGGAAAGCAGCCTTTGATTCATACGGTCCTCCTTCCCCTCAGCCGTGATAGCCCTTGGGGTTCAGCGTCTGGAAATGATAGGTGTCGCGGCACATATCCTCCAGGGTCTTCTCCGCGGTCCAGCCCAGCAGGGCCTTGGCCTTGGAGGGATCGGCATAGTTCTCCGCGATGTCCCCGGGCCGCCGCGGGGCGATCACATAGGGGATCTCCACCCCGTTGACCCGGTTGAAGGTGTGCACCAGATCCAGCACGGAATAGCCCGTGCCCGTACCCAGGTTGATGATCTCGCAGCCGGTGCGCCCGGCAGCGAAGTCGCAGGCCAGCACGTGGCCCCGGGCCAGATCCACCACATGGATATAGTCCCGGACGCCGGTCCCGTCCTTGGTGGGATAGTCGTTGCCGAAGATGTTGAGATGATCCAGCTCGCCCACGGCCACCTTCGCGATATAGGGCATCAGGTTGTTGGGAATTCCGGAGGGATCCTCGCCGATCAGCCCGGACTCATGGGCGCCGATGGGGTTGAAGTACCGGAGCAGGACCACGCTCCATTCCGGATCCGCGTGCTGCTGCCCCTCCAGGATCTTTTCGATCATGAACTTGGTCCAGCCGTAGGGATTCGTGCAGCCCAGGGAGGGCATGTCCTCCCGGTAGGGCACCACGGGCTGATTCCCGTACACGGTGGCGGAGGAGGAGAACACGATGCGCTTCACCCCGTGGGCCTGCATGACCTCCAGCAGGGTCAGGGTGGAGTCCAGGTTGTTCCGGTAGTAGCGCAGGGGCTGGGCCACGCTCTCGCCCACGGCCTTCAGCCCGGCGAAGTGGATGACCGCGTCGAACCGGTTCTCCGAGAAGATCCGGTCCATGGCGGCCCGGTCCGCCACATCGGCCTCGTAGTGGGCCACGGGATGCCCCAGAATCTTTTCCACCCGGCGGATGGCCTCGGGGCTGGAGTTGACATAGTTGTCCACAATCACAGCCTCGTGCCCCGCCTGGCAGAGCTCCACGCAGGTATGGGAACCGATAAAGCCGGCGCCGCCGGTCAGCAGAATCTTCATGCGGAACCCTCCTTTCGGTTCTTACAGCGCGGGGGGATAGGCGCCGGCGTCATGCAGCTTCTTCAGCTCGCCGGCCACATAGGCCTTGTCTTCCTTGTAGGTGACGCCGAACCACACCGCGTCGGTGGAGAGCACCTTCACCTTCAGGCCATCCTCATGCATGAGGGTGTCCACCAGGGAGGGCAGCACGTATTCCTTCTTCAGGGGATCCCCGGCGGGATCGGCCAGGAAGGCCTTCAGATACTTTTCGCCCGCGTCGAAGAAGGAGGGAGCGAAGCCCCAGAAGTTCATGGAAACCAGGGCGTTGGGATCCAGGATCACGCCGTCGGGATTGTCGTTGATATCCCGGATGGTGCCGTCGGGGAAGGGCAGGATCTTGTAGGTCTCCGTCACCTTCACCAGGAAGCCTTCCTCGTCCCGGGTGCAGACGCCGCGGGTCACGTGGCCGTTCTCGGAAACGGTGTTCTTCAGATAGTAGGCCACCATGGAGGCCTGATCCTTGGTGTCCCGGAGGGAATGAAGGCTTTCCGCCATGGCCACGAAGGCGTCCTTGCCGTAGTAGTCATCGGCGTTGATGACGGCGAAGGGCTCATGAATCACGTCCCGGGCGCAGAGGACGGCGTGCACCGTGCCGTAGGGTTTGGTCCGGTCCGCGGGGGCCTGGAAGCCGCCGGGCAGGGAATCATATTCCTGGAAGGCGTATTCCACCGACACCTTCCGGGAAATCTTGTCCCCGATCATCTCCCGGAACAGGGCTTCCATGCTCCGGCGGATGACGAAAACAACCTTGTCAAATCCGGCCTCCACCGCGTCATGAATGGAATACTCCATCAGGATTTCGCCGTTGGGGCCGATCCGGTCGATCTGCTTGTTGCCTCCGTAGCGGGAACCCAGACCCGCCGCCATGATCAGCAAAGTGGTGTTCATGTGTTTTCGCTCCTTCTTCTTCTTCGGTTGGGGTTTTTTATCTCTTCAGGGGCGCTGAGCGCGGAAGGCACAAACCCCTGAGTCGAATCGCGCTTGAACAGGACGGTGACCGTCCGCATGAGCAGCTTCACATCCAGCCAGATGGAGAAGCTCTCGATATACATAAGATCCAGCATCAGCTTGTCCTCGGGGGTGGTGTTGTACCTTCCCTCGATCTGGGCATAGCCGGTGATGCCGGCCTTCATCTTTTCCCGGTAGGCGAAGTCCGGGAAGCTTTCCTTGTAGCGGTCAATGTTCGCCAGCATCTCCGGCCGGGGACCCACCAGGCTCATCTCCCCCCGGAGCACGTTCAGGAACTGGGGAATCTCGTCCATGCGGAAGCGGCGGAGCACATGCCCGACCCGGGTGATCCGGGAATCGTTGACGGCGGTGGACACCTGGCTGTCATGCAGGGAGGCCTCCACGCTCATGGTCCGGAACTTCCAGATGGTGAATTCCCTTCCCCGGATGGTCAGCCGCTTCTGGCGGAAAAACACCGGCCCCCGGTCCTCCGCCTTGATGGCCAGGGCGATCAGCCCCATCAGGGGGGAGAGCGCAACCAGGCACAGGAAGGAGATGCCGATATCCCCCAGCCGCTTCACCAGCCGCTGGTAGAAGGACATCTTGTAGAATTCCATCTCCAGGAAGGCCGCGTCGTCCACGATGGCGGGGCGGGAGTTGCAGAGGATGGTTTCCTGCAGCTGGGCCTTGCACATGATGTCCTTCCGCAGGTCGTAGCACATCTTCAGCACGATGGCCTTGTCCGTCTGGGGAATCTGGCCCAGGAAGACCACCTCGGCCTCGCGGATCCGCTCCCGCAGGTCCGGCGCGTTGTACAGGGCGCAGTCCCGCACCGCCCACTGCAGCTGATAACGTCCGATCTTGGAGCGGAGCGGAAGCTCCTGATCCGGATCCCCGATGATCAGCAGCACCCTCCGGGGCGGATGAAAGCGGAAATACAGATCGTTCCCGACCCGGACGAAGACGATGATGATCCCCACCTGCAGGGCCATGGCCAGCAGCAGGTACAGAAAATCCAGCCCGAAAAGGACCAGATGGTCGTTGTAGTTGTCGTTGACGTTCATGATCTCCATCTGCAGATAGGCCACCAGATCCGTGATCAGCGTTCCCGCCACCAGGGCGGAGATCACCGGCTTGGACTTCTTGCGGCCCACGTCAAAGCCGCCGTAAACCGCGTGCATGGCCACGATCAGGACCAGAAAGGTCAGCAGGGTGGTGGCAAAAGTCCGGTTCAGGCGGCGCAGATAGATATTCGGAATGGAGAGACAGGCAAAAAAAACAGCAGCCAGCATCCCATACAGAACCACCGTCATCGCTCCAATCGCCAGATCGGACTTGACCTGATGAAAGGAGCGGGTTTTGTTCTCCACGGGAATACGCCTCCTTGCCCTTTGTACTCAGA
>CAZRLU010000110.1:4207-7232 GCA_964600995.1 uncultured Oscillospiraceae bacterium | reverse complement strand
CCCACCACGGCGCCCATGATGATGGCGATGGCCTGGCGCAGCCGCATCATCCCCGAGTTGACGAAGCCCACCACCATGACGCTGGTGGCGGAGGAGGACTGGATCACCGTCGTCACGCCGGCGCCCAGCAGAATGCCGCGCAGCGGCGTGGAGGAAAGGCGATAGAGAATCAGCTCCAGGGAGTTGCCCGCCACCCGCTTCAGCCCGTCCCCCATCAGGGACATGCCGTAGAGGAACAGCGCCACCCCGCCCAGCAGCAGCACCACATCCGATAGATTCATCCGTAACCTCCTTACAGATCCTTGCAATTCCGGCGCTCCCGCGCCTGCCACACTTCCCCATATTAAACAAAACCATCTTACAACAAACCGAACCAAATGAAAAGGGGAGGATTATGAAAAAGATATGAAATGCTGTATTGTGCCTGTAGGGCTTTTGTGATAATATTGTAAGAAAATCACACAAATGTCCCGGCCGCCGGAGAACCCGGGCGGCAGGGGGGCAGCAGGAAAGACGGAGAGGGACGGGATGACCGGAAAGAAGGGGGCACAGCCTGTCCGGAAGGGCGTGGCCAAGGTGCCGGTGATCATGCAGCTGGAAGCGCTGGAATGCGGCGCGGCCTGCCTTGCCATGGTGCTGGCCTACTACCGGAAATGGATCCCCCTGGAGCAGGTGCGGCTGGACTGCGGCGTCAGCCGGGACGGCTCCAACATGAAGAACGTCTACCTGGCGGCCCAGAGCTACGGGCTGGAGGTGCACGGGTACCGGATGGAGGTGGAGAATCTCCGGAAGGAGTGCACCTTCCCCTGCATCATCCACTGGGACTTCAACCACTTTGTGGTGCTGAATGGCTTCCGGGGGGACCGGGCCGTGCTGAACGACCCCGCCCGGGGGCTGGTGCAGGTTTCCATGGAGGAATTTGACCAGTCCTTCACCGGCCTGGTGCTCACCTTTGCGCCGGGAGAGAATTTCGTGCCCTCCGGGAAGCGGAAGAGCACCTTTGCCTTCGCCCGGAAGCGGCTGCGGGGAGCCGGGGCGGCGGTGGGCTTCGTGGTGATGACCTCGGTGATCACCTATCTGTTCGGCGTGATCAACCCGGTGATGTCCCGGATTTTCTACGACCGGCTGCTGACGGGGCGCGCGCCGGACTGGGTCCGGCCCTTCCTGGCGGTGATGGCGCTGCTGGCGGTCTTCCAGCTGGCGGTGCAGTGGGCCAATACGGTCTACAGCCTGAAGATCAACGGCAAGATGACCATCGAAGGCAGCGCGGACTTTATGTGGAAGGTGCTGCGGCTGCCGGTGGAGTTCTTCAGCCAGCGGCTGACGGGGGACGTGCTGCAGCGGCAGCGGACCAACGCCACCATCGCGGAAACCCTGGTGCACACGGTGGCGCCCCTGGCGCTGAACACGGTGATGATGATCTTCTACCTGACCGTGATGCTGCGCTACAGCCCGCTGATGACCCTGGTGGGCCTGGGTTCCCTGGCCATCAACCTGTTTGTGGCCCAGTATCTTTCCAATAAAAGAATCAACCTGACCCGGGTGATGCTCCGGGATGAGGGCAAGCTGGCCTCCGCCACCATGGCGGGCATCAGCATGACGGAAACCATCCGGGCCTCCGGGGCGGAGAACGGATTCTTCCGGAAGTGGAGCGGATACCAGGCCTCGGTGAACACCCAGCATGTGCGCTTCGCCACCCTGGACGCCCGGGTGGGCGTAATTCCCCAGTTTGTCAGCTCGGCCTGCAACTACGCGGTGCTGTTCCTGGGGGCGGCCCTGTCCATGAACGGCAGTTTCAGCCTGGGCATGATCGTCACCTTCCAGGGGCTGCTGTCCTCCTTCATGGAGCCGGCCATGACCCTGGTGGAGGCGGGACAGACGATCCAGGAGATGCGCACGGAGATGGAACGGGTCGAGGACGTGATGGAATATCCGGATGACCCGGCTCTGCACTTCGGCGGGGATGACGAGGTGGAAAGCTACGCGAAGCTGAAGGGCGAGGTGGAGCTCCGGCATGTCACCTTCGGCTATTCCCGGCTGGGCAAGCCCGTGGTGACGGATTTCTCCATGCATCTGAAGCCGGGCCGCCGGGTGGCCATCGTGGGCGCCAGTGGCTGCGGCAAATCCACGGTCAGCAAGCTGATCACGGGGCTGTATCAGCCCTGGGAGGGGGAGATCCTCTTTGACGGAAAGCCCATCAGCCGGATTCCCCGGGCGGTGCTGACGGGGTCCGTGGCCATGGTGGATCAGGAGATCGTGCTCTTCGAGGATACGATCGCCAACAACATCCGCATGTGGGATGAGTCCATCGAGGACTTTGAGATGATCCTGGCGGCCCGGGACGCCCAGATTCATGACGATATTCTGCAGCGGCCGGGCGGATACCAGGCCCGGCTGACGGAGAACGGAAGGGACCTTTCCGGCGGGCAGCGGCAGCGGATGGAGATCGCCCGGGTGCTGGCCCAGGATCCCTCCGTGATCATCCTGGACGAGGCCACCAGCGCGCTGGACGCCCGGACCGAGTATGACCTGGTGCAGGCGGTCCGGGAGCGGGGAATCAGCTGCGTGGTGGTGGCCCACCGCCTGAGCACGATCCGGGACTGCGATGAGATCATCGTGCTGGAGAACGGCCGGGTGGCGGAGCGGGGAACCCACGAGGAGCTGTACGCCCGGGGCGGCATTTATACGGAACTGGTTACCTCGGAATAAGACCGGAGGAAGGGAACAGACGGATGGGATGGTTCGATGAGCAGATCCGCCAGCGGGAGGAAAGCGACCGCGCCGTTTTGGAGGACGCTTTTTTCCACATGGCCAATGCGGTCATGGACCGCTGGGAGGCGGACCGGCTTGCGGACCGGAGGCTGATCGCCAAGGAAGCCATCGATCAGATTCTGAAATATTTCCGGCAGCCGCCGGTAGAAATCCCCGGCAACATCAAGGATGAGGCGGAGCAGCTGGAATATGCCCTGCGCCCCGCCGGGCTGATGGTCCGGGAGGTGGAGCTGGAAAAGGGCTGGTACCGGGA